>NZ_KI260433.1:35227-47299 GCF_000468015.1 Ruminococcus callidus ATCC 27760 | reverse complement strand
GCCAGACGCTCTTTGTGCGGTATTGCCCTAATACTCGATGCCCTTTCGTGCTGATATGCCTTCTTCATACGGGTGCTTCCGCAGACACATTTCGGTGAGGTAGTCCGCCCGTTCTGCCAGTGCAGGACTGGGATTTCTGCCGGTCATGACGACTTCCAGATTCTCCGGACGGCTGTCCAGAAATGCCAGCACCGTTTCCTCCGGCAAAAACCCACAGGAGATACAGGAGAGCAATTCGTCCAGTATCAGCATGCGATACGTCCCGCCCTGCACTGCCTCGGTAATTCTGCGGAATTGTCCGGTATACCAGCGGGCTGCTTCTGCTTTTTCCGCCGGTGTCATGCGAAAGGAAAACTTGGCATCGGGATAAGTTTCCCACAAGGTGACCTGCGGCAGCTGCTCCAGAATCCGCCGTTCTCCGGAGTTGTCCTGCTTCATCAGCTGCACCACCAGCACCCGTTCCTGCCAGCCGGCACAGCGTACCGCAAGCCCCATTGCCGCAGTCGTCTTACCCTTGCCGTCGCCGCAGTAGAGATGTACCAGACCGCTCATTTCGTCTGCACCGCCCAGTCCGGCAGCAGCACTTCCCGATTGGTGCCGTAAAAAATATCGTCCCTGCCGGCAAGCATCTCACAAAGGCGTTCCAGTCTGTCCCAGTTGCGGTTGCCTTCGAATTCATAGCTGTGTCCCCAGATGTAGAAGATCTGGGGCGTTTCAGCTTCTGCCTGCAAAAACTGTTCCGCCAGTGAGAACAGAGCTTCGTCATCGTGATGACAGGTGGGACGAAACCGCAGCAAGTCCTCCTGTTCCGCGAAGCAGTGAGAGCTTTCCGTGCCTCGTCCGTAGCCGATTCCCAGCCGCCGCAGTTCTTCCACAACCGCATCATTGAACACGCCGTAGGGATATGCCATACCCACCGGAACAGCGCCGTAAATCTCTGTGATTGCCGCAATATTGTCCTGCAATTCCGCTGTGCACTCCTCCGGTGTCAGTTCCGTCAGATTGTAGTGGTAAACACCATGGACAGCCATTTCATGACCGGCATAGAGTTCCGAACACTCTGCCAGATTCAGCCGGTGCACTTCCAGCACATTCCGGTATACCCATGTGCCGCAGTCGTGGTTCAGTCCGGTGTTGACGTTAAACGTGGCTTTCATGCCATAGCGGTTCAGGATCTCCAGCAGCTTTCTGTCCTGCTCGTTGCCGTCGTCATAGCTGAATGTCAGGGCTTTTCGATAGTGATTTTTCCAGTTCATTGGGGAACTCCTTTCCTTGTGGGTAGTCACTTTTGGCATTATACCATTTGCAGGCGGATTTGTCAATTCCAAGCGTGTTTCGAAAAATACTGGCACCCGTTCCGGAACAGAGAGCAGCATCTTCCCGCAGCTTTCGAAAAAAGACGAACTTCCACGAGTTTTCCCGAACATATTGCAGGCGGATTCATAATATGCTATATTAGGGTATGCTGATATTTTGACACGATCAGGAAACACTGCATCATTTTCCAAAGGAGGTATGTCCCCTGCACTCTATCCAGAAAAAGCGGCTGGCTGCTGCCATGCTCACCTGTGCTGTTCTGCATCAGCAGTCTGTGCCGCAGCCGCCTCCGATTCCTGTACGGAACAATGCGAAGCCAGACTTGACACTGCACTTTCTGCACGCACCGGCAATTTCTCAGCTGCACTGTCACACGATAAAATAAGAAAGCCGTCCTCAGGGTGCATCCCGAGAGCGGCTTTCTGTGTGCAACTGAATATATGAAATCCGTTTCGCCCTCACGAGGAGAACAACACGGGATTCACCTTAATAGAGCGGACCGTAGTCGGCACACGCACGATAGTCCGCGGCCTCCAGATCCTTGGTGCCATAGGCACTCCATGTGTGCGGACGATAGATCCGGTCTTCGGAAACATTGTGCATCGAAACCGGAATCCGCAGCATGCTTGCCAGCGTGATCAGGTCGGCTCCGATATGCCCGTATGCCAGACAGCCGTGGTTTGCACCCCAGTTTGCCATGACATGGTACACGTCCGTAAACGCACCCTCTCCCGTCAGATTCGGCACGAACCATGTGGTCGGCCATGTCTTATCGGTACGCTCGTCCAAAGGCTGATGAATCTCGTCCGGCAGGTCTACTGTATAGCCCTCTGCGATTTGCAGCAGCGGCTGTGTGCCGTTGAGAATGTTCACGCGAATCATCGTCACCGGCATCTCTGCACGGGTCCGATAGTGCGAGGAGAAGCCGCCGCCGCGGAAATAGCCCAGATTTGCCGGTGCCCAGTCGGTCGCTGCCAGCATTGCCTGAATATCATCGGTGCTGACTTCCCACCACGGCTTCATGACCGCCGTGCCATTTTCGTCCCTGCATGCACCGGTGCCGTCCAGAGCCGCTGCACCGCTGTTAATCAAGTGGATAAAGCCGCCGGCCGCCCGTCCGGTAGGTGCGACACCTGTCACACGCTTCACCGCCTCCGGACTCCAGTAGGTTCGAACATCGGCAAAGATCGTTGCCGTGCCGGTGAGCAGCTTGCCGAACAGCATCGCCGTACCATTCAGGCCGTCATTTTCGGTTGCCAGAATGGACGGCTCTTTTTTCCCGTTCCAGTCAAAGCTGGAATTGAGAATGGCTTCGGTGAAGTCGCCGTTGGGGAGCCAGTCTGTCCACATACGCTGTCCCTGAAAGCCGCCCAGAATTGCATTTCTGCCGTGGCTTTCTTCTGCCCAGCCCATTTCCAGCAGCTTCGGATTGCCGAAGAAAATGTCCTGTACGATCAGCGTAAACTTGACAATGAATTCCCATTCCTTTGCCTTTTCTTCGGCAGTGCGGGGCTTCTTGATGCCGAAGGGGTCGATCTCCTTATCCTCCGGCACGTCCCGATTGACATCATAGCCCTCCGGACAATTCGCCTTTACCCACGCCAGAGCCTTTTCGTACTCGTCGTGGTCGTAGATGCCCAGATGGATCCGGCGGAGAATTTCAGTCAGGTCTACCCATTCCGCACGGATTCCCAGATACTTCTGGAAAAAGTCCGAATTGCAGTAGGAGCCGGCGATCCCCATGGACACGCCGCCCAGACCGACATACGCCTTATTCCGCATGACACCCACCGCAACGGCACACTTGGCAAACCGCAGGATCTTTTCCTCTACATCTGCCGGAATCGGCATGTAGGCTTTCTTTTCGGGAATCTCTCCGGATTCCGGAACGTCAGACTGCCACTTGTCCTGCACGTCTTTGCCGTAAATGGCAAACGCCGGCAAGCCACGCTGTGCATGAGCCGCCATGCAGGCTGCCAGATAAACGGCTCCCGGCCGCTCGGTGCCATTGAATCCCCACACTGCCTTTATGGTCAGCGGGTTCAGATCCATGGTTTCGCTGCCGTAGCACCAGCAGGGCGTTACGGACAGGGTAGCACACACGTTCTGTGTCTGAAAAAAGGTTTCACATTCATAGGCTTCTGCCCCGCCGCCAATGGTTTTCGGGGCGATGACGCACTGCACCTTTGTGCCGTCCGGATACCGCAGACGGGACTCGATCAGCTTCTGTGCTGCATATGCCATGTCCATGGTCTGCTGTTCCAGATCTTCACGGACACCGAACTGTCTGCCGTCAATGACCGGACGGATACCGATTTTCGGATATATCATAAACTCAACCTCACTTCAACAGGGTTCGATATTTCTCATAAGATGACGCAGGGAATGCTCCTGCATGATAAAACTGCATCGATTCCGATGCGGCAATGCAACGCCGTGCTTCTGCCGGCGTTTTCAAAATTCCCAGTGCCAGCATTTGTATCGCGGCATTTCCGTACACGGTAGCTTCTACCGGTCCGGCTGCCACCAGCCGCTGACAATAATCCGCTGTCAGCTGACAGAGCAGACTGTCCTTGACACCGCCGCCCATGATGTGGATCACAGGATAGGTTTCACCGGTGCAGGCTTCCAGTTCTTCCAGAGCCATGCGGTATTTCAGTGCCAGACTTTCATAGATGCAGCGGAAAATGGCTCCGTCGCTCTCCGGCACATGCTGACCGGTTTTCCGGCAAAACGCCTTCACCCGCTTGGGAATATCCCCGTGGGGCACAAAGACCGGATCGTCCGGATCGATAAAGCTGGACGGTTCGTGGCTCTGCCGTGCCATGGTTTCGATCTCCGCAAAGCTGTAGTTCTTTCCCTGACGGGCATATTCCCGACGGGACTCCTGCAACAGCCAAAGACCGATGATGTTCTTGAGGAACGTCACCCTTTTCCCATAGCCGACCTCATTGGACAAGCCCAGTGCCGCCGCCTGCTCTGTCAGAACCGGCTGTTCCGGCTCGGTTCCGAACAGGGACCATGTGCCGCAGCTCAGGAACACATGCTTGTCTGTCTTTGCCGGAGCCGCAAATGCAGCACACTGGGTATCGTGCCCGCAGACCGCCGTCACGCATATCGCCGGCAAGCCCAGCCGCTGCTGTACTTCCGGAGAAAGCGTGCCTTTTGCCGTGCCGCTTTCCACAATTTCCGGCAGAATCCGGTGGGGAATGTGGAAAAGCTCCAGCAGTTCCCGATCCCATGTGCCGGTTTCCGCGGAGAGCATCTGAGTAGTGCTGGCGATAGAGCGTTCTGCGGAAATGGTTCCCGTCAGCAGATACGCAAACAGATCCGGCATTGGCAGAATCGTGGCACACTGGTCAAAGCCGCCGCTGTCCCGCTGACAGAGCAGCTGAAACAGCGTGTTGATTTCCATGACCTGTGTGCCTGTCCGGCGGTAGAGTTCCGCTGCCGGCAGGAACTGTTCTGCCTTTTTCAAAATACCGTCTGTTCTGCCGTCCCGATAATGCCGCGGCAGTTCCAGCAAGGTGCCGTCTGCCCCCAGCATACCGTAGTCCACGCCCCACGTATCAATGGCGATGCTTTCATAGGGTGCAATGGCATAGCCCGCCTGCAAGCCCTGTTCCAGTTCTTCCATGAGCTGCGGCACGTTCCAGTACAATCTGCCGTCCTTGGAAACGGGTTCATTGGCAAAGCGGTGCACTTCCTGCAAGGTGATGCGGCTGCCGTCAAAACCTGCCAGCATGGCACGGCCGGAGGACGCTCCGAAATCCAGTGCCAGCACATACCGCATCATGGGGTTTCCTCCGGCAGGACTACGCCCTTTTTCAACAGGACGTTGGCGTAGATCGCCGTTTCCCCGGTGGCAATTACGGCGTATGCTTTTTTGGCACGCTCGTAAAATGCGAACCGTTCCATAAATTCGATCTCACAGTGCTCCGGTTCGTACCGGTTCAGGATCTCACGGTAGGTGTCCCAAATTACAGGAACTGCCGGATCGCCGGCTACCACTTCCATAAGTCCCACCGGCTTTTCCGTGTAGCTGTCCAGCGGAAAGAACTGCATCACCGCGTCCAGAATCTCCGGCACGCCGTGACCGTCCAGACGGATCAGCCGCTGTGCAATTGCCGCACCGGGGAAATTGCCGTCGGCGATCACAATTTCATCGCCGTGTCCCATTTCCATGAGTACTTTCAAAAGCTCCGGTGTCAGAATCGCCGGAATGTGTTTCAGCATAAAAAACACCTCCGATTCAGTTCTGACCGTTGGGGTACTTCTTATAGCCGGGGTGCTTTCCCGTTACGCCGTACTGTGCACGCATGCTGCAAAGCCGGTCGATGTTCTCCCGCGAGATCTCCTGTGCACCGCCCAGCAGGTGGGCATTCAGGGAGATCTTTGCAAAGAGTTCCAGCGTTTCCATGCGGTAGTACGCAGTGATCAGGTCTGCTCCCACCGTCAGGGCACCATGATTTTGCAGAAGCATCACGTCATGCTCCTGCAAATAGGGCTTGATCGCCTCCGGCACTTCGTCTGTAGAGGGCGTGCCGTAAGGTGTCACCGGCACAGAGCCAATGGCAATTACCGACTCGATCATGGTGTACTCGTCCAGTGCCTTGTTGGCAACGGCATAACCGGTTGCCACAGGCGGGTGTGCATGCAGCACAGCTCCCACATCGGGACGTTCCCGATAGCAGCAGAGGTGCATTTTGATTTCCGAGGACGGCCGCAGCCCTGCAGCCCCCTCCAGCACTTCGCCCTTGTCGTTGATGCGAACCAGCTTGTCCGGTGTGATGAAGCTTTTGCTCATGCCGGTAGGTGTTGCAAAAAAGGTGCCGTCCTCCAGCTTCACGGAAACATTTCCGTCATTGGCAGCCACCCAGCCCAGCTGCCACATCTTGTGGCAGACATCACAAAGCTGTTCTTTGATTTCCTGTTCGTTCATTGAATCCTCCTGTAAGAACCACATGGGTTCATCTCCTTGTCAGACCATTCTGCAAATCTGACGTTCTGACGATACGATACCGTCCGACAGAAATTCCGCGATAGTTCCAGACCGTTCCGCATAAGCTGCGAAAAAATGCCCGCTTGGAAGGCATCTCGGAAAATCCCATCTTTATTATACAATTTTCTGATGGAATTGTCCAGCTTTTTCGGCTGAAATTTACATTTTATTTGGTGAACAATTTATTTCCCGCACTGCCGGAACGGGTTTCTCCGCAGAATTCCGTCATATTTCATCGGACAGATCACAACAAAAAAGCACACCGAAGCCGTATGTGCTCCGGTATGCTCTGCTCTTTCAAAATGCTTTTCGCATGGTCACATGGGGACAAAACTCGTCCATGTGATACTCTTCTGTTTTGGTATAGCCCAGCTTTTCATAAAAGCCTGCCGCACGGCATTGTGCCGAAAGGGTAATGCACTTGGCACCGCATGCCTTCGCCTGCTGTTCCAGTGCAGTGACAACGTGTTCTCCCAGATGCTGCCCCCGATAGGCAGACAGCACGGCAACTCTGCCGATGAGATATGTTTCGCCGTCCTCCGTGAACAGTCGTCCGGTGGCAACGGGACGCTCTCCGTCCTGTATCAGCACGTGATACGCACGGTCGTCCACGTCGTCGAACTCCTGCTGAAACCCCTGTTCTTCCATGAAAACGGCTTTTCGCACAGCGGCACAGCCCTCGTTAAGCTGCTTCAAAATGACAGTCTGATACGCCATTGCTCACAGTACCTTGGACAGGAACTCTCGCAGGCGGGGATTCTTGGGGTTGCTGAAAAATTCCTGCGGTTCGTTTTCTTCCACGATCTTTCCACCGTCCATGAACATCACACGGGAGGCAACTTCCTTGGCAAAGCCCATTTCGTGAGTCACCACAATCATGGTCATGCCGTCGTCTGCCAGTTCCCGCATCAGTTCCAGTACTTCGCCGACCATTTCCGGATCCAGTGCCGAAGTCGGTTCGTCAAACAGCATCACATCCGGATTCATTGCCAGTGCTCTGGCAATGGCGATACGCTGTTTCTGTCCGCCAGAAAGCTGGTCGGGATACTGGTTTGCCTTGTCTGCCAGTCCGACTTTTTGCAGCAGTTCTGTGGCTTTGGCATCTGCCTCCGCCTGTGTCATGCGTTTCAGCTTTACCGGTGCAAGAGTGATATTCTTCTGAATGGTCAGGTGCGGGAACAGGTGAAAATGCTGGAAAACCATGCCCATTTTCTGCCGCACGCTGTAAAGCTGTCGGTCGGGCATGTGCGTCAGGTCTTCACCCTCAAAGAAGATCTGTCCGTCGCTGGGCTGTTCCAGACGGTTCAGACAGCGGAGAAAGGTGCTCTTGCCGGAACCGGACGGCCCGATGATGACTACCTTTTCGCCCTTTTCGATGTTTGTGGAAATGTCTTTCAGAATATGGAGATCTCCAAAGGATTTGTCCAGATGTTTAACCTCGATCACTTCTCGCCAATCTCCTTTCCAGTTTTGTCACCAGAGAACTCAAGATCATGACCATGATCAGATAGATCAGGGCAACTGCGATCAGCGGCAGGAATGCCTCGTAGGTCTGGCTTCGGATAATATCGCCGCCCTTGGTCAGGTCGATCACCGCAATATAGCCGGCAACCGAAGTTTCTTTCAGCAGAACGATGCACTCGTTCGCCAGTGCCGGCAGCACGTTCTTGAACGCCTGTGGCAGAATGACGGAGAGCAGTGTTTTCGGGTAGTTCAGTCCCAGACTGGCACTTGCCTCAAACTGTCCGTTGTCGATCGACATAATGCCGGAACGCACGATCTCTGCCACATACGCCGCAGAGTTCAGACCGAACGCCAGCACCGCCACAAAGGTTTTCCCCACATTCACCGAAGCGAAAATGACAAAGTAGATAATCAACAGCTGTACAACGACAGGCGTGCCGCGGATCACTGTCAGATAGATCCGTGCCAGAACATTCAGAAAGCCCAGCTTTCCGGTCTTGTCGTGGGTGGAACGGACAATGGCAATGAGAAAGCCCAGCACCATGCCCAGGATCACCGCGAAAAATGTGATGATCAGCGTCGTTTTCAAGCCGTCCAGCAGGTACAGCCAGCGGTCTTTCTCAATAAGAGTGGAATGGAATTTATTTATAAAGTTATCGATAAAATTCACGGTTACGATCTCCTGTTAGTCTTTCCGGACAATGATAACCTGTGTCGTCGTTGCATAGCCCTGTGTAAAGGATACGTTTTCCTCACGGTCCGGTGTAACAGTCATGCCGGCTACGCCGACATCTGCCTTGCCGGACTGTACAGCAGCAATAATGGAATCGAATTCCATGTTCTCCACTTTCAGTTCCATGCCGATCTCGTCGCAGACAGCCTGCATCATATCCACATCGACACCGACAATGGTCTCTCCGTCTACGCTCTCATAGGGCGGAAATTCTGCGTTAGTCGCCATAACCAGTGTGCCGTCCCGTTCTACGCTGTCGTCCGGTGTGTAGGACTTCTGGTCTGCGTTATCGCCGATCCAGTGGCTGACGATCTCGTCCAGTGTGCCGTCCTCTTTCAGCTTGGTCAGAGCATCGTCCAGCTTCTGTCCCAGTTCATCGTTGCCCTTCTTGTAGGCAATGGCATATTCTTCCTCTGCAAAGGGATCGTCCAGAATTTTCAGGGTATCGTTCTTTGCCACAAATGCCTTTGCCGGCTCGCTGTCGATGATAACAGCATCCAGCTTGCCCTGCTTCAGAGCCTGTACGGCATCTGCACCCTTATTATACGGTTCTACGGTGGCATCTTCTACATCGCCGGCATAGACATAGCCGGTGGTTCCCAGCTGTGCACCGATCTTCTTGCCTTTCAGATCATCTGCACTGAATACAGTGTTGGCAGGAGTGCCGCATGCCGTCAGAGATACTGCCAGCATCGTGCTTGCTGCCAGAAGTGCGATTGCTTTCGTTGTTTTTTTCATATGTGAACTTCCTTTCTGTCAGTCCTGTACTGACATGGCTTTTATTGCTGATACGCAATTCTTTTCTATTATAATCGAAATTCGCAAAGAATGCAAGCGGTTTTCCGGTATTTTCGGATTTTTTGCGTTTTTGATATGATATGTTGATAAATTCTTTCTTTTCACACGTGAAATCCGGTTGACAGACCGGAAAAACCATGTTATAATAAAAATGTTTTTTGTGATAATGTAGTAGTGCTGTAAAAGAAACACCGAGCAAAGCTTGTGGTAAGATGCGTCGTCAGATTTTTCGGCAGATTGCCCAGAAATTCCGCAGGCAGACTTGGTGTCTGGCAAGGGATTTCTGGGCAATATGACGAAAAATCTGCACGCAGATTGCGTGCAAAGCCGTCAGGCGGGCTTTATGCAGTGTTTCCTAAAGCACCGCTGCATCAGCATATCGTCTATCATTAAAAAAAGGAGTTTTACGTATGAAAAAGAACTGGACAATCCGCCTGCTGGCAGGCGTTGCAGCCGGAGCAATGGCATTTTCCATGGTGGGCTGCGGCAGCAGCAAAGACAATTCCAAAAACGGCGGCAAGGAAAAATTCATTGTAGGCTTTGATGCCGCATTCCCGCCCTATGGCTATCAGGACGAAAACGGCGAATATGTGGGATTCGATCTGGATCTGGCTGCGGAAGTCTGCAAGCGGAACGACTGGGAACTGGTCAAGCAGCCCATCGACTGGAACGCCAAGGATATGGAACTGAATTCCGGTACGATCAGCTGCATCTGGAACGGCTTCACCATGAATGGCCGTGAGGACGAATACGCATGGACAGAACCGTATGTAGACAACTCGCAGGTATTCGTGGTCAAGGAGGACAGCGGCATTGCTACCTTTGATGACCTCGCCGGCAAGAGCGTTGCTGTACAGACCGATTCTTCCGCAGAGGCTGCCCTCAAGGAAGATGACAACAAGGAGCTGAAGGATTCTTTCAAGGAACTGGTAGTCGTTTCCGATTACAACACAGCCTTTATGAATCTGGACTCCAATGCAGTAGAAGCCATTGCCATGGACATCGGCGTTGCAAAGTATCAGATGGAATCCCGCGACGGCAAGTACAAGATTCTGGACGACGTGCTCTCCGCAGAACAGTATGCAGTGGGCTTCGCCAAGAACAACACCGAGCTGCGGGACAAGGTACAGAAAACACTGGACGAAATGCGTGAGGACGGCAAGTTTGCAGAGATCGCTGAAAAGTGGGATCTGACGGATTCTGTTATTGACTAAATCTCCGAAAGGAAACCTGATATGTCTTTTTTTGAAATCGTCGCACAATTGAGCGACAGCATGCTGCGTTCCACATGGATCTTCCTGCTGACACTGATATTTTCCATGCCGCTGGGACTTCTCATCTGTGTGGCTCGCATGTATGCATGGAAGCCGGTACAGTGGCTGATGAAATTTTACATTTCTGTTGTCCGCGGCACGCCGCTGATGTTACAGCTGCTGGTCATCTATTTCGGAAAGTATTTTCTGTTCGGACTTCCCCTGACGACCAATTACCGCTTCTGGGCAGTAATCATCGCTTTTTCGCTGAACTACGCCGCTTATTTTGCAGAAATTTTCCGCAGCGGCATTCAGTCCATTCCCGTTGGACAGCACGAAGCTGCCAAGATTCTGGGGTACAGCCGCATGCAGAAATTCCTGCGGATCATTACCCCGCAAATGATCAAGCGGGTGCTGCCGGCAGTGACCAACGAATCGATCACACTGGTCAAGGATACTTCCCTCGCCTTTGCGATCTCCTACATTGAACTGTTTACAGAGACCCAGATGATCGCGGCTTCGGAAACCTCCATGCTCCCCTATCTGGCTGCTGCGATCTTCTACTATGTCTTCAATCTGGTAGTTGCCGGTCTGATGTCCCTGCTGGAAAAGAAGCTGAACTACTACAAGATTTAAGAGGTGCCACATTGAATTACTTAGAAGTTGAACACCTGCAAAAGCATTTTGGAGAGGTGCAGGTTCTCAAGGATATTTCCTTTTCCGTAAAGCCGGGAGAGGTGCTCTCCATTATCGGTCCCTCTGGCTCCGGAAAATCGACACTGCTGCGATGCTGCACATTTCTGGAAACACTCTCCAGCGGAAAAATTTCCTACATGGGACAGGAGGCAGTGCAGGCGAAGGACGGCAAGCGTCCGGTCTATGCCCCCAAGGCGGAATTCCGCAAGATCCAACACTATTTTGGTCTGGTATTCCAGAACTTCAACCTGTTTCCGCACTATTCCGTGCTCCGGAACATCACCGAAGCCCCGCGGCTGATCCTCAAGAAAAGCCGTACCGAAGCAGAGAAAACAGCAATGGAACTGCTGAAAAAAGTCGGTCTGGCTGACAAGGCAAAAGCGTATCCCTGCGAGCTGTCCGGCGGACAGCAGCAGCGAGTTGCCATTGTACGTGCTCTGGCAATGTCCCCGTCGATCCTGTTTTTCGACGAACCGACTTCTGCACTGGATCCGGAACTGACTGGTGAAATTCTGGAAGTCATTCGTCTGCTGGCGGAAGATCACATGACAATGGTCATCGTTACCCACGAAATGAGTTTTGCAAGAGCCATTTCCAATCGGATCATCTTCATGGCAGACGGTTACATTGTTGAAGAAGGCACGCCGGAACAGATTTTCGAGCGTCCCGCACAGGAACGCACCCGTCAGTTTCTGGCACATTATCAGTAATAACAGAAAACGCAAGAATCAAAAAACACCAGCCGCAGGCAATCCGTATTTGCCCGCGGCTGGTGTTTTTAGGGCAATACCGCACAAAGATTGTGCGAC
>NZ_KI260433.1:33540-35127 GCF_000468015.1 Ruminococcus callidus ATCC 27760 | reverse complement strand
GCCAGACGCTCTTTGTGCGGTATTGCCTTATGTGGATTTTGTTGTCATGGTCTTCTGATGGAACTGACACTTTTTCAACAACATATCTGCTGTTTCCGCACTGGGGCTCAATACTTTCAACGCCTCCAGATAGTGCAGATATGCCAGAATCGCAGAAGAAATGGATTTTTCTTTCAGCGTGATCAAAAAGAAATTCTCGTGGAAGTTCATGACCAGAACGATTGCCCCGTCATTCCAGATGTCCAGACCGTGAATATTCGCATGATCCATGAACGAATATTTCAGCATCTGAAAACGCCAGCGGTCACTGTTCTGTTTCAGAATACTGGACAGCATCTCATACCGCCGTTCCTTGGAGATCGGTGTGGAGATCGATTCGGAATATTCGTAGTACAGGTCGCTCTGGAAAAACTCCTGCATGCCCTGCTCCGAAAAAATGATGTGTTCGCATTTGACACGTGTCATATAGTCTACCAGATAGGCATAGCAGGTATTTGCGTTATAACCGGATTCCTCCTCTGACAGATACATGGTCTGCAAGTCCCGCTCCGAAATCCCGCTGGAAATGCAGGGATGCTTGGCGAGGATATAGAGTTCCTCTCCCTGCCGTTCGTTGACCATATTTCGTGTCTGATTGATTGCCTGAAAAAATTCCGGCAAGCTGAAAAACTTGTGACAGAAAGGATTGCTGCGGTCAAACAGAAAGGCGTACTGCTTCTCGTACAGAGAAACTGTCGCCGGCTGGCAGAACCACATTGCCTTGGTGCAGTCCCGTGAAATTGTCAGGGCACCCCGTTCGGTCACAATAAAGTAGGGGAACAAATGCTGCTCCAACAGCTCCGGCAAAGCTCCATAAGTACATCGAATTTCCATACGCCCCGCACAGATGACTGGCAGAGCTTTCGAAAATACGTCCAGATTTGCCGCCGAAATGCCGCCGTCAGAAGGTTCCAGCCAGAACAGCCACTGCATGGGCACCGTATCGCCGCAGGAAGCAACACAACGTCCTAAGATCTCCAACAGGTCCTGATCCTCCGGCTGTATAGCGATCCGCACGGAAGCGGTGTTCAGGCAAAGCCGTTGCACCGCCGCAAGGACTGCCATTTTGTTGGTGTACAGGTGTCCGTTTTCCGCAGAAACCGGCGTATCCAGACACTCCTCTTTTTGATAATACTGAGGGCATTCCACCTCGTACAGCCGCTTCATGGAAGCTTCGATCTGCTCGTAGGTGTGCCCGAATTTGGACATCTGATAGGACAGGTACAGTTCCTTTTCTTCCTGCGGATTCAGGTTCATGGCTTTTGCCAGCTGTTCCACCAGTGAAAAATCTGTGGGAAGAATCCCGCCGTTTTTGATTTTACTGAAACGGGACTTCCGAATGGACAGTATTTCGCATAGTTCCACCGATTTCAGGTGCTTCTGCCGCATCAGACGAGTCAGAGTTTCGCTAAATTGTGACATGATATTTTCATTCTTCTCCTAATTCAAAAAGCATTACACATGCTTTTGATTTCGTGTTTTCCAATCCAATCAAACATGCACACTCTTTTGCATGTTTAGGGCAATACCGCACAAAGATTGTGCGAC
>NZ_KI260433.1:31859-33440 GCF_000468015.1 Ruminococcus callidus ATCC 27760 | reverse complement strand
CGCCAGACGCTCTTTGTGCGGTATTGCCTTAGATTTATATTATACTATATTTCCGCTTGTGTCGCAATATCTTTTGAAATGTTTCCACTTAAAAATCGCTGTCAGGAAACATTTTTAGTCAAAGT
The DNA here is from genome assembly GCF_000468015.1 of Ruminococcus callidus ATCC 27760. Lineage (GTDB taxonomy): Bacteria > Bacillota > Clostridia > Oscillospirales > Ruminococcaceae > Ruminococcus_C > Ruminococcus_C callidus. The sequence goes on along the minus strand of NZ_KI260433.1, from coordinate 33,315 downwards.
CTGGAACATTCACGTAAAATCGGGAGGATTTGTCGATTAGTTGGAATACGTTCAAAAAATGCCCTGATTTTTTCAATCAGAGCATTTGTAATTAAAGAAACACCGAGCAAAGCTTGTGCGTAAGATGCGTCGTCAGATTTTTCGGCAGATTGCATAGAAATTCCGCAGGCATACTGCCGGTCGCAATTTATCTTAGTGCGACACTCCTTTGTTCTCGGGCAGAATCCTGCCTCGAACGCAGTTGTCTGGCAAGGGATTTCTGGGCAATATGACGAAAAATCTGCACGCAGATTGCGTACAAAGCCGTCAGGCGGGCTTTATTCAGTGTTTCCTTAAATGGAAACATATTCTGAATCTGCGTTTACAGCTTGCAGATACGCATCGATCTTTTCCTTTTTTACCTTGTCCCCGATCACGATCAAGACGGACTGCCCGTCCGCCACCGGAGAGATCTCGATTTTTTCCGCCGTAGCATTAACTTTCAGCCAGCCGCCGTTCTCTGTGGGCAGAGAGCCCTTGATGCGGTAGATCTTCCCGCAGTCGGAATCAGCAAAAATCTGCTGTATCAGCGGGGCAATCTGTTTTTCCGGCATGGCAACGTGCATGAAGTAGTGCACCTCGCTCTCCAGCGTTTCCGTGCGGAACTGCTTGACATAGCTGCAATTCCGATAGCCGGCGGACTGCAATGCGGCATAGTCAGACGGCTGCAAATTCGACCAGTCCATTACCAGCAGGTCCTTCGGCTGAAACTGCCGGCTGCACTGAATGCCGGTCAGAGCACGGTTCAGGTGGTTCAGAATGCGTTTTGTCAATACCGGCAGTGCTTCCTCCTGTACGTTCTGCCACTTGCTGAGAAGCAGCTTCCCGCAGCATGCCGCCTCAGAAGCCAGCAGATATTCCATTTGAGCAGAAAGCACCTCCGGCATTTCGGCATCGATTATCGTAAGAATGCTGCCGATCTCAAACCACTGATCCAGCGGCGATTCATACAGGGTATCAAAAAATTCGTCCATATCAAAAATGCCGGACGGTTCTATGATGACTCGATCAAAGTGCTGCATGCCCAGCGAAATCAGCTGAGTTTTGAACCGCCGCTTGTGGCAGCACGGATCACCGCCGCCGGCAATCATTTCCAGCTGACAGTTCTCGCACTTCAAGTCCTGTAGCATGACCATATCCACATTGACTGCCCCAAAATCGTTTTCCAGAATGGCAATTCGCTGCCCCTGCTGAATCAGGTGCTCGGCGTATTGGTGGATCCATGTGGTTTTTCCAGAGCCTAAAATGCCGGTAATCAGATCAATTTTTGTCATGAGCGTTTTTCCTCCCTTAAAGTGATGCTCTCGAATGATATACCGCATTTATTATAGCAGATATGGAATCACTTTGCAAGGGAAACACGGCTTCATGCCGCAGAATCGCTAGGCAATACCGCACAAAGATTGTGCGACAGATG
>NZ_KI260433.1:28864-31759 GCF_000468015.1 Ruminococcus callidus ATCC 27760 | reverse complement strand
CAAAGTCGCCAGACGCTCTTTGTGTGGTATTGCCGCTAGTTTGTTCAGCAGTCACAGCCGCAGGAATTTCTCTGCCGTATGCAGCATGTTCTCCAGCAGTTCCTTTGCCGCATCGCTGTAGAGCTGCACCTCGCCTTCGTTCATCTGGTCATAGTCCGCATAACTTAACATATACGGAAACGATTTCGGCATGACATTCAGAATCTTTCGGCAGAGAGCCATGGGAATCTCCTCATTCGGTTCACAGTTCTGATAATACCACTCACTAAGCGGAGAAAGATTCGCAAAGCAAAAATCGCACAATCCCACGTCAGTTTCGCAGTCATCGATGTAGCTTCTTCTCAAATGGTCATAGAGTTCCAGCTCGGAAGCATACTGGTTGAAATTTTTGCCGTTGTCCTTGTAGATATTATAATTCTGATATTGAAAAATCGATTTCAGATTCGGCATGAAGTACTTTCGTTTCTGCATCATACCGGTCTTTCTTGCCAGCACCGCGAAAATGATATACGGCTTGACCGCTTTTAACTTGACATCGTTGTTGATGTGCAGTTGCAGGGCACGCAGATTTTCCTCGTACACCGGATTGGTTTTGCAGCCGTACAAAAACGCGTGCTGTGCAGTGAGATGATACAGCAAGTCAAAATCTTCCTCGTTCCGGACACCGCTTTCCACACGCCGCGGCTTTTTCAGATATTCCAGCAATGCATGATATTTCTGTAAATTTTCAGACTGTGCCTGAAAAAAGTCTGTCAATTCCCGCAGTGCGTTCTGCTGGCGGAAATAATTGCGGATCTTCTGTTCCTCCGTGCGGTCTGCGGCGTTGACTGCATTCAACAGACCAAAGTCTGTTACAACACAGAAATAGAGGTACTGCAAATCCGGATGTTCCGGCTGCTGCTCGATACGTTCCATTAAGTCCCAGCAAGTGACAACTAGATCCTGATTGCGGACAGCATGCTTTTCCAGCAGGCACAAAAACTGTTTCCGAAATTGTGCTGCCTGCTCCAGTGCTTCGCTGTAGGAAACGCCGTTCTGTTCCAGCAGATCGTCCAGTTCTATGTACTGATCGGCAAGTTCGTTGATATACTTGTAGATCTCGTAATCTATATCTGCCATTGGCACTCCCTCCTCGCCGCTTTTCAAAAGTCTTCCGAAATCCCGCCTGAGCCGTTTTCCGGCATCGCCGTTCAGAATCCGCTTGTCCTCCAGATGCAGACGAAGCTGTTCCCGCAGCTGTTCGCCGTCTGATTCTGCTTCCATGTCCAGTTTTCGTTTTCTGCTGCGAAGGACTTCGTCTTCTTCAGTACTTTCCGATAATTTTGTCAGTGGATTTGGCATCAGCCCATGCATGTTTCTCCCCCTCTCTTAAGGCAACACCGCACAAAGATTGTGCGTAAGGTGCGTTGGCAGATTGCGTAAAAACCGTCGGGCAGGCTTTGTGCGGTGTTTCCTTCATTATACACTTTTTGAAGTACTATGGCAAGTACAAAAATTGCGTGTCAATCCGTCAGGCGTGCTTTATGCAATGTTTCCTTTGGATATGAGGAACTGTGTGGCAATCTCCCTGTAGCACAAAAGAGCACGCCAACGAGGAGCGGTGTGCTCTTGGGGTGTGCCGGTCAGACCACAAAAGATTTCCGGCTTTACGCAAAATTACGCCGGATCTTCTCCTCCGAGTCTTCATACGGCAAATCCAAAATATCATACAGCCGAATCAGCAGCAGGGCGTTGTTTTCGGAAATTTCCTGAATTTGTTCTGCTTTTTCATGCTCGCCGATCTTTTCAAGAAAAATTTCCAGTTCGCCATTGCCGTAGCTGTACAGCAGTTCATCAATGGAAAAACAGCGTTTTAAGTCATTCAAATCGGTTAAGATCTCACCATTCATAAACATCTGTTCTCACCTCCTGCAAACAGCATAGCACAGTTTTTCAGGAGAGTAAATACAAAACAGTTCCAAAAATACGGGACATTTTCGGAACTGTTTTTGATTGACAAGGGCAATTTGAGATGAAAAAAGGACGCACGTTGTACCCAAGAAAAGGAAGCGATGATGTGAAATGAGTTTAAATCAATATTATAAGCACACTGTTCGCATCATTTACAAAGATGATGGAACAATGATTTCAGGGTATTGTAACGTGTTTGTCCCAGCACCTGACAATGACGGCGTAGACGGAATTGCATTGGACACAGGCGTTTGGATTGACGCAGACGAAATTAAAACAATTGAAGCTATAGATTAAACGGATTATAGATAAAGCACACAATGGCAAAAAACGACATGGAAGTTATCATGTACAAAATCCTCCGGTACTTGTACGAGTGCATGAAGACTGGAAAAACGCCGGATCTGGCAGACATCATGTGGAATTGTAAGATGTTTGACATTCCGAAGGCATACTGACTTTCAATATGTGCCGATATAAAATTTTGAAACAAATCATTTTTAGCGACATTTGCTCTGACTTGGAGAAAATGTCGCTACTTTTATGTCCACTCGAACTTTTTAAACGCATTTTAGAGATTTTCTATTGACAATTGCAGAGAATTATGTTATAATCATAACATGAATATTATGTTCGATAGTCGATATGATAATAATTATATTTTCCAATTTTAAACAAGTTCATATGTAAACCATCTGCTAGTTTTGCACGATGTTGCCTCCGCAAAAAGTGAAGAAAACACTGCATAAAGCTTGTGCGTAAAATGCGTCATCAGATTTTTCGGCAGATTGCGTGCAAAGCCGTCAGGCTGGCTTTATTCCGTGCTTCCTGAATCATCCAAATGCATCAAAATCGGTTTCGTACCCTGTCCCCGCTTGTTTTTCAGAAATCCCCCGCAAATACATTTTAAAGGCAATACCGCACAAAGATTGTGCGGCAGATGCG
>NZ_KI260433.1:25655-28764 GCF_000468015.1 Ruminococcus callidus ATCC 27760 | reverse complement strand
CGCCAGACGCTCTTTGTGCGGTATTGCCTAAAGATTGGAGGAAAACTTATGAAGAAAAAATTTATGAAGCGAGTGATCAGCATACTTCTGTCCGTTGCTATACTGTGCTGTGCTGCCGGTGCGGAAGGATTGCTTATCAGTGCAGAAAACCGCTATGACATTACCTTGACCATTACATATCCGAGATCAGGAGAGGCTCCGGAGATACCGTCCGATTTTGAAAGCCTTTCTTCTCTGGATCTCACCTATCTTGGGTGCGAATGGAAAACTGCCGATGATACGGAACAGTGGGACGACGGCACAGAATTTATCGAGTGGATGTATACATTTGTGAACAGCAGGAATTATAACAGCCTGAACACTTTTGAAGATGGGATCATGTACCATCAACGCACCTATTTTAAGATCGCAAATGTTTCTGTATCCGGCGAAGATGAGGCAGCCGTCACTCTGGTGGACTCTGCAACAAATCAGCAATTTAATTCATCTGAAGTCTATCTGATAAACGGCGAGGAGCTTATCAGCGAGCTCGGAGGAGCAGTAGCTTTACCTTCCGGTATAACGGCAAACGATTCATTAATGTATATTGACACAGGTGCCCTAATTGGCTCACCTTGGGGACATATGCATACCGAAAGCTCTGAATACACATTTGACGATCAGAACCATTGGAAGGTGTGTCCGGAATGCGGAATCAAGCTGGTAGATACCGTTTGTAATCACAGCAGTTCTTATGGCATACTTGAAAGATGGACATCTACACAGAGTGCAACTGAAACACGAGAAGGCATTTGGCAGAAAACATGCAGTTCCTGTATGTATGCATACGACACTGTAACATCTCCTGCTGTTTCTGAGCAGACCATTGTTTCCAGCTACGAGGAATTACAAGCAGCACTTGCAAAAGGCGGAAAGCAGTGGATCACCTTAAAGAAAAAAAGTTCCGAAAACACATGGATTTATCAGGAAGATATGGAAAGTGATGATATGCTGGTTCTGGATGATCCAGATGCCGACATCACGATCGACCTGAATCACTGCAGTGTGATTCGGGATACAGGCAGATACGATAATGCCTTGTTCGACATCCGGCAGGGCAAGCTGCGGATCTTCAGTACACAGCTGACGGGCATTCCGGCAAATGATTGGAATATGCAATTCCGGAGTGCAGCATATACGTCCTGTTTGTTCCGCGTTGGAAAAAATGGTGCCCTGCATCTGACAAATATAAGTGGTGCTACGCCTTATCAGGGCATGGCTTATGGACAGCCCATGATCATTTCCGAAGGCAATCTGCAAATCGATGGCGGGCATTACCGCAATATGATCGACACGTTCTCTCCCGACAAAGAAACGCGCGGAGCAGCAATTTTGATCGATGGCGGCACCGCGGTTATCAACGGCGGCAAATATGAAGGCACGGCATGCGGCGTGGCTGTACGGAATGATGCTCAGCTGACTGTAAATCATGGATATATCGGCAGTTCGGATACTGGCTTGTACATTGGAGGTAGTGCAAATGCAGTAATCAATGACGGAGAATTTGACCGCTATGAAACAACTTCCTCCTCTTCCAAATCTCAGAATTGTGCTGTGATGATGGAAAGTTCTGGTGATCTGACGATACACAACGGTAACTTTTACGGAGCAAAACAGGGTTTGTTCCTGAAATCGGCAGGACAGGTTACCATTTGGAACGGTTCTTTCAAAAGCAGGAATCCCAGAGAAGCCCAACAGGCAGCTATGGTGATTTCCGATATGGAAAACATGAATGTCACAGTCTACAACGGGACATTTTCAGGGACAACCGGAATACGGTCCAACGTAAAATTCTCGTTGAAAGACATTCTTCCGGACAAGAATGGCAATGGCATGAAAGCTATGGATAATGGTGTGGGGATCGATCTCAACACAGAAGCATTCATATTTGGCGAAAACCGTCTGACGATTGAAAAATCAGTTCCTATAATCACGAAACAACCTCAGGATGTAACGTTGATTTCGGGCAATGATGCAAGGTTCTCTGTAGAAGCAATTGGTGCCGTGCGTTATGAATGGGAAATATTTGATGTAGAAGATGAAACACAGCAGCCCTATTCCAGAGAAACTGTACTGGCACACTGCTCTGGTGTCAACAGCTTTGAAGAAAGTACATTTCAGATCTATGGCGTTAGCTCCTGGTTTATGAATAAGGCAGTACATGTATGGATCAAAGGCAAGGACGGCAGTGTCACCTCTCACACAGCATATTTTAACATCATTGTCAAACCTCCTGCAGAAGTATCTCAGCTTAAAAACGTGATCGTTGCTCCCGGCGGCACTACGTTTTTCACTTTTGAAACTTTGTATGCAGATGAATTTCGCTGGTATTTTACCAATTACGAATGGGATCAGATAGATAATGAAGAACTGTTGGAATATAAATGCGACGGTCGCACATTGACGCTGTACAATGTTTCTGAGTTTTGGGACGGAGAAACTGTTTATTGTGATGCACTCAATGAATTGGGGTCTATTACCTCGGATAAAGCAGTTATCACAGTAGGTGTTGCAGGCGATGTAAATACAGATGGGAAACTGACCGCTGCAGATCTGGTAATGCTTCAAAAATGGCTTATCCAATCCGGATCTATCAACAATGGCCGACTTGGCGATTTGGACGGTAATGGTATTCTGAATGGTATCGACTTGACGATGCTTCGAAGCCTGCTGATCCGCTGACTGCAAGCAAATAAATCAGAGCACACCAGGAAAAAATACACAGACAGTGATTTTCCCCCTGATGCTTGTTTGAAAAATTCGTACATTTGTCAAAACACTCATAAATCACATAAAGGCAACACCGCACAAGTTCTGTGTGGCGTTGCCTTTACTTTTTTACACGGCATTCCTTTTCAAGCAACGGGAAGTGAATCCTTCAAAAATATTGTTTTTATCACGAGGAATGTTGTAAAATTTATACATGATTTTCTTGCTTTCAGCAATCCGTACAAATTCTCTGAAATCAGGATTTAAAGATGGGATCCCCCGCCTATTCGGGGAAAAGCAGTTCGGAGCACCAAATCCGGATGTAACTCAAGGATCACCCCCGCCTATGCGGGGAAAAGTC
>NZ_KI260433.1:24357-25555 GCF_000468015.1 Ruminococcus callidus ATCC 27760 | reverse complement strand
CGGGATCACCCCCGCCTATGCGGGGAAAAGGTTTGAACAGGGCGACAAGACCTACAACGTGCACGGATCACCCCCGCCTATGCGGGGAAAAGTTTATCCTCGCCGTCAACGTGACGCTTTATAGCGGGATCACCCCCGCCTATGCGGGGAAAAGCATGGTTATTATACCATAGAGGTGAATTATTTAGGATCACCCCCGCCTATGCGGGGAAAAGATAATCAAATTATTAAGCAACAACAAGAACTAGGGATCACCCCCGCCTATGCGGGGAAAAGCTGTAAAGTTTCATGTAGCCATCGCCTCCTTTAGGGATCACCCCCGCCTATGCGGGGAAAAGTAGATCAGCAGAGTATGCTATGCTCCTGTAAAGGGATCACCCCCGCCTATGCGGGGAAAAGCCCGCTTTTCCAAAATGTCCGCCAGTGTATCGAGGATCACCCCCGCCTATGCGGGGAAAAGGCTGACACTGCACAAAATCTGGCAAACAGTGCGGGATCACCCCCGCCTATGCGGGGAAAAGGTTTTCCATACATAATCACCTCAACTGGTAGTAGGATCACCCCCGCCTATGCGGGGAAAAGGATACCGTACTTTGCAGCCTGCTTCACAATCTCGGATCACCCCCGCCTATGCGGGGAAAAGCTTAGTAGGTGTGACGATCTTCGTTCCGGAGTAGGATCACCCCCGCCTATGCGGGGAAAAGTCTTCTCCATCGCAATAATCAGGATCAAAACGAGGATCACCCCCGCCTATGCGGGGAAAAGGCGACCATGCGGCGATTTAGCTGCACACTGTCGGGATCACCCCCGCCTATGCGGGGAAAAGTACGCGAAACGCTTCATATCATAAACAACTATAGGATCACCCCCGCCTATGCGGGGAAAAGTCTTTCAAAGCTGAAAGGCAGCTTGAAACGTGGGGATCACCCCCGCCTATGCGGGGAAAAGTGGTTTTGTTGTCATATGACTTTGTGCTTCCTGGGATCACCCCCGCCTATGCGGGGAAAAGGAAAATCCCGCAGATTGTAGCGTCAAAATGTAGGGATCACCCCCGCCTATGCGGGGAAAAGGTGGACTCCACCTTTTCGCTGCTGATCGTCAGGGGATCACCCCCGCCTATGCGGGGAAAAGTCCTCTGGTATCGTGACTTCTGTCCCGCCGTTGGGATCACCCCCGCCTATGCGGGGAAAAGTCGGAA
>NZ_KI260433.1:23696-24257 GCF_000468015.1 Ruminococcus callidus ATCC 27760 | reverse complement strand
AGGATCACCCCCGCCTATGCGGGGAAAAGGCTACACGACGGCGGCAGAAAGTGAAGAAAATAGGATCACCCCCGCCTATGCGGGGAAAAGATGGGAGGGTTTAAAAATGGCACAAGATTTTGAGGATCACCCCCGCCTATGCGGGGAAAAGTTTGTACAACACCTCCAATGCTATTTGTATACAGGATCACCCCCGCCTATGCGGGGAAAAGCAGCTGACCTCATCGTCTGGGATACAGCAGATAAGGATCACCCCCGCCTATGCGGGGAAAAGCGCCAGCCAGAGCACACCGGCGGGCACTTGATAGGATCACCCCCGCCTATGCGGGGAAAAGCCCTGCTCCAAGATTTTTGTAAAAGGCGTGTCCGGATCACCCCCGCCTATGCGGGGAAAAGCGGTACAACTGGACTTTGCAAGACCTCTTAAAGGGATCACCCCCGCCTATGCGGGGAAAAGAAAGTAATCCGCCAGTGCTGCTATCACGGTGGAGGATCACCCCCGCCTATGCGGGGAAAAGACCACCCGCAGACCGGTAGCCGAACCTGTCGCCGGATCACCCC
>NZ_KI260433.1:22578-23596 GCF_000468015.1 Ruminococcus callidus ATCC 27760 | reverse complement strand
GCAGCGGGATCACCCCCGCCTATGCGGGGAAAAGGCATGACATAAGCACGATTTTTGCCGCTTGCCGGGATCACCCCCGCCTATGCGGGGAAAAGCGACAAAATCAGTTCCAAGTCCATACGGGTTAAGGATCACCCCCGCCTATGCGGGGAAAAGCAGACAAATTTTTAATACCGTCTACATATGTCAGGATCACCCCCGCCTATGCGGGGAAAAGTATTTTTCCCCATTATCATCTAACCGATAGCCAGGATCACCCCCGCCTATGCGGGGAAAAGGACCTTGACCGGTGGGAGGATAAGCTTGACCGTGGGATCACCCCCGCCTATGCGGGGAAAAGACCGCACTCGTTTTGTGTTGAAAGACGGCTTTAGGATCACCCCCGCCTATGCGGGGAAAAGGTTATGACCGCTGTACTTGTTGTATCTGTTGGTAGGATCACCCCCGCCTATGCGGGGAAAAGGAGATGCGGACGGCGTAACGGTCTTTGCGTGCAGGATCACCCCCGCCTATGCGGGGAAAAGAAAGACCGCCCGCCCTTTTCCGGGTGCCGCTTGGGATCACCCCCGCCTATGCGGGGAAAAGTACGTAACTATAATCAGCGTAAAGGCACAAGCAGGATCACCCCCGCCTATGCGGGGAAAAGTGCCTAAGAACGTTTACCGTGCTAGGTCTACGAGGATCACCCCCGCCTATGCGGGGAAAAGATCTACGAGCAAACCCAAAAGATCGCCGCAGCAGGATCACCCCCGCCTATGCGGGGAAAAGTGGCATCAGAAAAGACCTTGCTCATAGGCACAGGGATCACCCCCGCCTATGCGGGGAAAAGCTTGTTTTGTACATGTATACAAATGTGCTCTGAGGATCACCCCCGCCTATGCGGGGAAAAGTCCATGGTAGAAGCTATTTTGTGTTTCCTCTCTGGATCACCCCCGCCTATGCGGGGAAAAGATCAGCCCGCCCCGCGGCAGCCTTGCCTTTTTAGGATCACCCCCGCCTATGCGGGGAAAAGCCTGAC
>NZ_KI260433.1:14470-22478 GCF_000468015.1 Ruminococcus callidus ATCC 27760 | reverse complement strand
CCCAGGGATCACCCCCGCCTATGCGGGGAAAAGATAATGCTTGCCAGATCATACTTTTTCATTTTAGGATCACCCCCGCCTATGCGGGGAAAAGGTGTACCCCATCAGAATACTTAGAGATTATCAAGGATCACCCCCGCCTATGCGGGGAAAAGTCGTGCTAGGAATGTTATTTATGAGCTTGCATAGGATCACCCCCGCCTATGCGGGGAAAAGATAGCAGTAGCGGATTCCATAACGTCCATCTTAGGATCACCCCCGCCTATGCGGGGAAAAGTTACTGTGCTTGTCTTTGGCTCGATGATATTGAGGATCACCCCCGCCTATGCGGGGAAAAGTACGATTGACGGTGGAAAACATGATCGCTCAAAGGATCACCCCCGCCTATGCGGGGAAAAGGTTTGTTTATGTCATATGAAGAAAGAATCGAAGGGATCACCCCCGCCTATGCGGGGAAAAGTTGCCGGCGGCTCCGTCTTTGCCAGCGGCACCAGGGATCACCCCCGCCTATGCGGGGAAAAGGCAAGCCACTGAGCGGTGCAGCATTGCAGGTCAGGATCACCCCCGCCTATGCGGGGAAAAGCTCAAAGACAGGCTTGTCACTGCTGCCAGCAAGGGATCACCCCCGCCTATGCGGGGAAAAGCTTGCTGTGTCATGCCTGCCTTTTCGCGGAGCAGGATCACCCCCGCCTATGCGGGGAAAAGTGCACAAATTGAACAAGCAAAATTTGTGCTACAGGATCACCCCCGCCTATGCGGGGAAAAGAAGTCATTCCGGGGAAAATTGCAAAGCCGTATAGGATCACCCCCGCCTATGCGGGGAAAAGTTAAAGCCACGCCGCCGCATAGAAACGAACCAAGGATCACCCCCGCCTATGCGGGGAAAAGTTTACGCTGATGCTTGCGGCTTTCTCGCTGATGGGATCACCCCCGCCTATGCGGGGAAAAGGCCTGTCTGGATTGCCGCCAGCCGGCACGGCTGGGATCACCCCCGCCTATGCGGGGAAAAGTCATCATTATCATTTGTCAAGATGATTTTATCAGGATCACCCCCGCCTATGCGGGGAAAAGGTGTGCGTCTGACGGCATCTGGCGTATATGGCAGGATCACCCCCGCCTATGCGGGGAAAAGGATCGTAGTGCTCCGCGTTCCATTTTGCTTTGAGGATCACCCCCGCCTATGCGGGGAAAAGGTAAACTCAATGTCGTTGGAAACCACATAGCCAGGATCACCCCCGCCTATGCGGGGAAAAGTTTGTATTCCAAAGGTGGTCGTGTCGTATTCTGGGATCACCCCCGCCTATGCGGGGAAAAGTTTGGGAAAACATCAAAAGCGTGTTCACTGGTAGGATCACCCCCGCCTATGCGGGGAAAAGTGGTAACTTTCACCTTATGCGGGCAAAGCCCCAGGATCACCCCCGCCTATGCGGGGAAAAGGCAACGCATGGGACTGGTTTTTTACGGGCACTAGGATCACCCCCGCCTATGCGGGGAAAAGACTAAAAAGATCCCAAAACAGCGTTACTTTTTCCATCAGCCTGCTTCATTTTCATTTAGTTTGCAATACACCTGATACAAAAGCTGACAGTCTGCCAGTGCACGATGCTCCTGTTTTGCCGGAATTCCCAATACGTTTGCTATTGTTTCGAGTTTATAACTTCTCAACCCCTTTATTTTGCTTTTTGCAGCCTGCATTACATCATAAGTATCCATTTCTGGAAAATCCATGCCATTTCTTTGACTTTCAGTTTCGAGAAATTTTTTATCAAAATCAATACAATACCCCAAGACCATGCTGCTTCCTATAAAATCATAAAATGCAGCTAAGGCATCTTGAATAGGAATCCCATTTGCTTTGACAGATGCATTCTCAATTCCCGTCAATGCAGTGATCGTTTCAGGAATTTCATTCTGAACCAGTATCAGCTGCTGATATTCGTCCACACACTTTCCGTCCTGAACCCGTATTGCTCCAAGTTCCAGAATTTCATCTTTTTCAGCTGCAAGACCTGTTGTTTCGATGTCGATCATTACAAAAGATTCTTCCACGCTGTCGGCATCTGAACGGGAACCAGATCTTCTGCGTTTCTTTGCTCCCATTCGCTGTTTTGCAGCATTGCTAAAGCCTGCTTTTAAGCCACTCTCCGCAGCGTTATGACGATGCGGATGCTTCATTAGTTTTATGCCGTCCAGATTGACCGGCTCCCATGCCGTGTTATGCACATAGAAATCCATATGCTGCTCATTGTTCGCAGTAAACACCATCGTAGCTTGTCCGTCACGGATATTCTCACAAACTCTTTGCCAGAGTGCTTCACGAACTCTGGCACTCACACGACCCACATAAACACCTGTATTGATCTCAAGCAGCCATTTTGAAAGATCTCCACGCAGTTTCGGCGGACAATTTGCTATCGTAAGTACAATCATATTTCCTCCTCATACTTACCATAAGAAATGCCGTACTCCACATGTTCTTTCAAATTGTCCCACAAATAAACAACTTCCTGCTGCTCCTGCGGCTGGGATTCCTGCAAAAGATATTTGACATCTTTCACCATTCGCTCCAACAGCTTGGTTTCCGAAAACACATTCCGAACCCTTCTACGCATGATATTGGGAAGATCAGGCGGCTCCTCTGCTGCCAGTTCAAAGGCAAGCGGAATCGTGACCTCTGCTTTATACAAGTCTGCAATGTCATAGGCAAAGGAAAATTCATGCCCGACATGGATAAATCCCAGACTTGGTGCACAGCCCAGTGCAGTAATTACCGCAGAAGCAAGCCCATAAAGGCAGACGTTTCCGGCAGAAAGAGCCTGATTCACCGGATCGCTTGCAGAAAAGTCTTCTGCATCATACTTTCTCCCGTCCCACGAAACGTCCCATTTTTTTGCTTGCTCCCGATAGATTTTTCGCATTCGTGCACCTTCACGTCCCCGCAGCTGCTGCAATGTCATGCCTGACACATCTGCATCTGCAAACCGCATCTCGTACATTTTGCGGACAACATCAAGGTGCTTTCTGGTGTTAGAAACCAATTTTGCCTGTTTTTCCAGCAACGTGCTGTGAGAATTCAGAGCTCTCCCATGTGCATAATATCGCACCCCATGTTCTCCGACCCAGATCACACTGATCCCCGTATCACCGATCAGTTCCATGGCTCGATGAGAAATGTCTGTCCCCGGTCCAAGCAGCAGCACAGTAATTGCTGCCGCCGGAATGTACAGCGTGCCTTCCAGATCGCGTGCTGTGATCGCACCGTCTTCCCGATGGATCTTGCAGTGTTCCAGATAGAGAAACGTCATACGGTCGTTGATCGTCGGAAGTGCCTGCAAATCCGGCTTTTCCATACCGTTTTGTTCTGCCATCAGTGCTCCCCTGCCACGGTCAGCATTCCAAGTCCATATGCCTTTCCTCTGCCGATCCCCTGCATAAGGGACAACTGAAAGCATTCGGCATCTGTCACAGTCAGAATCCCTTCATATGTAACTGCCAGTATCCGCACATACTGCCTGCTGTCCCCTTTTCGGAAACGATACCATTTAGATTCTGTTACAAGCCACTGGTCTTCTTCCAGTGCAAAGCCATGTTTCGCCGCCTGTTTTTCCAGCCATTCTTCCTGATACGCAGTCGTAATATGTGCAACTGGTTTTCCTCTTTTGGACTGTGCGATCTTCTTATAAACAACCGGATTGGCTTTCAACCGGAACTGCCACTTGCTTCCGTTTGTGATCCTGTCAAGCAGAACATCATATTTTTTGGTTTCTGCACATGTCCCTGTGCCAAATTGCCTTACAACTTCCGAAAAGTCCAGCGGAGATTCTGTCAAAATCAGAAGATACTGATTCCCATTGAGAGTATCCAATCTCCAGAGTTTCCGCGTTCTTCCCTCCGGCTCTGCACATTCAATGGCACCGTGAAACAATTTTGGTGCCACCAACGCCTGCATGGTTTTCGTCTTTGTCAGATCTAATTGAATTCTTGTCAGATACATACGACACCTCACAATTCCGAAAACGGGTCATGTTCTTTGCCGGTGATGATCTCTTCGCACTTCATACGCCAGCCATGCTGTCTGTGCAGCTGAGAAAACGACTGCGGAACGTCCTGCACCGGAATACCGCCAAACGGCACTTCATAGGCGATGCGGAATGTGCCGGCTTTCTCGTTGCAAAGAGGCGGTTCTTCTTTCAGAACTGCTTCCAGACTTTTTTCCCGTACACCCCATACGATCGGAAGTGTCGGCGGGCACGATTTTCTGCCGAGATACAACGGATAGACCGGATGCTGCAATGCCTCTGCAATTTTCTGCAAAAAGGCAGTGTCCTCCGATTCCAGTGCTACCAGAAAAACTGCATCAGAAAGATAGTGCCGTTCTGTAACATCTGGTGTTGCTTTTGGATAATGCACCATATGAAAGTCTTTCAAAAGCCTGCCCTCTTTTTCCGCACGAACGCCAAAACGCAGTGCTGTAAGCGGCTCCGGCTTTTTCGGATCATCATTTCTCTGTATGCCCAGTGCGGCAGCAAGCATTCCGACCACACCGCTTTTCGTCGGCTCCCGTTCTGTGTTCCGAATGATAAATTTCGAGTTACTGCCCCACGCCTGTAACGGGGCAGCCAACCGCAACAATAATACTGCCATTTTTGTTATGCCTCACTGACTTGTTCCCGCAAATTGGATTCCAGTGTGTCCAGAAGTTCCGGCAAAGACAGCTGCTGTGCAATATCCGAAAGTGCATCGCCAATGCAAAAAGCTGCCTTCGGCTCTGCCGCATACCGGCTGTATATTTTCTTTGCATACGCTGCCAGCCGCTTTTCCGATTCTGTAGCATAACCGTCTTCCGATGCACGAACAGGCTTTTCAAATGCACCGCACAGGTTGACAGGCTGATCCATTCGGATCGTCACATAAACAGCGTCCGGAAATGTGCGGTTTGCGAAGGTATTTTCCTTACCGGTCGGCATAGAACGGATAAATGCTTCTGCAAATTTACGCACGACCACAGCCACATCAGCGGCATCGTCCAGTGTCTTCCGCAGTTCAGACACATTCACATTAGCATAGCGATACAACGTGGACGAGTTGAATTCTACGGTTCCGAGGTGGCCTGCTCCGGCATTGTCGTCCTCTGAAATATCATCTACCGCAGTAAAATAATCGTACTCGTTCTGGACAGCATGCGTGGAGATCGCATGGGCAACCTGAGAAGCGGCATCGTAATTCAATGTCGGGTCGCTCGCAGCCATTCGTCCAAACAGGGCAATGTCTACAGACGGATATTCCTTCAAAGCCTTTTTGAAATCATTTTTGTCTGCTGTGTCCCCGCATGCAAGTCGGGCAATTTCCTTTGCCTGCCGGTTGCTCATAAAAAACAACGCATCTGCCTTTTTGATTTCCTCTTTTTTTTTCGCTTTCAGGCTGATTCCGGCTGCATCCAACGCATCTGCCGCTTTCTTCAGGCACTTCTTTTCATCGAGAGAAGCATCTATAGACTGCATTTCCTGTGCAACCAGCTGCACAACATTTTTCGTGCGGTTTCCCAGATCATCTTCCGCAAACATGCCCCGGAATTCCTTTCTCATGGCATGCTTCCACGCCTGCGACGAAACTCTCGCTCTGACGGAACCGCCGTAGACAGCGGTCTTGGGGCTTCCTGTGTCATCACGATTGACACAGCTGGGCGGAACGGTCTGCAACACATGAAAATCAACATAAATACTCATTGTTTTTCTCCTTTTTCAACATAATAAAAGTCTTGTCCCCACGAAAGCTGTACTTCTTTCCGGCTCTCCAGAAACTGAAAACGGTAAATATCTCCTGCAAGCTGTACATAATCCAGCCGCACGCCTTTTGCTTTGCAGAGCTGGATCAATCCTCTTAAATGGTGTGACAGTTCCTGCATGCTCTTTGCCGTAACAACCGGACCAAATCTTCGCAGAATTCGTCCTCGTTCTTCTTCTGTTTTTTCATTCATCAACCTGGCAGCAGCCGTGCCGAGGGATACTTTCTCACAGTGCACCGGTTCAGCATTCCCCTGCTGATGCAGGGCAAACAAAGTCAATGCAATATAGACAGCCCACTCGCCTTCGCTCGGCATACCGGAATTTCCGTAAAGTTCTGACGGCATTTCATTCAGAAATGCTCCCCACAATTCCGGAAGCTCTCCCGGTGTTTTTCCAATGCCTCTACGCAGATTGGCAAGCATCGCTTTTCCGACACTGGTTTCCTTTTGCCGGATCAAAAACTGAATTTGCCGATAGGTATAATTTCTGACATCGTCGATCTTTGACATGATTTCATCTCCTTTCACTAGATCTTTTTATAGATTTCTGCCACCTGTATGCGGAATTGATGAATTGCTTTCGGGGCAGAATATCGAACACTGTCTCCGCTTTTCTCATTTTTTATCTCATGTCCTACCATAGCAGCATCTCCTGCATGCATTGCCAGTTCTTCCGCACAGCTGTATGCGATTGTCTTTGCAGTTTTCTGCCATGCAGAAAATACCCTTTCCTCTGTTTCATAATCAGCAGAGTCCACTTCTTCCGGAGTGATCCCAGCCAGCCAGCGACGGAACGGCATGTCCAGACGGAAGTACAGCTGTGCACTGGCAGATTCTCTGGATTTCAGAAAAGTCTTATCCCAGCTCTTGGCATCGCCCTTGGTTCCGCCTGATGCGAGATATAAGTTACCGGCTAATTTGCGAATGGCATCTGCAAGCTGTTCGCATCTGTTGATCTCTACTTTGATTTTTTCCCGCCAGTTTGCACCAATGTCTATCAGCAACTGCTTGTTTACCATAAGAGAATCCCAGAATACATTTTGCACAAAGAAATCCTTATCTCCATATTGAACGGATACAATTGTTGTTTGCACCATTTGCATGTCAATTTCTTCCGCAATCCGCTGAACCCACTGAATTACACCTGCAACATGATTTCCCTCTTTATAATCATACAGCAAAGCAAAATCACGCCACATTTGCTTGTTGGCATCGTGTCTTCTCGGCACGTAGGAATCCTTTTCTTTTTTCGGTGTTCTCCATACAGTCATAGGCTCCATGAATGCATTTTCCTTCTGGAAAAAATCTCCGCCAATCAGGTAATAACGGATCACTGTATCATTTTCACGTTCCAAGAAAACACGTCTTGACTGTAGTGTATAAAGTTCTGCAAGATTATCCGGAAACGGGATCTCCGTTCGTTCCTCTCGACGTACAGTATCGGATTCCCACAGCGGCTTTTCCTCATTTTCCACTTGATCGCCGTTTACCATAACGAGATTCAGCAGCAGCGTTTCAAACAAATTTTTACCGCGGGTAAAAACAATTCCGAGCTTGCCAAGCCAGCCTGCTCCAGGTGACGGAAGCTTTCCGCCGGATTTTTCTTTTCCCTCTTTTGTCGGCTTTGCTGATGTATCATCAAATGCATTCAGATACAGCAGCCATCTTGCCGCCTGTGCATAGGATAGTGCTGTCTTTTCTTCGCCAAAATAAGAGGAAAACAATCGGACCTTATTACCGCTCTCCGAAATTTCACCATTCAATTTGGAAGCACCATACTGCGTGCCGCATGCCAGCCCTGCCACCTGTCCAAAAGGTCTTTCCGGATGAAACAGCCAGAACCGTTCATGCCATTTTTCCAGATATTCGCGAATCGGTTCCTCCGGAAGCTGACCAAGTTCCCAAAGATCTGTCCACCTCTCAACTGCTTCTTCTTCGTCTTCCAGTTCTGCCGCATTGCCGTCCGCATCGACTCTGGAAAAAACCGTATGCAGCACTGCAAGCATCAGACGAAGAATGACAATATCCTGCGTTGGCAATTCACCGCTTAGCGAGGTATATTGATGTGCGTGAAGAAGTGCGTCTGTCAATGACACTTCATGCACCTGACAGGAATCATCTCTCACGCGTATCCACGGTTCGTCCAGTAAATTGAATTCGATTTCTTTCATGAACACTCCTCCTTAAAGCTTTTAGGCAATACCGCACAAAGATTGTGCGACA
>NZ_KI260433.1:11359-14370 GCF_000468015.1 Ruminococcus callidus ATCC 27760 | reverse complement strand
CGCCAGACGCTCTTTGTGCGGTATTGCCCCTATTCGGCAGCTTTCCAATACTCCAGACCATTTTCAAAACTGTAGTGCAATTGGAATCCCATCAGTTCCCCGTTCATTTCCTCATCGAGAAACAAAACAAGCTGACCCTTGAGCCAATGAGAATTCTGCCAATTTTCCACATAGGGAAGACACTGCTTTTCCAGTTCGTGAATCGTCCGGTCGATGCTCCACTTCTGGCTGAACACTGTCGGCAGCCGCAGCTTCTGCTCTGCAATTTCTCGACACTCTGCCTCGTCCGGAAACGCCTCTGTTTTCCTGCCGCCATGCTGATTGGGCAAGAAGCAAATGCTGCCGTCTTTCATACGCCGCATCAGCAGCACTTCTATGGAAGAAATCCCGTCCCGAACAGCTGCCTCCACTTCACATTCATTTTTATCTTCTATATCGCGGGACAACAGCCGGTGTATATCTTTTCCCGTAGGTTTTCCGATCCGGAAACAGCGTGCACGCCGTTTTTGGATTTCCTGTTGATTATGATATGTCTGATACATCGCATCGTCCTCGGAAAACGTATAGACTGCCTGCACAAGGGGCGATATATCGTCCGGAAGCACAATGCTTTCAGGCAGGTTTTCCTCTGTTCGATGCAGCAGGAAATCGCCGTATATCTTTTTAGACGCGGTATTTTCCCCATGCAGTTCGTCCATGATGACATAGCAGACCGGAGTTTTCACAACTTCCGGTCTTTGTTCCCGAAAGGCATGCCGGTGCAGTCTGCCGATTCTCTGCAAAAGCAAGTCCATAGGGCAAATGTCCGTGATCAGCAAATCGAAGTCAATGTCCAGCGACTGCTCCAAGACCTGTGTCCCGACCACAACGGTTCCGCGACGAACCTCTGCACTGCTGTCTTTCCCAACAGTTTTCAAAAGAGCCTGCTCTTTTAATGTTCTGTCGGGGAATATAAACTGTGCATGATACAAAAGCACTTTTGCATGGGTCTGATTTCGTATTTCTTCCGCAAAAGTCTGTGCACGTTTCACTGTATTCACGATCACGCCAACGCAGCCGCCATGCTCTACAACATTCTGAACCACTGCCAGAACAGCATCTTCTGTACATGGGTGCATCTGAACATGCGTATGTGCTCCCTGATACGTCAATCTTTTTTGCCGGATCTCAGTTCCGTCCGTCCACGTCAGAAGCGGATACCCCATTTCGTTTTCAAAGGCCTTTTCGGATTCTCTGATTCCGAGGTATGCACGAACCAGCGACATTCTCCGGCTTGCCGGAAGCGTCGCGGACAGCAGGATCACAGGCGTTTTATAGTACCCCAGCCATTGGAGAGCCATTTCCAGATATTCGTTCATGTACGCATCATATGCATGCACTTCATCGATCACGACTACTTTTTCAGACAAGCCCACGTGCAAAAGCATCACATGCTTTCGCTTCAATGCCATCATCAGCATCTGATCCACCGTTGCAACGACAAAGTCGGCAAGACAGGCTTTCTTGTTATCGCAGAACCAGCTGTGCACGATCAGTCCGCTGTCCGTTTCCTGTTCCGGTATCCCTCTCTGAATTTTCTGAAAACAGGTATTCAAAGCGGAACTGCCATGTTTCAGCTGAATGGAATGGTAGAAATTCTGGGACTGCTTTTCGCCCCACTGCATCATGCGGGGAAAAATGCCGTTCGCAGTTGCCTGTGTCGGCAGCCCGAAAAACATACCGTTTTTCCGGCATTTCGCAGCGAGGATTTCTGTTCCGGCAAGGGCAGCCTCCGTCTTTCCGCACCCCATGGGAGCCTCAAGAATACAGATTCCCGGTGACTCTATGTTCTTTATCACGTTCAGAAACTCTGTCTGCACCAGACGCGGTGCAAACGAAAAGTTTTTGCGAAACGCCGCATCGGAATAGTCCAATCGTGCAGACTTCCACATTTCGGGGAATTGGATCGTTTCCCATGCATCAGCGATTCTTTCCGGATTTTCAGGAATGTCCTCGTCCGTGGGAATCAGCGGGAAATAATCTGTGTTGCTCGCGATCCAGTCCGCCATGATCAGCAGACCGGACAACAGCATCTGTGCCGGTTTCGTCAGTACCGGAAGCTCCTGTACCGAATCGATCCGGGCAATTTGCAACGCCCTTTGTAAAATGTGATTCCAGGTTTCGGTAAGCAGAGATACATTTCCCTCTGCATAGCCATAGTAATTCTCGTAGAATTTGATATTTCTTCGCGGCTGCATCAGATTCTTCTGTATGTGCTCTGACGGCATGCCATGATGTGCTCCTGCAACAGCGGCGACACTTTCAGGGCACCCCAGCGTGACCAGAATTTCTTCCCCTGCCTGTGCATGGGGGATCACGTTGATTTTATCCTTTTCATAGCTTTCAGGAAATTGCAGCTGAAAATGCTCCAGACGGCTCCGCATCTCCGGAAGATTTCTGCTGATCTTATATTGGAACACAAGCATTGCCTTTCCAATGTCGTGCACATATGCCAAAAAAACTGCTGTTTTTTCAAACGCCTCCGGAGAGAGGGCACAGGATTCCGGAAAAGACGGCGGAATCATATCCCGAATCATACATTGCATGATCCCGGCCGTATCTTCCAGATGCACCGCCAGCGGGAGCCACTCCGATGCAGTCTTTCCCGTTTTGGCAATCAAAATTCGTGACATATCCATTTGTCTGTCACCTCCCTGCAATCCTGTATTTTACTGTTGTTCTTTATTATACAACATTTCGTTCGACTTGTCAACATCTAAATTTCTTACATTCGACAAGATTCGACAAAATCCAACACGCTTTTCGAAATTTTCCGATGCCATGCATTCCTTTGGAAAACGCTGTGTAAAGCTTTGTGCGGTATTGCCTTTATGCTTTGATTATACAACTCCAGTTTTTCAAAATGGATAGAACTAAAAAAGTTTGAAAAAAATTAAAAGTATGCATAAAATCAGTCTGACAGCTTTGCAGGCGATCAGCTAAGGCAATACCGCACAAAGATTGTGCGACAG
>NZ_KI260433.1:7855-11259 GCF_000468015.1 Ruminococcus callidus ATCC 27760 | reverse complement strand
TCGCCAGACGCTCTTTGTGCGGTGTTGCCCTAAAAACCGCCCAATGCATTTTCTCTTTCAGATTTTTTATTTGTGCAATCTCACAAAATTTGAAAATCTCCATTTTGCCCTTGACAAATGCCATGAGAAGTTGTATACTTACAAGAGGGTTAGAAGATTCTAACCTTTATCATTTCTCAAATGGTTAGCTTTTTCTAATTCCAGAGCCGGCTCTGAGAAACAGAGGAACGGTTCTGATATAAGGAGGAGAGCATGCTATGATGCCGCTGATGTTTGCGAATCCCGGTGACGAAGTAATCATCAAAAAAGTAGGCGGAAGTGCTGAAACCAAAAAGCACTTGGAAGACCTCGGCTTTGTTGTCGGCGGAACGCTCACGGTAGTAAATTCCGGAAACGGAAATCTTATCGTGAATGTAAAAGGAACCCGTATTGCCATTACGAAAGAAATGGCAGGAAAAATTATGATATAAAGAGGAGGAACTGGAGTATGGCTACATTAAAAGATGCCAAGATCGGACAGACCGTCCGTGTCAAGAAGCTCACCGGCGAAGGTGCAGTAAAACGCAGAATCATGGATATGGGCATCACCAAGGGTGTCGAGGTCTATATCCGCAAGGTGGCACCTCTGGGTGATCCGATAGAGATCACTGTAAGAGGCTATGAACTCTCTCTGCGGAAAGCAGACGCTGAACTGATCGAAGTAGAATAAGCACCGCACAGATCGTTGTGCATGCTGTAGAAGAAAATCCGTGAATCTGTCCTGCATCGGCGGATTCACATCTTCATTTTACGGCGAAATTATTTTTTTAGTCACAAGTTAGTAATTGCTAATTAGTAAACACTAACACGAAAGGATGGAGTGAAATGGGTATTAAAATCGCATTAGCCGGTAACCCGAACGCTGGTAAGACCACACTGTTCAATGCATTAACAGGTTCGAACCAGTTCGTCGGTAACTGGCCGGGTGTTACCGTGGAAAAGAAAGAGGGTAAGCTGAAAGGGCACAAAGATGTTGTCATCACAGACTTGCCGGGTATCTATTCTCTTTCCCCGTACACACTGGAAGAAGTCGTTGCCCGAAATTATCTGATTCAGGAGCGTCCGGATGCAATCCTGAACATCATCGACGGCACCAATCTGGAACGTAACCTGTATCTGACCACACAGCTGGTAGAACTGGGCATTCCGGTAGTTGTCGCGATCAACATGATGGACATCGTTCGGAAGAACGGCGACCAGATCCGCATTGACCAGCTGGCAAAGGAACTGGGCTGCAAGGTCGTGGAAATTTCCGCACTGAAGGGCACCGGCATTGACGAAGCTGCAAAGGAAGCCATGCAGGCTGCGGAAAGCAAGATCCCCATGGTTCCCCAGCACAAGTTCTGCGGCTGCGTGGAGCATGCCATCGCACATATTGAAGAAGCTTGTCTGCATGACCGTCCGGAAGCACAGCAGAGATGGTATGCGATCAAGATCTTCGAACGGGACGACAAGGTTCTGGAACAGCTGAACATTCCGGAAGCTACCAAAAAGCACATTGAACAAGACATCGAAGCCGCAGAAAAGGAAATGGACGACGATGCAGAAAGCATCATCACCAACGAACGGTATCTGTACATTGCTTCGATCATCAAGGACTGCCTGAAGAAAAAGAGAACCGGCATGACCACTTCTGACAAGATCGATAAGATCGTCACCAACCGTTGGCTGGGTCTGCCGATCTTCGCAGTCATCATGTTCCTGGTGTACTATATTTCCATGGTTACCGTAGGTTCCGCTGCAACAGACTGGGCAAACGACGGACTGTTCGGCGACGGCTGGCACCTGCTGGGCATCGGCACCAGCTCCTACAACGATGCCGCTGATGAATACGGCGACACCAATGCGATCATTGACGGCTATGTGGCTTATCTGGGCGAACAGGGCGTTGATACAGAAGAACTGGAAAGCTACATTGACGCAGAAGCAGACACCTTTGACGGCGAAGCTGCAAAGGACATGATCCTGAACTATGAAAAGGATTACAACGCAGACTTCTCCTATGATGTAGAAGATGAAGAAACACTGGAAGTTACCACCGAAACCGCTTCCATGGACGACCTGACCACTGCGGCAGACGAATTCGCAAAGGGTGAACCGGATCCGGCAGATTATGGCGTATGGGTTCCGGGTATTCCGGTACTGATCGAAAAGGGACTGGACGCTGTCAACTGCGTGGACTGGCTGAAGGGTCTGATTCTGGACGGTATCGTTGCCGGTGTTGGTGCAGTTCTGGGCTTCGTACCGCAGATGCTGGTACTGTTCATTCTGCTGGCAATTCTGGAAGCCTGCGGTTACATGGCTCGTATCGCATTCGTTATGGACCGTATCTTCCGGAAGTTTGGTCTGTCCGGTAAGTCCTTTATCCCGATTCTGGTCGGCACAGGCTGCGGCATTCCGGGTATCATGGCTTCGAGAACCATTGAAAACGAACGTGACCGCCGTATGACTGTTATGACAACCACCTTTATCCCCTGCGGTGCAAAACAGCCGTTTATCGCAATGATCGCCGGTGCAATCTTCGGCGGTTCTGCATGGATCGCAACCGGTGCTTACTTCCTGGGTATGGCAGCGATCGTTGTTTCCGGTATCATTCTGAAAAAGACAAAGATGTTCGCCGGCGATCCGGCACCGTTCGTTATGGAACTGCCGGCATACCACATGCCGACTGTCGGCAACGTGCTCCGCTCCATGTGGGAACGCGGCTGGTCCTTCATTAAGAAGGCTGGTACCATCATCACACTGTCCACCATCTTCGTCTGGTTCACTTCTTACTTCGGCTGGGTTGACGGTGCATTCCAGATGCTGAGTGAAGACCAGATGAGCCACAGCATTCTGGCTTACATCGGTAAGGGCATCTGCTGGATCTTCGCTCCGCTGGGCTGGGGTGACTGGCAGGCAACGGTTGCCGCTGTAACCGGTCTGGTCGCAAAGGAAAACATCGTTGCAACTATGGGTATCCTGTACGGCGGCGGCGACGGCGTGTACAGCAATCTGGCAGCTGCATTCACCGGCGTAGCAGGTATGTCCTTCCTGATCTTCAACCTGCTGTGTGCACCGTGCTTCGCTGCAATGGGTGCGATCAAGCGTGAGATGAACAACACCAAGTGGTTCTGGTTCGCAATTGGTTACGAATGCGGCTTTGCATATGTCATTGCCCTGATCGTCAACCAGCTGGGCAACCTGTTCACCGGTCAGCTGATGACTGCCGGCAACGGTGTTGTAAACATCATCAGCCTGATCGCTGCATTCGCACTGATCGTTGCAATGATCTACCTGCTGGTTCGTCCGTACAAGGAAAGCAACAAGCTGGGCGTAAAGGTAAAGGCATAAGACAATACCGCACAAAGAGCGTCTGGCGACTT
>NZ_KI260433.1:6374-7755 GCF_000468015.1 Ruminococcus callidus ATCC 27760 | reverse complement strand
GCATCTGTCGCACAATCTTTGTGCGGTATTGCCAGAAACAAAATTGACCTGACGTTTCAAAAGGAGGCATTTCTATGGGAAGTGTCATTGTCGGAATTATTGTTGTAGCGATCATTGCTGCAATCGTCCTGTCCATGCGGAGTGACCGCAAAAAGGGAAAACATTCCTGCGGCGGTACCTGCGGCGGCTGTCCGAATGCGTGCAGCTGCCACGGCGACACACAAAAACACAAACAGAAATCCTCAAAATAACGAAACCTCTCCATAAAGAAAAGCAGGAGCAGCTGAAATACGGCTGCTCCCGCTTTTTTGTCTTACGATAAACGCTCAATAAAACATCATTGACTTTTAATTGCAATAACGATATAATAGAAACAAGAAGGGAATTGATTTGTGGGAGGCAAAATATAATATGAAAATGTTTATTGATGACAACGTAATTATCCCAGATGAAATCAAAAGAATGTCAACCGAAGAATTGAAAAAGGCAATCCAAGAACTAGAACAAGAATTGAAAGAAAGAAAACAGATTTCATAACTACAGTACACAATATAATCCTTACGAAAAAACGCTGTTCCTGCACGTGGAACAGCGTTTTTTCTATATGTAGAATAGTAAGAAGATGTCGTTTTTAAAGAAACACCGAGCAAAGCTTGTGGTAAGATGCGTCGTCAGATTTTTCGGTCGACAGATTGCATAGAAATTCCGCAGGCATACTTTCCGTATGGCAAGGGATTTCTGGGCAATATGACGAAAAATCTGCACGCAGATTGCGTGCAAAGCCGTCAGGCGGGCTTTATTCAGTGTTTCCTTAATTGTTCTTTTTCTCGTCCTTCTGAATCGGCTTTCCCTGCTGTGCTGCCAGCAGATCGCGAATTTCTGTGAGAAGCTGCTCCTCCTTGCTGGGCTTCGGCGGTGCAGGCTTTTCTTCCTGCTTGCGGCGGAACATGTTCATTGTCTTTACGATCAGGAACACGCACAGTGCTGTCAGCAGGAATGTGATAATTGTGTTCAGGAAGCTGCCGATCGCGATAAAGGGGTGATTGCCCCACGGGATCGTGATTCCCAGCGAAGAAAAATTGATACCAACCAGCACGGTACCGATAACCGGCATCAGAATGTCATCGACCAGCGAATTGACAATTGCCGTAAACGCAGAACCCACGATCAGGCCGACTGCCATATCCAGCACATTTCCCTTGGAAATAAACTCCTTGAACTCACCAACAACGCCTTTCAGACCTTTTCCGGTTTTCTGCAATGCTTCTTCAGTTGTTTTCTTGTCCATTCGAACTCACCTTTTCTTTATTTTTAGACACGCCACGCAAAGCTTGTGCGTAAAATGTCCTTTAGGCAATACCGCACAAAGATTGTGCGACAG
>NZ_KI260433.1:0-6274 GCF_000468015.1 Ruminococcus callidus ATCC 27760 | reverse complement strand
GCCAGACGCTCTTTGTGCGGTATTGCCTTTATTGTGCTGCATCTGCTTCTGCGTCCGGAGCCGTTTCTCCGGAGACATCGGCTGCACTGTCTGCTGCATGATTATCGGCAGCACCAGAGGCCTCTGAAGCTGCCGCTTCTCCGCTCTGTATCTCTCCGGTGTCCACCGTCACAATAAATCCGTCGCTGTTGTTGCCGGAAATGGTGTACTTTTTATCCGGCGGCACCATGACATAGGTGGAATCCGCAGCTGTATCAGCAGCCACATAATATACCTGATAGATCTCGCCGTCCCAGTTGGTAATGGACAGCGGCACGTCTGCACTGTAATTTTTCAGCAGTGTCAGATATTCTTCCAGACAAACGTTGTTCTCCTGCATATAAGCGGCATGGGGCTGTCCCACATAGCGGTAGTGCCACGGCTCTGCCTGAATGCCGGTAGTGTCCTGCTTGTCCTCGGTGTAGCGGAGCACATAGCCATAGTGGGAACAGTTCTCATTGATCCACGCATATTCTCCCGTGCCGTCATAGTCGGACTGCACGCCGTCCTCATACAGGGAGAAGTCCAGCGAATAGCCGCTTTCGTGCTCGCTGTGTCCCGGCAGTGCCACACGGGTGGAAGTCTGTTCTCCGGTTGCCTGCAAGTCCTCATCATACAGTTCCTGCTGCTGGGCATTGGTACGATAGCCGCTGATGACGATCATATCCTGATGACCAGTAGCCACATAGAACGCGTCCAGCATTTGATTCAGGGCATCTACCGCCTGCTGCCGCAGACTGGTTTCTGTGCCGCTGACATGGTAGTTGTCCGTCTTGTGGTCGTAAATGCTGACGATCTCTGACGGGTTCTCCTCCACATAGGCAGTATTCGCATTGACCAGAATCAAATCTCCCGCATGCACATCTTCATTGGAAACAGAAACATTCTCATAAACATTCTGCGGCTCTGTCGCAGCTTCGCTCATGTCGCTTGTCAATTCCATGCCCTCTGTTCCCTGCGAGATCGGCTGCAGCGAATGGTACATATGAAATCCCTGATAGCCGACAAATGCCACCAGTGCCACAGAGATCACGATTTCCGCCGCCATTTTTCCGCCGGTACCTCTGGGGCGGCGTGGATTCGGACGTTTTGTCATCTGCTTCTGCGGCGAAGCAGCCTGCTTTTTGGGTGCTTTTTTCTTGGCTGGTTTGCTTTGTTTTTGTTCTTCCCTGCTCATCGAAAAACCTCCAAATATCAAGACGGCATCACACAAATTCCATATCGTGCCGCCGAGTGAAATCTCAAACATCTTTTCAGAAAACACGGAAAAAACTTGTACGCAGTATCGCATGCAAAGTTGTTACTCCGTATCGCCTTTATATTATAGCATATTTTACGCAAAATGCAAATACTTTTTATGCAAATTTTTTTCGAACGGCAAAATTGACATGCTATGGAAACACTGGATAAAGCCCGCCTGACGGCTTTATGCAGTGTTTCCATACATCTATAAAATCACCGCCGCACGTCGCCAATATCCGTGACAATGGCATATCCCGCCGAAGCCACCCGCCGTTCCAGACAGCTTCTGCACTGGGCGGATTCCTCCCCTGTGCAAATTTTGTCCTCATACAGCGTATACAGCTTTCGCACGGAAACCGGCGACAGATTCGGCATGACCACGTTGGCACCGGCACGCAGTCCCATTTCCCGCCCCTGCGGGTGGATCGTTCCCAACGCCGTAGTTGCCGGAATCAGGGCATAGGGAAACAACAGCCGCAGAATGCCGATCAGCCGCAGTGTCTGTGCAAGACTGCCGTTGGGCTGTTCCCGAAAAGGCGTGTCTTTATGGGTGAGATAAGGTCCGATGCCGATCATGTCCGGCTCCAGTTCCTGCAAAAAGCGTAGGTCGGCACAGAGATTTTCCGTTGTCTGATACGGTGAGCCCACCATAAATCCGGAGCCTACCTGATAGCCGATGTCTTTCAGGTCAAACAGACAGCGTTTCCGGTTTTCAGACGAAAGCGGCTGGGGGTGCAGACGGCGATAGTGTGCCGCGTCTGCGGTTTCATGCCGCAGCAGATACCGGTTTGCACCGGCACGGAAAAACGCCCGATAGCTGGATTTTTCCCACTCCCCGACAGAAAGCGTAATGGCACAGTCCGGAAACCGTTCCCGTATGGCAGAAACCATTTCACAGACACGCTGCTCCGTGAAAAAGGCATCTTCGCCGCCCTGTAGGACAAATGTCCGGAACCCCAGTGCGTACCCCTCTGTGCAGCAGGCAAGAATTTCCTCCGGTGTCAGCCGGTACCGCTGCACATGGGCATTGCTCCGGCGAATCCCGCAGTAATAGCAGTCGTTCCGGCAATAGTTGGTGAATTCGATCAGCCCGCGGACAAATACATCTGTCCCGTACCGCTGCCGCCGCACGCGGTCTGCCGCCTGAAACAATGCTGCATCATAGCGGTCTGTTTCCAGCAGCGAACACAGCAGATCGTTCGGCAGGTCCCGCTGCTGCTCCAGCGTTGCGATCAGTTCTGACATGGAAACCCCCGTCCTTTCCTGCGGCAGTACCGCACAAACTTTGTGCAGCGTTGCCCTATGAGAAAATATTGCTGCCATTCGAAAAAATCCACAAAAAAGACTTGCAATTATCCCAGAAATCTTGTATAATAAAACTATACTGGCTGAATAATCACAGTCAAAAAGGAGTTATATTATGACAACAGATGAAATTATGAAAAAAATTCGGGAAGGTTTGACCGGTGAATACAGCGTAGACATGGTCTATCTGGAATCACAGGCAGACAAGTACCGTTCCGCAAAAAATGCAAAAGAAATCGGAAGTGCGATCGCTGATCTGGCATATGAGATCCTGCCGGACGACAAGCGGGAAGTCCTGAACAAAATGATGTACATCGACGGCAAGCGGCTGGACGTTGTCTTTGCCGAAGCCAACAAGCTGATTCAGGAAAAGAAAATCGAAGAATCGTTCAAGCTGACAGAAGCACTGTACACCAAGATTCGCATGAACTATCGGGAAACCGAATCGGAAGTATATCTTAGCTTCCGCAACACGCTGGAACATCAGCTGTATCTGTACTTCTACCGCCCGTCCAAGAAGCTGGTGCGTCCGGTCTTTGACCTGTCGCAGATGATCCTGCTCCACGGTTACAACCTGCTGGAACTGAACCGTGCAGAAGAAGCTGCACGCGTCATCAACGATGCGATCCGCTACAACCCCATGAACACAGATGCCTATTTCGAACTGGCAGAGTGCTATAAGTCCCTGCGGGATCACGACCAGCTGCTTTCCGTTATCAAGGAAACACTGGAAGTTGCCGTAACGCCGGTACAGATCTCCCGCTGTTACTGCAATCTGGGCTTCTACTGTGTGGAAGTCAAGGACTATGACCGTGCCGTTTGCTTCTATTATGAGAGCCTGATCTACGCCGACCACCCTATGGTTCCGGCAGAACTGCACCATATCCACACCATTACCCAGAAAAAAATCGTACCGCCCACACGGGAAGAAGTCAACGAGGCTTTCGAGCACTACGGTATGAAGTGCGGTGCCAATGAGGACGTAGTCGGTGTTATCACAGCACTGGCAAAGGAAGCCATCGAAAACAAAGACCTGCCGGCAATCCGTTTCTATCTGCATATGCAGTATGGTCTGACCAATGACCCTGAGATCAAGGAAATGCTGGATCGCTATGACACCCTCGCCAAGGAACGGGGACAGGCATAATTTTTTCACACTTACTAGAACTTGTTTGAAAAATCTGTACATTTGTCAAACAATCCCTAAGCAACAATCAAACGGACAGCAGCAATGCTGTCCGTTTTTTGTGCGGTGTTGCCTTATTTTTCATATTGCTGATATGCCTCATGCAGCCGCTTTGCCATTTCCTGCCGCAGCGTTTCCGGAGCAAGCACTTCCATAGCTGCCCCGTATTTCATGATCCAGCGATACAGTCCGTGGCTGATGCCCATTTTGGCACGCACCAGAATATAGTTTTCGGGGTCGGTTTCATCTTCCCGCACATGAGCATAGTTTCCCAGCTGTTCGATCATATCGTCCAGCAGCACCCGCTTCACCCGAAGCTGTACATCTTCGTACACCTCCGGCACAAAAATGTCCGCGGAAAAGCCCTCTGCTTTCGACAACTTCGGCATGATGTCAACCCGTTCTCCCGCGGTGATGTCTTTCATGCGGTCGATGCGATAGTTCCGCACATTGCCGGTGTCCTCCACGATCACTTTCAGATAAAACCGCTCTGCGGTGTAGACCACCTGACATGGGATCAGATTTCGCTTTTTGGTATAGTATTCGATGACCCGATTGGTATTATACTTGCCGTACTTGAAATTGATCTTCCGCTTTTCGGCAATGATCTGGTGCACACACTCCAGATTATCCAGCAGATCCAGTGACGGCGGAGCCACCTCACTCAAGGTGATCCGCCCCACCAGCTTCCGCACTTCCGCTTCGGAACACAGCCCTTCAAATTTCTTGAACAGCCGCTGTTTTTGTTCGTTGTTCAGGAATTTGTTGATAGACACCGAGTCTACCAGAAACCGAATCTCATTAAAGGTGAATCCTCGTTCTTTCATGTAATAATACGCTGTGTTGTGGGCTCCTTTCCGAACTCCCACGGTATACCCCATGGTGTCCAGCCTTTCAATGTCCCGCTTGATGCTCAGCACCGATACTGCTCCCAGATTCGTCTGGTTCAGCAAGTACGCCTGAATCTCTTTCAACGTTGCCCCTTTTTCCGCATCGGTATTGTGGCTAAGATAATCCAGCACATAGAGAATTCGCGACATGGTATCCTCCTTTACGCAGTTACCGGCAGCGACGGAAACAGATGCACCAGAAATTGCAGCAGCACCACTACATCTCGATTATCCAGTACACCGTCTGCATAACAGTCTTTGTTCTGCTGCTGGGCATCGTTGACATGCACCTGCCCCATGATGATTTTTTGCAGCAATACCGCATCGCTCATGTCCACCAGACCGTCCAGATTGACATCACCGACGATACGCGGCAAAACCGGCTCTGTCTGTGTCGTCGTCACTGTTGTGGCAGCAGCGGTTTCCGAAGTGGCTGTACTGCTGTCAGGGTACCTCGCCCCCTCCAGCGGTTCCTGTGAGGAAATCAGGAGCATATCCCAGTACATATAGTAATGATTGGTATCTTCCGGCAGGTAGTACACCCCAATGCCGATATACTGATATGGTTCCCCCAGCATGGCTTTCCGGTGAGTGGGAGAATCGATCCACGCCTGCACCGCTTCCTGCGGTGTGTCGTATCCTGCCGCCACATTTTCCGCCGCATAACAATTGGAATCCAGCGTGGAATCCTCAATGACGCTGAACCATTCCCGCCCGTCCGGTCGGTTGTGTCCGTAAGTCTGCGACAGTTCTTCCGCACGCTGTGCCGATAAATCTAACAGTACCGGTGCCATCTGTAACGCCGGCAGTCCGTTTTCCTGCCGGAACTGGTTGGTCAGTGCTGCCGCTTCCTCTGCAAAATTGGTCATGTCTGCCGCTGCGGAAACCTGCCACTTTTGCGGAAATCCGCCGAATAGTATAGAAAACAGTACTGCCAGACTGCAAAAAACGGCAATTCCCTTTTTTCGCATCTCCACGCCTCCTTCTCCTTTGTGTGTTTATGATATTTTATTATACCACATGGGAACATTTTTTTCAATGCATTTCAACGAACATTTGTGAAAATATACAGAGAATGCCATTTCAGATGAAAAGAAGGGAGAGAGAAATGATGTGACTGCCATTCGTGTGATGCATTGCCTTTTTCATCAAGGGTAAGCGAGCTCTTTTCTTTTTTTGCTTCTTTTTTTCTTTTCAGTAAAGAAAAAAAGAAGCGTAACTCCTTGTGAAATCGTTTGATTGCTGTAGAGAGTAACCCCTCAGTCACCTGCGGTGACAGTTCAGCACAAGGCACGCCCTTCGGGTGCCCTAAAGGGGAGCCTAGCAATACAAGCTTGCAAACGCCGTAAAAATAAAAGTTGACCGACTGTACAAGTAACACCTTAGAAAAACAACGCTGCAAGTACAAGCAAGGGTAACTATCGGCGTTGGCAAGCCCAAGGCGGACAGCGAGTAAAACGAGCGAATTCCGCCGAATGGTTTCGACCTGATTACCCTAGGATGTGTTGACACTAAACCTGACACGTGTCTTTTGGGGCGATTTTTCCCAAAAACCAAAAGCGTCATGCAGTACAACACTGAAATGCTCCCCTTTTGTTAGACAATATGGTAT
>NZ_KI260432.1 GCF_000468015.1 Ruminococcus callidus ATCC 27760 | reverse complement strand
GTAAAACGAAGTTCTCTGCAAGTGAGGCTGCGGAAGCCATGAACTATATGGCGATGGCAGGATGGAAAACCAACGATATGCTCAGCGGTATCGAAGGCATTATGAATCTTGCCGCCGCTTCCGGTGAGGACTTGGCATCTACTTCGGACATTGTCACGGATGCTTTGACCGCTTTCGGTTTGTCTGCTTCGGACAGCGGACACTTTGCGGATATTCTGGCGGCTGCCTCAAGCAATGCCAATACCAACGTCAGCATGATGGGCGAAACTTTCAAATATGCCGCTCCGGTGCTGGGTTCCTTGGGCTATTCCGCTGAAGATTCCGCCATT
Source organism: Ruminococcus callidus ATCC 27760 (assembly GCF_000468015.1). Taxonomy (GTDB): domain Bacteria; phylum Bacillota; class Clostridia; order Oscillospirales; family Ruminococcaceae; genus Ruminococcus_C; species Ruminococcus_C callidus. Next base: position 1,366 of record NZ_KI260432.1, on the reverse strand, counting down.
GCCATCGGACTGATGGCAAATGCCGGTATCAAATCCTCACAGGCTGGTACAGCACTGCGTTCCGCCATTACCAATCTGGCAAAGCCGACAGACACGGTAGCATCTGCCATGGAACAGTACGGCATTTCTCTGACAGATAGTTCCGGCAAGATGTATTCTTTACGGGAACTCATGGAGCAACTTCGTCAGAAATTGGGCGGCCTTTCCGAGGCAGAACAGGCACAGGCGGCTGCCTCGCTGTTTGGCAAAGAGGCCATGTCCGGTATGCTGGCGATCATCAACGGTTCCCCGGCGGATTTTGAAAAACTGTCCAATGCCATTGACACCTGTTCCGATACAGTAGACGGCTACAATGGTACGACCGAAAAAATGGCAGCGGTCATGCAGGATAACCTTGCCGGACAAGTGACCATCTTGAAGTCCCAGCTGGAAGAATTGGCGATCAGTTTTAGTGATATTTTAATGCCTACCATTCGCTCCATTGTTTCCCGTATTCAGGAACTGGTGGACAAGCTGAACCAATTAGACCCACGGACAAAAGAAACCATTGCGAAAATTGCACTGGTGGCTGCTGCTCTGGGTCCGATGCTGATAGTATTGGGAAAGACCATTTCCAGCGTGGGAACAGTCTTTTCCGCAGTGTCCAAACTGCCTGCCCTTTTCTCTACTGTGCAAGGTGGCATCGGAGCCATTACCGGAGCGTTGGGTGTGTCATTAGGTCCGCTGCTCGCCATTATCGCAGCTGTTGCCGCTCTGGTAGCTGCCTTTGTGCATCTCTGGAAAACCAATGACGAATTCAAAAGCAACATCATCGCCATCTGGGAGCAAATCAAAAGCACCTTTACTGGATTGACACAGGGCATCACTGACCGGCTAAATGCTCTGGGATTCGATTTTGAGAGTTTCACCGATGTGCTGAAAGCAGCGTGGGACGGGCTGTGCAATCTGTTAGCTCCCATTTTTGAAGGCGTTTTTCAGAATATCTCCAACATCTTTTCAGAGTTTACTGGCATTCTTCTGGGGCTGCTGGATGTTCTGATCGGTTTGTTTACTGGGGATTGGGAGCAGTGCTGGGACGGTATCAAGGGTATTTTTACTTCTATCTGGAATTTCGTTGTCAACACGTTTCGCAATATCATGAATACTCTGAAAGGCATTGCAGATGTGGTGCTGGGATGGTTCGGAACAAGCTGGAACGAAGTCTGGACTTCTATCAAGACATTTTTTGTGGATACATGGAACAGCATTGCTTCCTTTTTCGCGGGAATCGTTACCGGAATCCGGGACTTTTTCGTCAACACTTGGACGTCTATTTCCAATACCTTCACCACCATTTTTACAGCGATCTACAACTTTTTCAGCACGA
>NZ_KI260431.1 GCF_000468015.1 Ruminococcus callidus ATCC 27760 | reverse complement strand
CCATTCAAGGGCCGTTTTAAGTTAATGACATTGCTCATGGAGCCGCCCTGCGGATACTGCGATACTTCTACGCGGTAGCCCTTGCCCTTGAGGTAGAAGTCAAAGCCGTTGGAACGCTTGGTCTTTTCCAGATGGAATGCAGAGCCGGTGCCGTAGTAGTTGGAATCCGAGGACCGCAGCTTGCATTCGCTCAAAAAGTCGTGGGTGCTGCCGTCTGCATCGGTGGCAGTGACCGATACGTCCTCCGGTGTGATGCCGCGGTAAGAATGCAGATTTACGATATTGGAAGCATCGGTGTTGATCTCTGTGGTGCCGTTCAGCGGTGCACGATAGGTCAATACGGAATCGTCATCGGAAGCATACAGTACAGATTCACCCTTTTCTGAAGTGAACCCGTATGCCGGAATGCAGAACTGCTTGGTCTTGGAGTTGACATAGATGCAGGCGTTGTCGTTGAACAGCGATTCCTTGGTGGTCTTGTTGTAGAAGTTGCTGTCGTAGGCAACAATGCAGGTGTCGTAGTTCACGCCGTCAAATGTCCAGCTGCCGGAAACCTTGTCCATGCCTACGATCATGTGCGTACCGCCGGCCCGAATGGCAACCATGAAGTAAGTGCCCTTTTCCTTGCAGCGTTCTGCACAGTTCAGCAGGTTGTCTACTCGTTCGTCCTGTGTCAGCAGTGTCGGAGCATACATGACCACGTTGGAAACTGCCTGATATTCCAGCAGCATGTCATAGTAGGTGATCAGCTGTTCTACGTCGTTGGTCAGCGTGATGTCATGCAGGGTTTCTGCACCTGCCTGAATGTCGCTGGGGGACAGTTCGCCGTTGTGTACCAGAATGGACAGGGCTGCCATGCCGAAGCACTGGCTGCCTTGGCAGACGTTCCGGTATACACTGCTCTTGTTGAGATAGGCGAGCCGTTCAATATTGGTCATGCTGTTCCAGATCGGTTCGAATACCTTCTGGTTGAAGTCGTCCTCCGACAGGTTGCAGGAGTGGTTCGTGAACGAGAATGTGTCCTTGTACATGCCGTTTGCAGTGGCAGCCTGTTCCAGTTCGCTGGGTTCTGCCGACGGCTCTATTTCCCCCAGAGATGACTGATAGAACGCATCTTTCTGTTCGTTGGTGATGTCGGTCAGGTTTTCCTGTGTCATGCTGCCCAGAACGCTTTCTGCACCAGCCTGTACCGGCTGATAGCTCAGAACGCAGGCTGCTGCGGTAGACAGTGCCAGTAATGCTGCAAATTGTTTTTTCATAAAAATTCCTCCCTCTTGAATTGAAAAAAGTTGTGTAGGATTTATCCTACTGGAAATCTGAAATGAAAGTGAAAGGTTTCAGTCGAATCCCTCCACCAGTTTCGCTGGGTGAATGGTTACTTCAACCCTGCTCCACGCAGAGCACACTCGTACACAATGTCGAACAGGTCGCAGGTGTCGATCACGCCGTTGCCGTCGGTGTCGCCCTCCGAGTTGGGAACGTAGCCTCTGTTATATCGTCTTACGCCGTGCTCGGAAGTTGCGATATCGTTGATATGCCATAGGATCTGGTAAATGTCGCCGGGCTGATACGGTACGCCGTCGCCGTCTGCATCGCCGAGAATGGGAGCATCGTCATATACGCCGTCACCGTCAAAGTCGTACCAAAGTTCGCTGCATTCGTCCTTGGTATTGAACTGAAGCAGAGCGTCTTTTGACCGTACAAAGTTGAAGAAATAGCTGCCGAACCAGTTGAGGAATTCTTCCCATGTGCCGTCGAATTCATCGATACATTTTTGTGTGGCCATCGGAAGTGCCTGTACAAAAATCTCTCCGTCACCGGTAATTGCCAAGCCGGTGTCCTGTTTTGAAATTGTTGCGGTCTGATTCGGGTAGATCACAAGAGCAATATGGACGGAGCCAACCGGTTCATAGTTGTAGGTGCCTTGGTCGTAGGTTAAGATATAGGACACCAAGATGCTCTCTGTGTCGGTATTGGTGTAGGAAATGCTGTCGCCGCAGAAGTCCATTTTGCACTTTGTGCCTCTGTCATGTACTTTGGGCGTTTCCGGACTGCTTTCTGCGTACTGTTCCATTCTTAAACGGTATCCGATACCGTTGACATCAAAAGCAAATCCCTGTGCACGTTCTTTTTTCTCCAAGTGGAATGTGCTGCCCTTTCCGAAGTAGATCGTATCGCCATAGTTCATTTTGCATGCTTTCCAGAAATCGTAAGAGGTGCCGTCCTTGGTGGTAGAGGTGACATCGATCTGATCCTTTGTGGTGCCGCTGAAGAAACGCCATTTTACAGTTTCGGAAACGTCTGTATTGACTTCGGTGGTGCCGCGAATGGGTGCCCGATAGGTCAGCAGCGAATCGTCATCGCTTGCGTCCAGCAGAACGCCGCCGTTCTCCGAGGTGAGGTCATATGCCGGAACGCAGTACTGCTTGGTTTCAGAATTGATATAGATGCAGGTCTTATCGCTGAATATGGATTCCTTGGTATCTTTTTGTACACTGTTGCTGTCATAAGTGAGAATGCAGGTGTCATAGCTGATACCATTGAATGTCCAGTTGCCGAACTGCTCGTCCATGCCAACCATTGCATGTGTGCCGCTTTTGGCAGAGGAAATGCATGCCATAAAATAGGTGCCTTTTTCCTTGCAGCGTGCTGCACAGTTCAGAAACGCGTCAGTGTGTTCGTCCTTTGTCATCATTCCCGCAAAAACAATATTGGCGTGTTCGACAACCTTGTACACTTGCAGGGAATTGTAGTAGGTGATCAGTGCTTCCACATCTGGTGTCATTTCTACATCGTGCAGCGTTTCTGCACCTTCCTGAATGTCACTGGGAGTCAATAAGCCGTTGTGCACTAGTACAGCGATAGAAGATATGCCGTAGCAAAGTCCGCCTGCATATGCGGTATCTTTGGCGGCTAAGTTATAGTTGGAATCCAGTTCGGAATAGGTCATGCTTTCCGACAACGGAGCATACACCTTATCGTGGAATTCCTCATTTGTCAGCGTGCACAAGTGGTTGCCAAAGGCAAAAGTGTCTTTGTACATGCCGTTTGCAATGGCGGCTTGTTCCAGTTCGCTGGGCTCCGAGGAAGCTTCCGCTTCATAAAACGGAATCTCGCCCTCTGACATGGAGTCATAGAGGTCTGCCTCCATTTCGTCCTCGTTGTTACGGCTTTCCCAAGCTTCCCGTACCAAGGTATCGGTGCTGTCCAGAACGTCGTATGTCTGTAGATCCTCGAGGGAGTCCTCTGCACTGGTGGTGATCGGTGTGCAGGTCAGCATACACGCTGCTGCGGTGGAGAGTGCCAGTAGTGTTGTGAATTGTTTTTTCATAAAAATCCTTCCCTTTTGTCCAAGAATATAGACACAATTGAGGAGGGTCAAATGTTGCACTTTTAATTGAAAATATTTTGTGAACATTTGACAGGATAACGTCGGAGATTCCAAAAACGGCGATTTTGCAATAAAAAAGAGCCTGCAGGGGTTGCAGGCTCAGGGAAAATCCAAACAGGTTGCATGCGTGTCAGATGACAAGATTCGAACTTGCGGGATTTGGGGTGGATTTGACGTAGTTTCGGGCTTTTTTTGGAGAGGTTGCCATTTTTGGTTGCCATTGAAAATTTAGGGATGTTGTTTTAGTGGGTTAGGGGAGTTCTTTCTTTGCTGCAGCGAGGGCGACTTCTATGGTTTTATCCATGTCGTAGTATTTGTATTCGCCGAGGCGGCCACCGAAAATGACATTGTCTTCTGCTTCTGCAAGGGCTTTGTACTGTTCGTACAGTGTGCTGTTTTTGGCGTCGTTGACGGGGTAGTAGGGTTCATCTCCAAGTTTCCATTCCGAAGAATACTCTCTCGAAATAACTGTTTTCGGCAGATCGTTTCCGTTTTCATCTTTGCCGAACTCGAACCATTTATGTTCAATGATTCTTGTCCAGGGAGTTTCTCTGTCTGTGTAGTTTACAGCTGCATTGCCTTGGAAGTTTGGCTTATCGAGAA
>NZ_KI260430.1 GCF_000468015.1 Ruminococcus callidus ATCC 27760 | reverse complement strand
GCAAATATGGTATAATAGAAAAAAGACAAAAAAGCAGGAGGAAAAGACAAATGAGCCAGATGACATTCAGCGATTATGAGTACAGCCTGAGAAAGCGGAAAACGAAGCGGGAAGAATTCCTGGACATCATGAATGAGATTATTCCGTGGGAAGAATGGGTAGAATTTGTACGCCCGTATTATCCGAACGGCAAGCGTGGCAGACCAACAAAAGGAATCGAAAAAATGCTGCGGATGTATCTGTTGCAGATCTGGTTCAATCTCTCTGATGAGGGCGTGGAAGATGCCATCTATGACAGCTATGCATTCCGGAAATTCATGAATATCGACTTTATGGAGGAACAGGTTCCCGATGCAACAACGCTTCTGAAATTCCGTCATTTGCTGGAAGAAAACCATCTGGGGGAAGTGTTTTTCAAGGCGATCAATCGTGTGATGGAAGCTACTGGGCATATCATGCACGGCGGTACGATCGTAGATGCAACCATTATTTCTGCACCGAGTTCGACCAAAAATGCAGAGAAGAAACGGGATCCGGAAATGTATCAGACCAAAAAGGGAAATGTATGGAAATTCGGGATGA
>NZ_KI260429.1 GCF_000468015.1 Ruminococcus callidus ATCC 27760 | reverse complement strand
CTCATTCGGCAAAGTCGAAACTGGATGCCGTCTGTAACAGGCAATCGCATCCTGTTTCAGGGGAACATTTATGACATCATCGGTATTACACCGGATTATCTGCACAAGGATTATCTAAAACTTATGGCAGAAGCCAGAAAGGCAGGACAAAATGGCCAGTATTGACGATCTTGCAGAGGAAATCATGCAGGGTTTGCAGGAATATGCAGACCTTGCGGATACTGCCATGAAAAAGGCTGTCCGGAAAACCGCCACGCAAGTGAAAAACGAGATCTCTGCCAATGCTCCGAAGGACACCGGAAAGTATGCGAAAAGCTGGGCAACGAAGAAGACCAAGGAAAACAGCCATTCTCTTGAAATGACTGTACACAGTAAAAATCGTTATCAGCTGGCACATTTGTTGGAAAAGGGTCATGCCAAACGTGGCGGCGGTCGGGTATCAGGAAAACCGCACATTGCTCCTGCGGAAGAAAACGGTGTACAGTTGCTGGAGCATTTAATTGAGGAGGCGTTGTCATGACTTACGAAGAAATCGCTGAAATGCTGGAAGAAATGGGGCTGCCTTTCGCCTACCATCATTTTGCCGAGGGTGAAAGTCCCGCACCGCCTTTTTTGCTGTTCTTATCTCCCGGAGAGAATACGTTTTCGGCAGACAATTTGGCATATTTCAGTTGCAAACAGCTGGACATTGAATTGTACACAGACAAAAAGCAGCCGGAATTGGAAGAACAGGTGGAGTCAGTGCTTTCCCAGCATGAAATTTATTACACAAAAACAGAACTATTCATTGATTCGGAAGAATTGTATGAAGTGCTCTATGAGATGGAGGTTTGATCTATATGGCAATGGAGAAAAACAAGGTAAAGTTCGGTCTGAACAAAGTTCACTATGCAAAAATCACTTCTTATGATGAAGAAGGTGTACCGACTTTTGCAAAGCCAGTTCGCATTCCCGGTGCAGTGTCGCTGTCTATCGATGCAGAAGGTGAAGCATCCAATTTTTACGCTGACGATGGTGTGTACTATGTGATCAACAATAACTCTGGTTACACCGGCGATCTTGAAATCGCATTGGTTCCGCTTGAGTTTGCGACAGACATTCTCGGTGAGAAGCTGGATGAAAAGGGCGTTCTCACGGAAACCAATACTGCAGAAGTATCCCAGTTTGCACTGCTGTTTGAATTCAGCGGAGATAAGAATAAAATTCGTCACTGTCTGTTCTGTTGTTCTGCCTCTCGTCCGGCAACAGAATCCAGCACCATTGAGGACGAAAAGGAAGTTAAAACAGAAACGCTGTCTTTGACCGCAACGGCATTGAACAGTGGTTTGGTAAAAACTAAAACCTGTGAGAAAACGGATGCCGAGGTTTATGAGAATTGGTACAAGGCGGTATATATGCCAAATCTGGCTGCCGCTGTACAGAGTGGTAAAGCATCCGCAGCATCTGTAAAAGCGTAAGGAGGGTGCAGCATGGCAATTCAGAAGAACATCACCATTGATGGGATTGATGTGCCGTTTAAGGCAAGTGCGGCAGTCCCCAGACTGTATCGTCTGAAATTTCGCAGAGATATTTATCAGGACTTTGCAGCACTGCAAAAGTCTGTGGGAGAAAATACAGAGGAATCCTCTGCACTGGACATCGAGAGCCTTGAGGTGTTTGAGAACATCGCCTATATCATGGCAAAACACGCCGATGCAGCCATTCCGGCTTCTCCGGATGAATGGCTGGAACAGTTCAACACGTTCAGCATTTACGAAATCCTGCCACAGCTGATTGACCTCTGGGGCTTGAATGTAGAAACACAGGTTCAGTCTAAAAAAAACATCGCCCGATTGACCGACCGATGACCACACCGCTGTTTTTGTTGCGGTGCGTTCAGCTTGGTTTGTCAATGGGCGATTTGGATTTTCTGACCATTGGTCTGGTGAATGATATGTTCACCGAACGGGAGAATGACGATTGTCATTATGATGTGATGGCAGATCAGAGGGATTTTGATGCGTTTTGATTACAAGTCATTTTCCTGTATTCTTTTTTGAGCAATGCCGTATACTTCTTCATCGGCTCTGGCACCAATTACAATAATCAGCATCTTATCATTTTGCTTGACAACTTTGTATACGACTCTAAGACCTGCACTTTTCAGTTTGACTTTCAGAAAGCCAGTTAGATCATTGCCGTTTTTGTTTCCAAGCGGTTTCCCATATCCGCCTTCATAAACAGGAAGCGGATTTTGTTTCACTTTCTTGATTGCTTTTAAGACCAGTATTCTTTGACTTCCGTCAAGCGATTTTAAATCACTTTCGGCTTCCGGCAGATATTCTACTTCCCAATTCATTCAAATTCTACCTCATCAAAGTCGGATAAATCGTCGTCTGTGATTCCGAGGTCTTTCATAACTTTTTCTTCCGGAATCGTTTCTTCCGGATTGAATTTTTCCATTCGTTTTACAGCCAGAGTGAGTAAGCGGGCATCATTCACTTCATCCATCAGGCTGACATATTCATCCGGAGAAAGAAGCACACATTCCGGTGCATTGTTTTTCATAACAACTTTTGCACCGCTGTTTTTGACATCCTGAAAAATTTTTCCTGCAAGTCCACGATTGAACTGCGAAATAGAAATGGTATTTTGAATTGCTGCAATAATATTCATACGCTACACCTCCACTTATAGTATACGTCATTTTTACATAAATGTCAATAGATTTACTGATAAAAAAGCTGATATTTTTTTAGAACTGAGGTGATTACATGGCAAACCGCATCAAAGGCATTACCGTAGAAATCGGCGGCGATACCACCAAGCTATCCAAAGCCCTGGAAGGTGTCAACAAGGATATCAAGGGTACACAGACGCAGCTGAAAGATGTCCAGAAGCTGCTGAAACTTGACCCCACCAACACCGAACTCTTGTCCCAGAAGCACAAGCTGCTGGCAGATGCGGTGTCTGCCACCAAAGAAAAGCTGGAAGTACTGAAAACTGCGGCAGAACAGGCAAATACGGCTCTTGCAAATGGTGAAATTTCACAGCAGCAGTATGATGCTTTGCAGCGTGAGATCA
>NZ_KI260428.1 GCF_000468015.1 Ruminococcus callidus ATCC 27760 | reverse complement strand
GCTGTTCCAGATAAGACTTACTCGGAAACTGCATTAGTATCACCAACCTTTCTGAATGCGGAATTGCCTGTGAGATTGCGAAGAATGACTTTTCTTGCTGCCTTGAATTCTGCACCCACCATTCCCAGACGAATCAGGAAACACCGCATGGTGTACTTGGGATTGTCGGAGGTATCCGGCTTGCGGTTGATGCGGCTCTGGTTCTTGGCAAATTCGCAGAGCATGGAAATGAAGGTGCAGTAGGCATCTGCATCACCATCCTGTTCGACTGTAAACCAAGGGAATTCCACCTTTTCATCAGACGAAATGATGTCCAAACAGTCGGTTTGAAAAGCAGCATGAAAAAGGGCAGCCTTGTTTTCGCAGATCTGCCGGAGATTACCGAGCGTATGCTCCGTGAAGAAATCGGCTGGCATCTGTACCGTCAAGCCCTTGGATTCCGGTTCTGTGGTGTCCGGAACAGCATAGCCCTGATTTGCCAGTTCGGCAAGAAGCCGTTCTGTTTCCTTA
>NZ_KI260427.1 GCF_000468015.1 Ruminococcus callidus ATCC 27760 | reverse complement strand
TTTGTTTCATCTGACGAAAAATTTGACGACGCATTTGTCGCACAATCTTTGTGCGGTATTGCCTAAGGAAACACCATACAAAGCCCGCCCTTTTCCACCGCTTTCCACACGGGTGTATGTGGAAAAGTGGATAAAATTGTGGAAAACGTTTTTCACAAGGGAAATGCTTGCAGAAATTGTACCAGCTGGACAAGGAAAATATGGTGCATAAAATCCGTGTTGTGAAATTGCACAAAAAACGAATTGGATATTTTACACGAAACCCAGTACTTTCCTGTTGACAGAATGGTGCAAATATGATATAATTATCACAGAAGCAAGGCAGATGATTCACAGAAAACGGAAATCCCGCGTGTGATGATGCTTCGAACGGATATGGGCTGACAAAATAGAATTGCGAGATGTCAGTCACATTTCCACATGCAATTTTTGAATTTTGCAGTTATCTCTCTTTTTCTCATTGCTTTACTGAAACCGTGCTTGTCCTTTTGAGGGCAGGCACGGTTTCGCTTTTTGGAGAAACTCTGCTGAAAAATCTGGTGATGCATCTTATGCATCAGCTTTGTGCGGTTTTATCTTGACAGAATCGGAAAAACACGGTATAATGACAATATCGTAAAGGAAATGCAGAGCCGTGCGAAAAAATATAGGGCAATACCGCACAAAGATTGTGCGACAGA
>NZ_KI260426.1:38115-42678 GCF_000468015.1 Ruminococcus callidus ATCC 27760 | reverse complement strand
TCGCCAGACGCTCTTTGTGCGGTATTGCCTTAAGTATTTCCCTAATCTCCCAGTCGTTTTATCATCTGGAGATACCCCAGCGATTCGTAGCCCAGCCGGCGGTACAGTGCCTGTGCTCGTTCATTTTCCGGTTCAGTTTCCAGCCGGAGCATTACCGCATCGCCCCGCAGCTGTTCCTCCAGCCATTGCAGAAAACGGCTGCCCAGTCCCTGCCCGCGGTATGCGGGACGGATATACAGATCTTCCACCCAGACCATGACACCGCCGGCTTCGTGCTGCATCATGCGGTTGGTGACGGAAAAGCCTGCCACTGCATCATCACACTGAAAAATATAGCCGGACAGATACTGGTCGGAACGCATCATCTCCGCAAACGTCCGCCGGTGATACTCTGCGGGAATGGGGTGCAGCACCGCATCGGAGTGAAAGAATTCCTCTGCCATGGCGTAGAAGTCCGTTTCGTCTGCCGCTGTGATCGGACGGAATGTCAGTTCGCTCATCGGTGTCCGCCTCCGCCGCCGTGGCTGCCGCCGGAAGAACTGCTGTGGCTGCTGCCGCCGCCTCCGCCACCGCCGCCGCTGCTCTCGGAGGAAATCTTCGTGCGGCTGGTGTAGGTTCGCAGGTACTGGTCGGATCGCTGGAGGTACTGCACATCGTTGGCAACCAGATAGTTTTGCAGGCTGCCCGCAGCCTTGAACTTATACCGATTCCGGATCGACAGCACGGAAATGCCAAAAGCGATCACGCCGATCAGAACGGCAAGGATCACAATGGTTCCCCAGCTGAGTATTGCGGTGTATTCCTTTGGCAGTTTGCTGACTTCCTGCACCTGACCGTCCTGCATGATGAGATACTTTCCGGTGTCTTTGTTGTAGGTGTAGTATTTGTCAGTGGGAACGCCCTGGTCTGCATAGTATTTCAGATCGGAACAGAAGATGTGTATCGCAGACGGCAGGTCTTCTTCGCCGCGGGGCAGATATTCTTCCACATCCTGGATCATGATTCCCACACGGTTGTAGTCCTCATTGTCCGTATAATAGAACTGTCCCTTGCCGCTGGTGGAGAGGTAGTCGAACAGAGAGGTTTCTCCGGACATATCCAGATAGAGGAATACGCCGTCGGTATTCATACCGTAGAGTTCCTCATAGGTTTCATCACAGAATGCAATGGTGTCTGCATCTGAATTGTCCCCGACGGCAGTGCTGCCGATCCAGAGAGCCACGTTCATGCCGCTTTCGTCTGCGGCTTCCTGTAATTCGTCCATTGCCTCCTGAAATTCTGCATCGGACAGGAAGTCACCCTCGTCACAGAGGTAGACATTGTTGCTGGAATCCTCGGTTTTCGCCGAAACAGCGGGAAGTGTGAGATTGCAGATGCAGATACCGGCTGCCAGAGCTGCCGCGGTCTGCTTCCAGATCGTTTTCATCGGAACATCAGCCCTCCTATCAGTACTGCCAGCCCTGTAATTGCTGCCGCCAGCACGCCGCTGAAAAGCAGTGCTTTCCCCCAGCTGAGAGGCGGCGTGCCTGCCTGCGTGCCGGTCTGCCCGTTCATGGCGAAGTCGTAGTTCTTTCCATGGTACTGGTAGTGCATGAACCATACCGGCAGCAGAGCATAATCGTGCTGGATATTTTCCATTTGTACATTGTGAGAAGTCACCACGTGAGAACTGTAGCCGCTGATGGATTTTTCCACGGTCTTTACGGCGTGTTCGTCGATCCGCTTATGGATTCGGGGCAGGATCTGGTCGTAGGGGACATCGTATTTCTGTGCCATAAAGCCGCTGAGGTACTTCATGGAGAATGCTTTCATCTTGTCATAGGAGAACGGCTCAATAGCGTTCATGAGAGCATCTTCGATTTTTTGAGAGCCGTCTGCGGGAACGCCGCGATAGGGGATCTTTGCCAGACGTTTTACAGCGAATTCTTTGGTTTCGGTGACCTGATAGTCCCCATCCCGCCAGCTGCGTTCTTTTTTGCCCAGTGCATCTACTTGGGTCTTGGCATCACAGTTGGTGAGCCAGAACGGTACATAAACACCGGACATTTTTTCCAGCTGCTTTTCCGAGGTGAAGCTTCTGGGGAGAAACCAACGCTTTTTGCACCAGCTGTGGAATTTTTCCACAGCTGCTTCCCGTGTGACCGCAAAGGGCAGCACATAGGCCGGCTTGTATTCTCCCGTCAGCCGTCCGGCGAGTACCACCGGAGTGTGGCAGTAGTAGCAGAATGTGGCGGAAGTTTCCGCTTCTGCAATGATCTGTGCCCCGCAGTTCTGACAGGTGTAGAGCCGTGTTTCGTTCTCGAACGCCTTGTCATCGGTTTCGCTTTCCAGCGTTTCCGCCGAAGCGTCTGCTTGCTGATCTGCCTGTTGTTCCATGTTCTGATACAGCTGCTGCATTTCTGCTTCGGTGTAGGTGCTGTCGCAGTATTCGCAGCTAAAATTCTGATGCTCCGGATCAAAGGTCAGTTCCGCACCGCAGTTAGGGCATTTGTATTGTACGGTATTCATGTTGTTCTCCTTTTTGCCGTTTATCCACGCTTGTTGCCGCAGTTGGTGCAGAAATTGCCGGTATTGACGGTGCCGCAGGAACAGGTCCATTCACCGGCGGGAGCCGGCTTTTTGCTGCCGCAGTTGGTGCAGAAATTGCCGGTGTTTTCTGTACCGCAGCTGCACTTCCAAGAGCCGGCAGGAGCCGGTTTTTTGCTGCCGCAGTTGGTACAGAAGTTGCTGCTGTTGACAGTGCCGCAGGAACAGGTCCAGCCGTTTGCAGCTGCTGCAGCGGGGGCTGCCTGCTGTTGAGCCATTGCCTGCTGCTGAGCCATTGCCTGCTGCTGCATCTGCTGGGCATTGGTCTGGGAAGCACTTGCCATGAAGTTGCCGGCACCCTGCATACCCATGCCCATTGCCATGTACGCCTGTCCGGCACCGGCAGTATTAGAGCCGGCGGCCTGAAGTCCCTTTGCCACAGCCGACTGTACAAAGCCTTCCCGTACAGAGGGGTCGCCCATCATGGCACCCTGATTCCGCATGTTGATGAGAGCCTTGCTTTCCTCGTCATAGCTGATGCTGCCGATACCCACAGCACAAATATCCACGCCCCGTGCCTGTGTCCAGTCCTCGTCCAGAACGGTTGCCATATACTTGGACAGCTCCATGCTCTTGGACGGCAGGGCGGAGATGCGGACACCGTCTACAGACATCTGTCCGATCGCTGACTGGAGAGCCGACAGGAATTCCATGTTGAACTGGTCGCCCAATTCGTCAAATGTCAGGCTGGCAGCGTTGCGGGGAACAACTTCCATGAAGAATTTCAGCGGGTCTGTGATCTTTATCGAATAGCTGCCGTGACAGCGGACGAACAATTCTGCATTGTAGAAATTGTCAAAGTATTGCAGGGCGTTGCGTGTGCCGAACTTGATGTTGCGGATCTCCTGCAAGTTGATGAAATAGACCTGCTGGGACTTACCCGGCTGTCCGCCGAACTTGAAGCGTTCGAAAGACTCCCGCACGGAATCCTTCAGCTGTCCGTTGAACATGGACGGAGAGGAGGAGAGGAATACCTCATAACAGCCTTCCTCAGCAGTGTAGTCCATGATCCGACCGCTGTCCACCAGGATCATCATCTGGTTCGGTCCAACCTCAACGCGGGAACCATTGGAAATGATGTCTGGTGTGCCCTTGGTGTTGCTGCCGTGTTTGCCACGCTTGATCTGTACACCCTTTGTCATGACGGTGTTGGCACCCATGTCACCGGCTGTGATGTACTCCAGCCACGAATCTGCCAGTGTGCCGCCAACGGCACCTGCTGCTGCACGAATCAAACCCATATTGATAACCTCCAGTTCTTTCATAAGGCGAAGCAATGCAAACCAACGGTCTGGTTTATGATATGCGAGTGATATGCGGACAATGCCGCTGGTTTACATGCTGATTTGCAATAATATTATCATAATTATACCATAAAAAAATCGACTTGGCAAGTGAAAATTGACATTTTCCATGAAAATCTCCGAAAAAAATTGTAATTTTTTTCGGAGATGAAAAAACACTTGACTTTTTCCGAGATTTATGGTATACTAATGTTTGTCTGAGGCAACACTTTCGAAAGAATGGGGTATAGCCAAGGGGTAAGGCAACGGACTTTGACTCCGTCATTCCGCTGGTTCGAATCCAGCTACTCCAACCAAAAGTGAAAAGAGAAAACCCCGTCCAGCTGCTGTATTTGGACGGGGTTTTCTGGACATTGAGAAAGGATCGGACATCTATGGGCGAACATAAACTGGCAATCGTTCTCGGCATCGTCACCGTGGTGTATATCCTCGCCATGATCTTTCTGTTCTGGCGGTATCGGAAAGCCATGGGGAACCTCTCGGAAAAGCTGCGGGAATGCCGTGAAAAAGAGGAACGGCAGCAGGAACAGGAGCAGGTGAAAGCTGAGGAGGACATTGTTACGATCTATCAGAAGCCGGAAGCCGCTGCTCCTGAAACCGAAAAAACGCAGCCGGCTCCCGAAGAACCGACTGCGTAAGTTAAGGAAACGCTGAATAAAGCCCGCCTGACGGC
>NZ_KI260426.1:36360-38015 GCF_000468015.1 Ruminococcus callidus ATCC 27760 | reverse complement strand
CTTACGCACAAGCTTTATTCAGTGTTTCCTTGAGCATGTGATTTTGTGAAGTGCTGTCTTTTATGCACAGACATAGTACTGGTTGTCCAGTTCGATGAGGAACACGGTGACTTCGTCGCAGTAGACCGTGTCCGTGCCGTTGGTGAGTACCGGCTGTACGGTCAGCGTTTTGCAGCTTTCCATGTGGTCGGTACAATAGTTGCTGTCCTCGTTCAGTTCGTTCAGCATGCCGGTGAGGTATTCCGCATTGGAGCCGGTTTCGTCCTGTTTGAGGCAGTCGTTTACCAGAATCTGCGAGAAGTGAATGTCACCGCTAAGCTGCTTTTCATAGCTTTCCTTCTGCTGGGTGACATAGGCGTTGTCGTCCAGCAGTCCGCCGTAGGCGTTTTCATAGAGGGATTCCATGTACTTTTCCACGGTGCAGGACTGGAACAGTTCCACGTCCTCGTTCTGGATCGAAGCGTAGTAGTTTGCCAGTGCGTCCAGTTCGCCGTCCTCCAGAAAACGCTTGTCGTATTCCAGCGGCACTGCACGGCTGTCGTCGTCCCGCATAGTGGCACCGTATTCCAGATCTTCCATGGCGATGTTCACGCCGGATTCGCTGTCAGAGGAATTGCTGTCGGAGCAGCCGGCAAAACCGGTGCAGAGCAGTGTGGCAGCGGTCGCACAGACCAGAATCCGCCGGAATGTATTGCGATTGTATGTCATGAGGTATCAGTTCCTTTCGATGATATGCTACCTTATACTGTAGCACATTTTCGGCAGGTTGTCAACCAAGAACATGAGATTATGTGAAAACAATATAGAAAGGGAAATCGTTATGCCGAGATTTTTTTTAGAAGAACTAGACGAATCTGATGTGTGCATCACCGGCCCCGATGCCCGCCATATCGGACTGGCTCTGCGAATGCGTGTGGGGGAGATGCTGACAGTCTGTGCCTACGGGCGGGACTACCAGTGCCGGATTCGGTCCATTACGCCGGAAGAAGTCCATCTGGACGTGGTTTCCTCGGAACTGTGTGCGGCGGAACCGTCGGTGTCCCTGACCTTATATCAGGCAGTGCCCAAAGCGGACAAGCTGGAGCAGATCATTCAGAAGTCCGTGGAACTGGGAGTCACACGAATCGTTCCCGTGCTGACACGCCGTTGCATCTCCCGTCCCAAGCCGGCGGAGTTTCAGAAGAAGCTGCCGCGGCTGCAAAAAATCGCGGCTTCTGCGGCAAAGCAGGCGGGACGGGGCATCATTCCGGAGGTCGCTCCCATGCTGACCTTTGCACAGGCCTGTGCGGAGATGCAGCAGGCAGACCGTGCGATTTTGCTGTACGAGGGCGGCGGTGTCCGGTTTGATGAGGCAGACCTGCACGACTGCCGTTCCATTGCCCTGATCGTGGGCAGCGAGGGCGGCTTCGATCCGGAAGAGGCGGAGCAGCTGCAACAGAACGGAGCAGTTGCAGTCTGGCTGGGACACCGGATCCTCCGCTGTGAAACGGCACCGCTGGCGGCGATTTCTATTGTGATGCACCGGACGGGAAACCTTTGAAAATCTATATATCACAACATAGCATATAAAAAACGGCATGACTTTTTCGGTCATGCCGTTTCGTATTTTCTGTGAAGTTGCTTTTTAGGCAATACCGCACAAAGATTGTGCGACA
>NZ_KI260426.1:33290-36260 GCF_000468015.1 Ruminococcus callidus ATCC 27760 | reverse complement strand
TCGCCAGATGCTCTTTGTGCGGTATTGCCTTTACTCTGCACCGTCCCGCCGGAGAACAGCTCCTACGGTACGGAACAAGATCTTTGCATCTGTGGCAAAAGAACGATCCCGAATGTACTTCAGATCCAGTTCCACCCACTCGTCAAACATGATGTTGCTTCTACCGGAACACTGCCAGTAGCAAGTGATACCGCCCTTTGCGTCCAGCCGGTGCATCTGGTACGGTGTGTACTTTTCCACTTCCTTGGGAAGAGGCGGACGCGGCCCCACCAAACTCATGGAACCGTTCAGTACATTGAAAAACTGCGGCAGTTCGTCCAGACTGGTTTTCCGCAGAAATCTGCCGATCGGTGTGACACGGGGATCCTTTTTCATCTTAAAGACCGGACCGTCTGCCTCATTCAGAGCACGAAGCTCCTCCAGCTTTTGTTCGGCATTCACGCACATGGTGCGGAACTTGTACATAGTGAAAAAGCGACCGTCCTTGGTCACCCGCAGCTGCTTGAAGATCGGGTTGTGGAAGTCCTGCAAAAAGACTGCCAGTGCGATCAGCAGCATGGGCACGCTCAACACGATCACAGCCAGAAATGACAGCATCACGTCTGCCAGACGCTTGACAAACAGATACGTCTTCGAAACGTTTTCCAGCTGTGCAGATGCTGCGGTCTGGGTTCTGCTGCGGCGTTTCACCGCAGGCGATATGTCATCATCTTCCAGAAGATAACCTAGATTTTCCATAAATACTCCCTCCATTTTTTCTCATAGATTTCGTTGTTGTGTGTACGTGTTTATGCATGCACACTCCATGTCAATCTGTGATGTTCCCCTTTATACACAAATTGCAGACGATGCCGCACAAAAAATCATCGCCGTTTTGTGCGGAAATATCTATACTCAAATTATAGCATTTTCTGTTGCAAATTGTCAATGTACTATTGTACCAAGATTCCCGTGAAAACCTCGTGCATTTTATGCAAATTTCTAGGTTGAATGAATAGCAACTTGCCCAAATATGCCTGCGGGACAAAAAACGTCGAAATGCCTTGTTTTTTTATAGATGTATAAGAAAAAATGTGATTGCAGAAGGCAGACACTTGTTTGCATAAAATGAACGTTTTGCACCATCTGCTGTCACGGCGGTGCCTTTTGCGGAAAAATAAAAAGTCAAAAGTGGAAACAAATTTTCCGAAAGTTTGTGATTTGTTTATGAAAACAATGACCAAAAAAGCGGACAGCCGATGCCGTCCGCTTTCCGATCTCGTTTTTTGTGATGCTGCTTCTGCTCACTCTGAAACCACAGCGTAAAGACCGGCAGCGTCCTCCTTGCGGACGACTTCAGCCACCTGTTCTACACGGACTTTCAGAGCCTTCTGTCCCATCTGGATCTCGATGACATCGCCCGCCTTGACATCATACGATGCACGGGCGACCTTGTCGTTTACGAGAATCTTTCCGGCATCGCATGCTTCGTTGGCAACGGTACGCCGTTTGATGAGTCGGGAGATCTTCAGATATTTATCCAGCCGCATGGGTCGCTTCCTCCTCTAAATTTTGTTTGGTTTTCTTCCAGAGGGCATTCCACTCGCCGTGGGAGAGAGTTTCCATTTCCCGCTTTTCCGCGGTGCAGGTTTCCTCCATGGCACGGAAACAGTCAATGAACTGGTTGGTGGTGTCGGTGAGTACCTGTTCCGCCGAAAGCCCCAGTGTCTGAGCCATGCCGGCACAGCAGAACAGCAGTTCGCCCATTGCCCGCGTGATCTGCTCCGCATCTTCCATGTGCATGGCTTCTTCCAGCGTGTGCTTGCATTCAGTCACGCTGGCGAGGACGGATTCATTGCACAGAAAGCGGTTGTTGCCTTTGAGGGCACGCTTGCAGACTTTCTGGGCACGCATCAGAGCCGGCAGGGTCTTTGCCACAGCTTCCAGTGTCTGGGTGCGGGTGGTCTGGTGCTTGGTTTCTTCCTTGATGGTGTCCCAGTTTTTCAGGACTTCTTCAGTGGTGTCCGCCTGCACCGTGCTGAACACGTGAGGGTGCCGGATAATCAGCTTGTTGCAGATGTCTGTGCAGACATCGTCCAGTGTAAAGTGTCCCTGTTCCGTTTCGATACGGCTGTGGAACACCACCTGCAGCAGCAGATCGCCCAGTTCCTCCCGCAGCATTTCGGGGTCGTTCTGGTCAATGGCTTCGATGACTTCATAGGTTTCTTCGATCAGGTCCGGACGAATGGATTCATGCGTCTGCACCTTGTCCCACGGACAGCCGTCCTTGCTCCGGAGCAGCGTCACGATCTCCGCCAGATCGTCAATGGTATAGTGTTCTTTCTTTTCGTATGGAATCACAGGAAACACCTCCGTTCCGGTTTACTTCTGGGACATTGCCTGATCTTTCAGCTGTGCGGAACGGAGTTCCCGCATGACCTGCTGATAGAGGAAATAGATCGCCTGCATGTCTTCGCTTTCTTCCTTGATGGCAGAGGGCAGGACTTTCTTTTCGAAAATGCCCTTCTTGGTCAGCAGATACAGGTGGTGGGGCTGGGAAGTGGGCAGCGGGAAAGAGGTAGTCTGACTGCATTCGCCGAGGATTCTCGGAGCGTTTGCCACCAGCAGCCGTCCGGCCTGTACCACGGTCTGATACCGCTGGGAAGCACCGGTGTAGGAGCCGCCGTTGTTGAAGTAAACGTTTGCCGCACCGTTGATGTATACCACCAGTGTGGACAGGGTAATGGGGTTGATCGGCATATCAATGACTATGCCGTAAACGCTGTTCTGGTCGTTAATCATGTCCGCAAACTGCTTTGCCGGAAAGTGCAGAGCAGCGGCTCTGGTTGCCAGATAGCTTTCGGTGGGAAGATAATGTGTCTGTACATGTTCTTTTTTCTGTGCCATTTTATGTGAATTCCTTTCGATTTTTCATTTTTGTCATGTGCAGGGAAGCTGGGGCGATACCGCACAAAGAGCGTCTGGCGACTT
>NZ_KI260426.1:9941-33190 GCF_000468015.1 Ruminococcus callidus ATCC 27760 | reverse complement strand
CTGTCGCACAATCTTTGTGCGGTATTGCCTTTATGCTCCCAGGATCTTCTTGGTCATGCCGCCCAGGATCTCGATGCCCTTGACGATCTGTTCATCAGACGGCGTGGAGAAGTTCAGGCGGAACGACGTGGTCGGGGCGGTTTCGTCCACCAGAAAGGCGTTTCCGGGGACAACGGCAATGGAGTACTCCTGCACTGCCTTGGTGCAGAACGCCGGCATGTCGCAGTCGTCCGGCAGGGTGCACCACAGGAACAGACCGCCCTGCGGCATTTCCCACTGTACCTTGCTGGAGAAGTGACGGCGAATGCCGTCTGCCATGAGGTTGCACTTCCGGCGGTATACCGCACGCAGTTTTTTCAGATAGGTGTCCATGTCCGTCCGTTCCAGAAATTCCGCACACACTGCCTGTGCCCAGATGTTGGTGTGCACATCGGCAACCTGCTTGCAGACGGTGATCTTGGCGATGATCTCCTTGGGGGCACTGACATAGCCCACACGCAGTCCCGGAGCCAGAATCTTGGAGAAGGTGCCGGAGTAGATCACGCGATGTTCGGTGTCCATGCTCTTAATGGAGGGCACGTCGTTGCCGGCGAAGCGGAGGTCACCGTAGGGGTTGTCCTCCAGAATGATGAAGTCGTACTTGCATGCCAGCTCGTACAGCCCCTTTCGCTTTTCCAGCGACATCACTCTGCCGGTGGGGTTCTGGAAATTGGGAATGACATAGACCAGCTTCGGGCTCTTGCTTGCCTTGACGGCTTCTTCCATTGCTGCCAAGTCCATGCCGTCCTGTTCCATGGGAATGCCCACCAGATCGACACCGTAGGAACGGAATGCGTTCAGGGAGCCGATAAAGCTGGGGGCTTCGCAGAACAGGGTGTCACCGCGGTTCAGCAGCACTTTGCAGGAAAGCTCATTTGCCTGCTGGGCACCGGAGGTGGTGATGAGGTCGTCTGCATCTGCATCGAAGCACTGCTGTGCAGCCATACGCTGTTTCAGCAGATCGCGGAGTTTCGGGTATCCCTCCGTGATGTTATACTGCAACGCCAGAATCGGGTCTTTTTCGAATAGTTCTGCGGAGATTTTCCGAATGGTGTCTACCGGAAACGCCTCCGGAGCAGGATTGCCGGCGGCAAACGAGATCACATCGGGCATGCTGGTGAATTTCAGAATTTCACGAATCGCAGAGGGCTGCAATGCGTCAACATTTTCTGCAAATTTGTATTGCATGGGTACATTCTTCCTTTCGGGCAGCGTTGCGGTCAGATACAGTATCCGCCTGCTGCACAGGATTTTGGAGCCACAGCAGGCTCCTGTTGGACAATGCCGCTTCTGACGGCATTACCTCTCTATTATAACACATATTTTCGTTTTCGGCAACATAAATTTTTCTATCCGGTGCAAAAAATTCGGAAACGCTGGATAATGAGTTTCGATAGAATCCCTCCACCAGCTTCGCTGGTCCCCCTCCTTTTTCAAGGGAGGCTGATTTCTATAGTTTTAGCCATTACATCATACTAGTCGGCACTGCACAACGCGTTTCCATTCTCAGGACAGGAGAAAAAGCTATGTTTCGAAAACAATCGTTCTGGAAAGGCTCTGCCCTGCTGCTGGCATCTGCCATGACTGCCAAGCTGCTGGGGGCATGCTTCAAAATTCCGCTGACCAATGTGCTGGGCGGCACCGGCATGGGGTATTTCAGCACTGCCTACGGGCTGCTGCTGCCGGTGTATGCTCTGTCTGTCACCGGACTGTCTGCCGCCGTGGCACAGACGGTTTCCCGTGCGGCGGCTCTGGAACACTGGTCGGAAGTCCGCCGGATCCACCATGCGGCACGGCTTGCCTGCGGGGCACTGGGGCTGCTGCTCAGCCTGTGCATGTTTCTGCTGGCGGAGCCGTTTGCCACGCAGATCGCCGCCCAGCCCCATGCCCTGTTCTCTCTGCTTGCCATTGCACCGGCGGCACTGTTCGGCTGCCTGACTGCCGTGGAACGGGGCTACTGGGAAGGCTTGCAGAACATGACCCCCACGGCGTTGTCGCAGGCACTGGAAGCGGTGGCGAAGCTGGGCTTCGGACTGGCACTGTGCATGTGGGTGCTCCGGAATCCGGAGGTCGTCTGCCGCTGGGTGCCGCCGGAGGTGCCGCTTTCGGCACTGGCTGCCGCGGGAGCCGTGCTGGGTGTCACGCTATCTACAGTGCTGGGGTGGGTGTACTTCCTGTTGCATGGTCTGCGGCGGGATACCCGACTGCCCCGCGATGACCGTCCGGCGGCACCTGTTTCCCAGATTTTCCGGCGGCTGCTCTACGTAATGATTCCGGTGGCACTGGGCTCGCTGGTGACGAACCTGACCTCTCTGCTGGATCTGGTGACCATGATGCGTTGCCTTGGACGGGTGCAGATGTTCCACGGGGCAGAACTGGCGGAGAGATTCGGGGCATTTGCCGCCCAGCCGGATTTTCCGGCATTTGTCTACGGCTCTTTCACCGGCATGGCGATCACTGTGTTCAATCTGGTGCCCTCTGTCACCAACATGCTGGGGAAAAGTGCTCTGCCCTGTGCGGCGGCACTGTGGGCGAAGCAGGACTGCCTTGGCACAGCGGCACATGTTCGCTCTGTCACCGGAGCCGCGGCGGCGATGGCGTTTCCGGCGGCAGGCGGGCTGTGGGTGCTGGCGGAGCCGGTGATGCATCTGCTCTACGCCGGCAGACCGGAAGAAGCTGCCATTGCCGCAGAAGCCCTCCGGACACTGCTCCCCGGCATGGTCTGCCTGTGCCTGACATTTCCCTTGTGCAGTGTGTTACAGGGCATCGGCAGGGCGGGGATCCCTGTGCTGTGCATGCTGGCAGGGGTGGCGGTGAAGCTGGCGGGGAATCTGCTGCTGCTGTCCCGTCCGGCGTTCTGCATCACCGGTGCCGGTATTGCCACATCAGCGTGTTATCTGGTGCTGCTGCTGCTGATTCTGTGGCAGCTGCACCGCTGTCTGGGAGTACGGCTGCACTTGCTGCGGGGACTGTTCCCGCCGGCGGCAGCGGCGGCGTGCTGTACCGGTGCGGCGTGGTTCTGCCATACCTACGCCCAGCCGCTGGGCATGCTGCTCTCGGCGGCAGCGGCTTCCGGTGTGGGCTGTCTGGTGTATCTGGCGGTGTGGGGACTGCTGATGCGTTGCCGGAAACGAAAGGCTCTTATATAATAGTAGGGCAGCGTGGTGAAGCGGCAACTGGCTCTGAAACGGGGAATGCGGGGACACAACACCATGGAAATTAATTTTAAAAAATATGTTGATTTAAATTGTGCCAAATTATGAAGTTTGACAAGTGAGGCTCCCCTGAAAGGGGAGCTGGCAGTGCGTAGCACTGACTGAGGGGTTTCCACTTATGCCGAAAACGCCATAAAAGGATTTTACGAAAAAACCTCTCCACCGCCTAACGGCGGTCCCCCTCCCCTTTCAGGGGAGGCTATCATGAAAATTGATTTCCGTGACACAGTACGCCGTGTTTCCGCAAGACAAGCCTGCATTTTGTAAAAATTCTGTAAAAGCGTTGACAACGCAAACTGAATGTGATAAAATAGAAAAGCATGCGGCAGACTTGTCTGCTGCGGCAAATTCATTTTTTTGCAAAGGAGGAAAATTATGCCTACTTTTAATCAGTTGGTTCGGAAGGGAAGAAAGGTACAGCAGTACAAGTCTACCGCACCGGCACTGCAGAAGGGCTATAATGCCAAGAAGAAGATTACTACCGATCAGAGTTCTCCGCAGAAGAGAGGCGTGTGCACCGCAGTTCGTACTGCTACACCGAAGAAGCCGAACTCCGCTATGAGAAAGATTGCCAGAGTAAAGCTGACAAACGGTTATGAGGTAACTTCTTACATTCCGGGTATCGGTCACAACCTGCAGGAGCACAGCGTGGTTCTGATCCGCGGCGGCCGTGTAAAGGACCTGCCTGGTGTACGTTACCACATCATCCGCGGTACTCTGGACGCACAGGGCGTTGCAAACAGAATGCAGGCTCGTTCCAAGTACGGTGCGAAAAGACCGAAGGCTGGCAAGAAGTAAGATCTTTTTTCGATCTGCAACTTACCGACAAAAATCAGGGGCAGCGTGAAAACTGCTCCGGCGTAACAGGAAAACTGAGATCACCACGGGAACTGTGGAGATTTGAATATAGATTGGCACCAGTTCGGGTGCCGGCGTATTCCTCTCCATTGGCCCTACGGTCGGCGGAAATTCCGCCCGATTGAGTACCTGTGAATTCATGAATTATTGTGAAGGAGGGAAGCGAAAATGCCAAGAAGAGGTAAAATCGCAAAACGTGACGTGCTGGAGGATCCGATTTACAACTCCAAGCTCGTAACCCGTCTTATCAACAATGTAATGGTAGACGGCAAGAAGGGTGTTGCCCAGAAGATTGTTTACGGTGCATTTGATATTGTCGCTGAAAAGACCGGCAAGGACGCACTGGAAATGTTCCAGGAGGCTATGGACAACGTAATGCCTGTTCTGGAAGTTAAGGCTCGCCGTATGGGCGGTGCCACATATCAGGTTCCGATGGAAGTTCGTCCGGAACGCCGTCAGACTCTGGGACTGCGTTGGATCACCAAGTATTCCAGACTGCGGAACGAAAAGACCATGAAGGAGCGTCTGGCAGGAGAGATTCTCGATGCACTGAACAACACCGGCGGTGCCTGCAAGAAGCGTGACGATACACACAAGATGGCAGAAGCAAACAAGGCGTTTGCACACTACCGCTGGTAAGCACTTTGTGCTGCTGTATAAGGAGGATCATCTATGGCTAGAGATTGTTCCCTGGAAAAAACCAGAAATATCGGTATCATGGCTCACATCGATGCCGGTAAAACAACAACAACAGAACGTATCCTGTTCTACACCGGTATCAACCATAAGATCGGTGAAACCCACGAGGGTGCCGCAACTATGGACTGGATGGAACAGGAACAGGAACGTGGTATCACAATCACTTCCGCTGCAACAACTGCTCACTGGGCTGGTCACAGAATCAACATCATCGACACTCCGGGACACGTGGACTTCACTGTAGAAGTTGAGCGTTCTCTGCGTGTACTGGACGGTTCTGTTACCGTACTGTGTGCAAAGGGCGGTGTAGAACCGCAGACTGAAACTGTATGGCGTCAGGCTGATAAGTATCAGGTTCCGCGTATGGTTTATGTCAACAAAATGGACATCATGGGTGCTGACTTCTACAACGTTATCAACATGATGAAGGATCGCCTGAAGTGTAATGCTGTTCCGATCCAGCTGCCGATCGGTGCCGAGGACGAGTTCAAGGGCATCGTTGACCTGGTTGAGATGAAGGCTTATGTTTACTATGACGATCTGGGCAAGGACATCCGCGTAGAAGAAATTCCGGATGACCTGAAGGAAAAGGCTGAAGAATATCATCAGGAACTGATGGAACACGTTGCAGAGCAGGACGACGCTCTGATGGAAAAGTTCTTTAACGAAGAAGAAATTACCATCGACGAGATCAAGGCATGCATCCGTAAGTCCACCATCGCAAACAAGATGGTTCCGGTTACCTGCGGTACTTCTTATCGTAACAAGGGCGTACAGAAGCTGCTGGACGCTATCGTAGATTACATGCCGTCCCCGCTGGACGTACCGTCCATCAAGGGCGTAGATCCGGAAACCGGCGAGGAAGTGTTCCGTCATTCTTCCGACAGTGAACCGTTCGCTGCTCTGGCATTCAAGATCGCAACTGACCCGTTCGTTGGTAAGCTGTGCTTCTTCCGTGTCTATTCCGGTACTGTCAATGCTGGTGCAACTGTCCTGAACGCTACCAAGGATAACAAGGAGCGTATGGGACGTATCGTACAGATGCACTCTAACCACAGAAAGGATATCGAAACTGTATATGCAGGCGATATTGCTGCCGTTGTTGGTCTGAAGAACACCACCACCGGTGATACTCTGTGCGACGAAAAGGCTCCGGTTATTCTGGAATCCATGGAATTCCCGGAACCGGTTATCCAGCTGGCAATCGAGCCGAAGACCAAGGCTGGTCAGGACAAGATGGGTATCGCTCTGGCAAAGCTGGCAGAAGAAGACCCGACCTTCCGTACCTGGACAGACGAGGAAACTGGTCAGACCATTATCGCCGGCATGGGCGAACTGCATCTGGACATTATCGTAGACCGTCTGCTTCGCGAATTCAAGGTAGAAGCAAACGTTGGTGCTCCGCAGGTATCCTATAAGGAAACCATTAAGGGTACTGCCGACGTGGACTACAAGTACAAGAAGCAGTCCGGTGGTTCCGGTCAGTACGGTCACGTTAAGATCCGTGTGGCTCCGAACGAATCCGGTAAGGGCTATGAGTTCATCAACAAGGTTGTCGGCGGTGCAATTCCGAAGGAATACATTCCGGCTGTTGACGCTGGTATCCGCGGTGCAATGCAGGCTGGTATTCTGGCTGGCTATGAAGTTGTAGACGTAAAGGTTGAACTGTACGATGGATCTTATCACGAAGTCGACTCCTCTGAAATGGCATTTAAGATCGCCGGCTCTATCGCTTTCAAGGAAGCAATGAAGCAGGCACAGCCGATTCTGATGGAACCGATCATGAAGGTTTCCGTTACTGTTCCGGACGATTACACTGGTACCGTTATCGGCGACCTGAGCTCTCGTCGTGGACAGATCCAGGGTCAGGAAGCTCGTCCGGGCTCTGTACAGGTAGACGCTCTGGTGCCGCTGTCTGAAATGTTCGGCTACACCAGCGACCTGCGTTCCAACACACAGGGCCGTGGTCAGTATGCTATGGAACCCCACAGCTATCAGGAAGTTCCGAAGAATATCGCTGAAAAGATCATGACAGACCGCAAGAAGTAATCTTTTTTGAAAAATTCTCTGTTTTTTTCAAAAAAGACTTGCAATTTGCTTTGAAATCTGGTACAATATGTGTAACACTTCTCGTAAGTGCATTACGCTGAATTAAAATTCATTATTGAGGAGGATTATTCCAATGGCAAAGGCTAAATTTGAAAGAACCAAACCGCATGTAAACATTGGTACCATTGGTCACGTTGACCACGGTAAGACCACTCTGACTGCTGCTATCACAAAGACTCTGGCTCTGAAGGGTCAGGCTCAGTACGAAGCTTACGATATGATCGATAAGGCTCCGGAAGAAAGAGAACGTGGTATCACAATCAACACCGCTCACGTTGAGTATGAAACTGACAAGCGTCACTACGCTCACGTTGACTGCCCGGGACATGCTGACTATGTTAAGAACATGATCACTGGTGCAGCTCAGATGGACGGTGCAATTCTGGTAGTTGCTGCTTCTGACGGCCCGATGGCTCAGACCAAGGAGCACATCCTGCTGGCTCGTCAGGTAGGCGTACCGGCAATCGTTGTATTCCTGAACAAGGCTGACCAGGTTGACGATCCGGAACTGCTGGAACTGGTTGAAATGGACGTTCGTGAAACTCTGAACGAGTACGACTTCCCGGGCGATGACACTCCGATCATCGTTGGTTCTGCTCTGGCTGCTCTGGAAGCTCCGGACGATCTGAGCGATCCGGCTTACAAGCCGATCATCGAACTGATGGACGCTGTTGACGAGTACATTCCGACTCCGGAACGTGACGATGCAAAGCCGTTCCTGATGCCGATCGAAGATACTATGACCATTTCTGGCCGTGGTACCGTTGTTACCGGTCGTGTAGAACGCGGAAAGCTGAACGTTAACGAACCGGTTGAAATCGTTGGTCTGTCTGAAGAAAAGCTGAACACCGTTGTTACCGGTCTGGAAATGTTCCGTAAGTCTCTGGACTTCGCAGAAGCTGGCGATAACGTTGGTGCACTGCTGCGTGGTATCACCCGTGACCAGGTTGAACGTGGTCAGGTACTGTGCAAGCCGGGTTCTATCCACCCGCACACCAAGTTCAAGGGTCAGGTTTACGTTCTGAAGAAGGAAGAAGGCGGCCGTCACACACCGTTCTTCAACAACTACAGACCGCAGTTCTATTTCAGAACTACTGACGTAACCGGTATCATCACTCTGCCGGCAGACGTTGAAATGTGCACACCTGGCGATAACGTTGAAATGGACGTTGAGCTGATTCAGCCGATCGCTATCGAAGAAGGTCTGCGTTTCGCTATCCGTGAGGGTGGCAGAACCGTAGGTTCTGGTGTCGTTACAGCAATTAACGAATAATTGAATCGCATTTTTGCGGTTTCTCTGAAAGAGGACGGGCTTCGGCTCGTCCTTTTTTGTTTGTGCAAGGTGTATAAAAAAAGCACATTTTTTCTGGCATATTTTTTTCGTTTTCTGCCGCTGTCGCCTTGCAATTTCGGGTTAGATACGGTATAATAATAACTAGCGGTGAAAAGTGGGGAAGATTCCCTGAAAGTGGAACGTTTTTCACGGAAAACCGCAGCTTCTTGCAGAAAGGCGGCGGCGTTTGTGGCTTCCCTCATGGGTACATATTATCATAATATTGACGCAAAGGGACGCATGAACTTCCCCACGAAACTGCGGGAGATTCTGGGCACAACATTTTATGTGACAAAGGGGCTGGATCAGCCCTGTCTGACGGTCTGCTCCGCTGCGGAGTGGGAACGCCTTGCCGCAAAAGTGGCTGCCATTCCGGAATCCAAGGGCGGACAGCTTCGGCGGTGGCTCTTTTCGGGAGCTGGTGTTCTGACACCGGATAAGCAGGGGCGTGTGCTGATTCCGCAGGATCTGCGGCAGTTCGCCGGACTGGAAAAAGATGTTGTGGTCATTGGTGCCAATACCAAGGCAGAGATCTGGGATCGGGCTCGGTGGGAAGCACTGAACGCCGCATGGGATCCCAGAGAAATGCTGCAAACGTTAGAAGAAATCGGATTTTAGGAGAAGCTTATGGATTTTGTACATATTCCCGTGCTGCTGCATGAGGTGCTGGAGGAACTGGCAATTCGTCCGGACGGCATTTATGTGGACGGAACCGTAGGCGGAGCCGGACATTCCACGGAAATTGCAAAGCGTCTGACGGCAGGCGGAAAACTGATCGGTTTTGACCGCGACCCTGATGCTGTGGAAGTTGCAACGCAGCGGCTGGCACCTTATCCGGCAACGGTGGTGCACCACAATTATGATGAAATGGCAGAGGTGCTGACGGAGATGGGCGAGGTGCCGGTGGACGGCGTGCTGCTGGATTTGGGAGTTTCTTCCCACCAGCTGGACGAGGAGTCCCGCGGTTTTTCCTATCATCACGATGCACCCCTGGATATGCGTATGAGCCAGACCGGCATGACGGCGGAAGATCTGGTCAATACGGCTTCGGAGGAGGAACTTTCCCGTATTCTCTATACCTACGGGGAGGAATCTTTTGCCCGCAGCATTGCCCGCAATATCGTCCGTGCCAGAGCCGAACAGCCCATTCATACCACGCTGGAACTGGCAGAGCTTATCAAAAGCGGCGTGCCGCAAAAGGTGCGTCGCATGAAAAATCCCTGTAAAAAGTCGTTTCAGGCGATCCGCATTGCGGTAAACGGGGAGTTCGAACATCTGGAAAACGGGCTGAAAGCGGCATTTTCCGTGCTGAAGCCGGGCGGCAGACTGGCGGTTATCACGTTCCATTCGCTGGAAGACCGCATGGTCAAGCGGCAGTTTGCCCAGTGGTGTCAGGGCTGTATCTGCCCGCCGGATTTTCCCCAGTGTGTCTGCGGCAGAACGCCGGAGGCGAAGCTGGTTTCCCGAAAGCCCATTGCACCCAGTGCGGAAGAAGTGGAACAGAACAGCCGCAGCCGTAGTGCAAAACTGCGGATTCTGGAAAGGAGTCGCTGATTCATGGCAGGAAACGCAAAAAAACAACCGGAAAAACCTGCGGAAACTGACAGCAAAAAGAGTACTTCCACCAGATTTTTGATGTTCCGGTTCAGCCCCGAAAAGCGGGGTGCTGCCATTAAGGTGTTTATCGCCGGCGTGCTGGCACTGTTGATGTTCAGTCAGGTCATCAGCAGCTATATGCAGCTGAACGAAGTCTATTCGTCCATCTCCGATGCCAACTCGGAACTGAGCAACCTCCGCAGCGAAAACGTGCGGATGCAGACGGAACTGGAGGGCAAGGCTTCCATTCGCAACATCAAGGATTACGCGGAAAATCATCTGGGGCTCCAGAAACTGGATCAGTCCCAGATTCAATATATTGAGATTCAGAAAGAGGATACCGTAGAGATCGATGGGGAGGAGCAGAATATTTTCGTTCGGCTCAAACACAAGTGTGAGGATATTTTAGCATATCTCCGCGGCTGACCGCCATACAATGAGATAGGCGGCAGACAGCGGCTTTTGCGGAATCACGATCCCCATTTTGTATGAGGGAAACACGCTTTATACAGCGTTGCCCTTAGATTTGATTTTGCGGCAAGGCAGACTTGCTGCCGCAGAATGGGAAATTCCCGTCTTGGCAGGCGGTGGAAACAGGCGGGGTAATGGTAATGATTCCCTGCCTGATTCTATTTATAATGGTATGTCATCGGCGGCGAATGCCTGCCGGCAGAAGTTCATCGGGGTATCAGAAAACGGAGGTGTGCTGCACGTGGAGATGATCCATAAAAAGCGGAAAGAAAAAAAGGAAAAGAAAACAGAAGCAAAGCCTCGTTCTGCATCTGCGGTGATGCGTCGCCGGTCGGCGGTCTGCATGACCATTCTGGTGGTCTGCGGTGCGGCAGTTGCCGGAAAGCTGCTGAAAGTTTCGGTGGTGGATAACCAGAAGTACGAAACGCTGGCGAACAACTACCATTTCGGTACCATGACCCTGCGGGCGAACCGCGGTGCCATTTATGATGCCAACGGCACGGCACTGGCGTGGAGTGCAACGGTGTACAACGTGTACATCGACCCCAAACAATATCAGGACGAAATGGACGCAATCGAAAAGGCAAACGCCAAAAAGGAAGAAACTGCGGCGAAGAATAACGAAGAAGCGGCAAATCTGGTGGACGTGGATCAACTGAAGCAGTCCATCACCACATTTCTGGTGGAAACGCTGGGCATCGATCGGGCTGAGCTGGAGGAATCCTATACCAAAAGCGGTCGCTACTACGTGCTGAAAACCCAAGTGGAAAAAGATGTGGCGGACGAGATCACCACATATTTCGATAAACTGAAGCTGTCCTTTATCGGCGAGGAGGCGACCACACGGCGGTACTATCCCCAGAATGAACTGGCAGCCGCAGTCATCGGCTTCACCAACGGCGACGGCGACGGACAGTATGGTCTGGAATACCAGTACAACGACTACCTCTCCGGCGTGGACGGCAGAATCATTTCGGCACAGAGTGCCAACGGCGAGGAAATGCCCTACCGGTATTCCACCACCTATGATGCGGAGGACGGTGCGTCCCTGTATCTGACACTGGACTCCACCTTGCAGTACTATCTGGAAAAGAGCATGTCGGAAATGGTGGAGAAGTTCGAGGTCAACGACCGTGCCACCGGCATCATCATGAACCCGAAAACCGGTGCGATCTACGCCATGGCGACCTGCCCGTCCTTCGACCTGAACAATCCCTCGGAGATCTACGATCCCGTTGTGGCGGCACAGCTGAAAGAACTGCCGGAATCGGAGTATCAGGACGCGTATCTGGAAGCCAGAGAAAAACAGTGGCGGAACAAGTCGATCAGTGAGATCAACCCGCCGGGTTCTACCATTAAAATTGTGACTTCGGCATCGGCGTTTGAGGAAAACCTGATCGATCTGAACAGCGACACGTTCTTCTGCTCCGGCTATTTGCAGGTACAGGACGCGAAAATCGGCTGCTCGCTGCGTTCCGGTCACGGCTCGCAGACGTTCACACAGGCACTGACCAATTCCTGCAACCCTGCCTTTATGGAAATTGGTCTGCGGCTGGGCGTGCAGAAGTTCAGCTATTACTTGCAGGGCTTCGGTCTGACGGAAAAGACCGGCATCGATCTGCCGGGCGAGGTTTCCAGCGTGGTCGTGCCTGAGGATAAAATGACACAGGTCGATCTGGCTTCCGGTGCATACGGACAGACCAACGAAACCACGGCATTGGAACTGATTACCGCGTACTCTGCGGCGATCAACGGCGGCTATGTGGTTGAACCGTATGTGGTAGACCATGTAATAGACAGCAGCGGCAATACCGTGCTGCAAAATGCCAGAACGGTGAAGCGGCAGATCGTTTCGGAAGAAACCTCTCAGACCATGCGGGAACAGCTGGAGGCAGTCGTTTCCTCCAATCCCTCTCACAATGCTTATATTCAGGGCTATCGCATCGGCGGTAAGTCCGGTACAGCGGAAATTCGTGCCACCAGAGACATCGAAGATGACTATGTGGCATCGTACTGCTGCTTTGCACCGGCGGAAGATCCGGAACTCATTATGCTGATTCAGGCGGACTATCCGAATCCGGAAATCGGCTACTACGGTTCCAAGGTCGTAACGCCCTATGCACAGGAGATCATGGAAGAAATTCTTCCGTACATGGGCTTCTATCCGGAGTATACTGACGAGGAAGCCAAGGAAATGAACGTCAGTGTTCCGCTGCTGCAAGATGCAACGCTGGATACGGCGAAATCCACACTGGAACAGCTGGGGCTGACATATGAAGTTGTCGGCAGCGGTTCCTCTGTGGTTTCCCAGTCCCCGACGACCGGCACCAGCGTAGTCAAGGGCGGTAAGGTGCTGCTGTATACCGAGCAGAATGCAACGCCGGATCTGGTTTCCGTACCGAATCTGGTGGGCATGACGGCTTCACAGGCGAATGAAACCATGGCATACTATGGCTTGAACTACGCTCTGGTGGGAGCTTCTGCCAGCAGCGAGGGTGCACTGGTCAAGAGCCAGTCTGTACCGGAAGGCACCCAGATCCAGCGTGGTTCGTCAGTGACTTTGACACTGTCCGCCGGTGAGGCAACGGACTGATCCTATAGAGGTAATTTGAGGCAATACTGCACAGAAAGGATGAGAGAAATGCAATTGTATACGCTTTTGGAAGACAATGCGAAAACCAGTCTGGAGAATCTGGAGATCACCGGACTGACGGACGATTCCAGAAAGGTGCAGTCCGGCATGGTGTTCGCCTGCATTCGGGGTGAACGCTTTGACGGACACACTGCCGCAGCGGAGGCTCTGGAAAAGGGAGCCGCGGCGGTTCTGGTAGATCATGATCTGGGACTGGGCGACCGGCAGATCCTCACCGAGGACACCCGTGCCCTGTACGGAAAACTCTGTGCCGCATGGTTCGGGCATCCGGAACGGAAAATGCGTTTCATTGGTGTCACCGGTACCAACGGCAAGACCACGATCACCAATCTCATCAAGCATATTCTCACGGAAAACGGCAGAAAAGTGGGGCTGATCGGTACCATTCAGAACGAGATCGGGGACGAGATCGTCCACACCGACAACACCACGCCGTTTGTCTACGACCTGATGGCTCTGTATGCAAAAATGGCAGAGGCTGGCTGTGATGATGTGGTCATGGAGGTTTCTTCTTTCGGGCTGGTGCAGCAGCGGATCGGCGAAACCCATTTCGCGGCGGCGGTGTTTACCAACCTGACGCAGGATCACCTGGACTATCATGGCACCATGGAAAATTATTATCAGGCAAAGAAACTGCTGTTCAGCCGGTGCGATACGGCAGTGATCGATACAGACGATGACTACGGCAAGCGGCTGTACAGCGAAGTGACCTGCCCGAAAATCGCCTACGGCAGCAGCAATCAGGCAGATTTCTACGCCGATGCCATTAAGCTGCGGGCAGACGGCACCAGCTTCTGGCTGTGCTGCGGCGGAAAGTCTTATCCGGTAGACCTGCACCTGACCGGCATGTTCAACGTGTCCAATGCACTGGCAGCGGTGGCTGCATGCTGTGCCGTGGGCATGTCGGTGGACGATGTCCGCAAGGCTCTGGAAACCTGCACCGGTGTGCGGGGCCGCTGCGAAGTGATCCCCACCGGACGGGACTTCACCGTGATTTGCGACTATGCCCACACGCCGGACGCTGTGGAAAATATTCTCCGCAGTGTCAAGGAATACACCAAAGGCAGACTGATCTGTCTGTTCGGCTGCGGCGGCAACCGCGATGCCACAAAGCGTCCGAAAATGGCAAAGGCTGCGGCGAAGTATGCTGATTTTCTGGTGGTCACTTCCGACAACCCCAGAGATGAGGAGCCGGAGGCGATCATTGCCGACATTCTCGCCGGACTCACTGACAGCGATGTGCCCTATGAAGTCGTAACAGACCGAAAGGAAGCCATTCTGCGGAGCATGCAGCTGGCACAGCCGGAAGATGTCATTGTGCTTGCCGGAAAAGGCCATGAGGATTATCAGGTGCTGAAAGGCGGCGTACATATTCATATGGACGAACGGGAAATCGTGCGGGAATGCCTGCCGCTGGTACCGAAGCGATAAATAGGACTGGGGGATATATTGTACATGAAACCTTGGAAATTGTCAGAGTTGGAAGCGGTGCTGCACTGTGCTGTGCCGGTAGAAGCAGAGATCACCTGTGTCAGCACAGACACCCGTGACCTGCCGGCAGGCTGTCTGTTCGTGGCACTGCGTGGGGAAAAATTTGACGGCCACGCTTTTGTGGAACAGGCGATCGCGGCGGGAGCCGTGGCAGCCGTCACAGATCGGCAGGTGGGGGACTGTCCCTGTCTGGTGGTGAAAGACACCGGTCGGGCACTGCAGCAGATCGCACGGTTCTATCGGGAGAAATTTCACCCGATTCTGGTGGGCATCACCGGCAGCGTGGGAAAGACGACCACCAAGGAAATGATCGCCTGCGTACTGGAATCCCAGTTCTGCACCCTGAAAACACAGGGCAATCTGAACAACGAGATCGGACAGCCGAAAACACTGCTGGGGCTGGAGGACTGTCATCAGGCGGCAGTCATTGAAATGGGCATGTCCCACTTCGGCGAGATCAGCCGCATGGCACGGACAGCTGAACCCAGCATTGGTGTCATTACCAACATCGGCTATTCCCACATCGAAAACCTCAAGACACAGGAGGGGATCCGGCAGGCAAAGCTGGAGATCCAGGACGGCATGGCGGCAGATGCTCCGCTGGTGGTCAACGGCGATGATCCGCTGCTGGCACCGCTGAAGCGGGAACTCTCCCGTCCGGTCATCACCTACGGCATGCACAGCGAAAAGGCGGATGTCCGTGCGGCAGACGTGGAGCGAAAGGCACAGTCCACCAGCTTTTCCATTCTGGCACAGGACGGCAGCACCTATCCGGTGGAACTGCCCTGTGCCGGCGACCACAACGTAATGAATGCCCTTGCGGCGTTCTGCGTGGGACGGCTGGCAGGCATTGCACCGGAACAGATCTGCAAGGCTCTGGAGCAGTATCACACCGTAGGACTGCGGCAGAATATTTACCGGCGGGGTGCATATACCATTATTGCAGACTGTTATAATGCCAGCCCTGATTCCATGAAAGCGGCTCTGACCGTGCTGCGGGATCTGCCGTGCAAGGGCAGACGAATCGCCGTGCTGGGGGATATGCTGGAACTGGGCGAAATGTCCCGCCAGCTGCACACACTGGTAGGCGATATGGCAGCAGAAAGTGAAGTGGACGCTCTGTTCTGCTATGGGAAAGAATCTTTTTATCTGGCACAGCGTGCCGCAATGCAGGAAGTTGCCGTGTATCACACCGAGGACAAACGGGAACTCTGCCGCGTGATCCGGCAGTATCTCCGTCCCAATGATGTGATCTTGTTCAAGGCAAGCCGCGGCATGCACCTGGAGGATTGTATCGATGTGATTTTTGAGCAGGAGGAGGACGCAGATCATGCCGTTCTGGATTAACATATTGGTGGGACTGCTGGCGTTTGTCGTGGCAGCCCTCGGAGGAAAAGCACTATTGCCGTGGCTGCACAAGCTGAAATTCGGGCAGCCCATTAAGGTGGACTTCGGTCCCAGCTGGCACGCCAACAAGCAGGGTACGCCTACGATGGGCGGACTGCTGTTCATTTTCGGCAGCATCATTGCCACCGCGGTGGGCTATGCCCTGTACCGTTTTTTCGGCACCACCGATTTCGTTTCCACATTCAGTAATCGGGAGGCACTGCGGCTGTTGAGCTGCATGATCTTCTGTCTGCTGTTCGGCGTGATCGGTTTTATCGACGACTTCGCAAAGGTTGCCAAGAAGCAGAACGAGGGGCTGAAGCCTATGCAGAAGATCGTACTGCAAGTAGTGGCAGCAGTGCTGTGGCTGGCGGCAATGTACTGGCTGGGCGATCGGGACACCCACATTGATCTGGGCTTTGTCCGGTTCAACATCTCGTGGTTCTACTATCCGCTGATGGTGCTGGTAATTCTGTACCTGACCAATGCGGTGAACCTGACTGACGGCGTGGACGGTCTGTGCGGCACGGTGACACTGGTGGCAATGCTGATCTTTACCCTGATTTGCAGCAAGCTGCAAATGGGCTGCTACACCCTGTTTACCATGGCACTGGCAGGCGGCTGTCTGGGCTTTCTGGTGTGGAACCTGCACCCGGCGAAGTGCTTCATGGGGGACACCGGCTCGATGTATCTGGGTGCCTCTGTGGCAGCTATCGGACTGGCAAGCCACCAGCACCTGAGCATGATTCTGGTGGCTCTGGTGTACATTCTGGAAGCACTGTCCGTTATGATCCAGGTGACTTATTTCAAGTATACCAAGAAGAAGTACGGCGAAGGCCGCCGCATCTTCAAGATGACACCGATCCACCACCACTTTGAGATGAGCGGATTCAGTGAGTATAAAATTGTGATCACATTTTCGCTGTTCGGTGCAGTTACCGGACTGTGCGGACTGCTGCTGGTACTGCTGTAAGGCAGAAGGAGGTTCTATATGGCGGAAAAAGAAACTGCCGGAAAAAAACGCAGACTGGGGGATATGCAGCTTTTCTGGAGGCGTGGGGTACAGTACGGGGAAGTCGATCTGCCGTTTTTCCTCATTGTCATTGCACTGCTGGTCATGGGCATTGTCATGATGTTCTCCGCCAGCTATGCGTGGGCAATTGCCGAGGGAAAAGAGGGTTCTTACTATGCCGTCAGCCAGATGAAAAATGCCGGACTGGGTCTGGTGCTGATGCTGTTTTTGTGCATGGTGGACTATCATTTCTTTCAGAAAAAACTGATCGCGATCGGTGCTTATGTGCTGCCGCTGATCCTGCTGGTCATGGTGTTTATTCCGGGAATCGGCGTTACTGACGGCGGTGCGACCCGCTGGATCGCCATTGGCAGTTTCAACTTTCAGCCTTCGGAAACCATGAAGATCGGCATGGTGATCTTCTACTCCTATGTCATCACCAAGAACTATGACAATATGCGGTATTTCCTGCGGGGCATGCTGCCGATGCTGCTGGCACTGCTGGTACCTGCGGCACTGCTCATCAAGGAACCGCACATCTCTGCAACGGCTCTGATCGTCATGACTTGTATCATTCTGATTTTTGTAGGCGGTGTCAATCTCAAGCAGTTTCTGCTGATCGGCATTATCGGTGCGGCGGGTGCCCTGCTGGTGGTTTCGATCATGTCCCGCAACTACGACTACATTCAGAAGCGTATCCAGTCATGGGTAGATCCGTTTGCAGACAGTCAGGGCAATACATGGCAGACCTGTCAGTCCCTGATCGCCATCGGCTCCGGCGGACTGTTCGGTCTGGGACTGGGGGAATCCCGCCAGAAGTATCTGTACCTGCCGGAAACCAAAAACGACTTTGTATTCTCTATCGTCTGCGAGGAACTGGGGCTGGTGGGAGCACTCACAGTGGTGCTGCTGTTTACCCTGCTGGTCATTCGCGGATTCTATATTGCTATGCGTGCCAAGGATAAGTTCGGCATGTTAATGGCAATTGGTCTGACATCTCATATCGGACTACAGGCATTTTTCAACATTGCGGTTGTCAGCAACCTGATTCCCAATACGGGCATCAGTCTGCCCTTTTTCAGCTACGGCGGTACGGCGTTGATTCTACAGCTGGCGGAAATGGGCATTGTCCTGAACATCTCCCGTGTACGGTATCAGTCGCCCCAGCGGGCACCGGCGGCGGAGAGAGCACCACAGGCAGAAGTACAACTGCAGGGAGGTAACGTGTGAAAGTATTATTAGCAGGAGGCGGCACTGGCGGTCATATCAATCCAGCACTTGCCATTGCCTCGATCATCAAAAAACATGACCCGTCCGCAGAGTTCCTGTTTGTGGGAACGCCCAACGGCATGGAGGCACGTCTGGTGCCGGCGGCGGGGTATCCGATGGAAACCATGCATGTGGCAGGCTTTCAGCGGAAGCTGACGCTGAAAAATATTCGCCGGAACTGTAAGGCGGTGTACTATCTGGCAACTTCGCAGCACCGTGCCAAGCAGATCCTGAAGCAGTTCCAGCCGGACATTGCCATTGGCACCGGCGGCTATGTGGCAGGGCCGATCCTCCACGCCGCAGCCCGCATGGGGATTCCCTGTGCCATTCACGAGCAGAACGCATTCCCCGGTGTCACCAACAAGATGCTGGCAAAGGAAGTAGACCACGTGATGCTGACTGTGGAAAAGGCGTTGGAATTCTTCCACCTGAACTGTCCGTATACCGTCACCGGTCTGCCGGTGCGTGGCGGCATTTCCGGCATGGACAGAGCCGCAGCACGGAAGCAGCTGGGCTTTGATGACGGCATGTGCATTCTCTCGTTCGGCGGCAGTCTGGGAGCAGGCTGCATCAACGAAGCGATGGCAAAGGTGATTCCGTGGCACGTGCAGAAGGGGCTGTCGATCAACCACATTCACGGCTACGGCGGCATGGGAAAGGAAACCTTCCCCAAGGCAATGGCTGCGGCAGGCATTCCGCTGAAAGGCGACCGTCTGCGAATCACGGAATACATCAATGACATGGACGTTTGTCTGGCGGCGGCAGATCTGGTCATCTGCCGTTCCGGTGCGTCCACGCTGGCGGAACTGGAGGCTGCCGGACGGGGTTCCATTCTGATCCCGTCCCCCATCGTCACCGGCAATCACCAGCTGCACAACGCCAACGTGCTGGGCGATGCCGGTGCGGCTGTGGTCATTGAACAGAAAGACGCTTCGCCGGAACGCATCATTGCAGAAGTGGAACAGCTCTATGCCGATCGGGAACGCCTGACGGAAATGGGGCACAAGGCGAAGTCGCTGGAAATTGCAGACACGGACAACCGTATCTGGAACGTGGTCGCCCAGCTGTATCAGAAAGCAAAATCCAAATAAGACCGCGGGAAATACTGTAGAAAGCCCACCTGCCTGCACATTTCACCAATTCTGTCGAAACTGCATACACTGAAAATAAAAAGAGGTGATGCAGTTTGCAAAAACTGGTGATTGAGGGCGGCAAACCGCTGGAGGGAGAAATTTTTCTCCATGGGGCAAAAAACAGTGCCCTGCCCATTCTGGCGGGAACGCTGCTCTGTGACGGCGAAACGGTTCTGGAAAATTGTCCCCGCCTGACAGATGTGTTTGCGGCATGCCGGATCCTGACACACCTGGGCTGCCGG
The DNA here is from genome assembly GCF_000468015.1 of Ruminococcus callidus ATCC 27760. Taxonomy (GTDB): domain Bacteria; phylum Bacillota; class Clostridia; order Oscillospirales; family Ruminococcaceae; genus Ruminococcus_C; species Ruminococcus_C callidus. The sequence continues at coordinate 13,684 of NZ_KI260426.1, read as the reverse complement.
TGTACCGTGCAGGAACATACCGTGACAGTACAGGTGCGGGACTTGTGTGCGGATACGATCCCCGAAGTGCTGATGCAGGAGATGCGGTCTTCGATCATTTTTCTGGGGGCTGTGCTGGGACGCTCCGGCAGCTGTCATCTTTCCTATCCCGGCGGCTGTGAGTTGGGTCCCCGTCCCATTGATATGCACTTAGATGCTCTGCGGCAAATGGGTGCACATTTTTCTGTACATGGGGGACAGCTGGACTGCACCGCACCGGAGGGACTGCACGGAGCAGGCATACACCTGCCGTTCCCCTCGGTGGGAGCTACGGAAAATGTCATGCTGGCGGCGGTGCTGGCAGAGGGCAGAACGGTGCTGCACAATGCGGCAAGAGAACCGGAGATCTGCGATCTGGCGGCATTTCTGCGGGGCTGCGGGGCAGACATCTCCGGCGACGGCGAAAGCACCATTGTGATCTCCGGTGTCCGGAAGCTGCGGGGCAGCCGTCACACGATCATGCCCGACCGCATTGCCGGCGTGACCTATCTGGGGGCGGCGGCAATTACCGGCGGGACGCTGTGCCTGCGTGGTGTCAGCACCCAGCCCATGGAGAATATGCTCCCTGTGCTGGAACAGACCGGCTGTCGGGTATTTCCGGAGCCGGATCGGCTGCACCTGCTGGCACCGCGGCGGCTGCGGGCGGTGCCGTTTCTCCGTACCATGCCTCACCCCGGTTTTCCCACCGATGCACAGGCGATCTTCATGGCAATGCTGAGTCTGGCGGACGGTGTCAGCGTGCTGGAAGAAAACATCTTCGAGAACCGCTATCGTCATGTGGACGCTCTCGTGAAAATGGGGGCGAAAATTCGCGTGTCCGGCAGAATTGCCGTAGTCACCGGTGTGCGTTCTCTTAGCGGTGCTTCCGTTGCCGCCACCGATCTGCGGGGCGGAGCCGCCATGGTGCTGGCGGGGCTGGGAGCACAGGGGAAAACAGAGGTGCGGCAGATCGCACACATTGACCGCGGATATGAGGCAATCGAGCAGGCATTGCAGGGCGTTGGGGCAAAAATTTCCCGCGTGGAAACTGCCCCTGTATCGGAATCCGCCGGCAGAACAGACACCAAAACGTGTCGGATAGGGAAACACTGAATAAAGCTTTGCACGCAATCTGCTTGCAGATTGCGTGCAAAGCCGTCAGGCGGGCTTTATGCAGTGTTTCCATAGAAAAGAAGTGAGGAGCAGAAGTCATGCAGGACGTGGAAAAAACAGAGATCCAGAGCCAGACCAGTTCGAAACGCCGCCGCCGCCGGAATCGGTTCCGACCGCTGTACGGGCTGCTGGTGGCAATTCTGGTGATTGGTGTGGGTGTGTCGCTGTCGATGACAGTGTTCTTTAATATTGAGCAGATCGTCGTTGCCGGAGATGCCGACCAGCCGTATCAAAAAAACGACGTGGTAAAGGCTTCCGGTGTACATACCGGTGACAATATGATGCGGCTGAACCGCGAAACGGTCAAGGAAAACATTCTGAGCCGGCTGATCTTTGTGGACAGCGTTTCGATCCAGAAGGACTTCCCCGACCGGCTGGTCATCACCATTGAACCCAGCAAGGCGGCGTTTAATGTGACGGATTCCAGCGGTACGCTGCAAGTCAGTGCCGCCGGAAAAATTCTGGTCAGCGGTCCGGACAGTGATCCGTCCCTGCCGACGATCACCGGCTTCGAAGCTTCCGTGCGGGAGCCGGGGAAAACGCTGACATCGCGGGACAGCCAGAAGGACAAGATCTTTCAGTCCCTGTCCGAACGGATCGCCAAGGGGCTGGATTGTCCGGTGACTTCCATCGACCTCGCAGATAAATACAACATCAACCTGATCTTTGACGGCAGAGTGTCCTTTCAGTTGGGAAACTGGAGCGATATGGACTATAAGATCACGCTGGCGGAAACTGTGCTGGGGCAGCTGTCCCCCGACAAGGTGGGCTATCTCTCTATGGTGGGCGACCACCAGTGTTCTTATCGGGACAAGGAGGCGGTGGAACAGCAGACCACGGCACCGCTGCAAACCACTGCAACGGACGAATACGGAAATCCTGTGACGGAAACCGACGAATACGGCAATCTCGTTACCACAGAAACCCAGACAGAAACCACAACAACAGCGGCAGGCTGGCAGTAACGAAAATGTTCTTGCAGAATCTGTATGAAATTGTGAAATTCAGGCGGATTTTCCCTTAAAATCTTGTGGGAAAGGGAAAAACCCGATTTATTTCAAAAAAAAGCTTGCAATGCTTTCGGAAATGTGTTAAAATAATAAGTGTATTTCTAAAGAAGGTATCCGTATGTGCGGAAGACGGACGATGCGGAAAATATACAGCGTACCACAGAAGTTCTTGTAGGAGGAAATGTTGAGATGACTGATTTTATCTATGAAGATGCGTTTGATCCCGATGTAAATATCAAGGTGATCGGTGTCGGCGGCGGCGGCGGCAACGCCCTGAACTGCATGGCATCTTCTGATGTGCATGACATCGAGTATATTGCAGTCAATACTGACGCAAAAGCATTGAATAATTCCAAGGCAACCACCAAGATCCAGATCGGTTCGAAACTCACCAGAGGCCGCGGTGCCGGCAACAAGCCGGAAGTCGGACAGAAAAGTGCAGAGGAAAACAAAGACGAGATCGAAGCAGCTCTGAAAGGTGCTGACATGGTATTCATCACTGCCGGCATGGGCGGCGGTACCGGTACCGGTGCGGCTCCGGTCGTTGCACGTCTGGCACAGGAAGCCGGCATTCTGACTGTCGCAGTTGTCACAAAGCCGTTTGCGTTTGAACGGGAACAGAAGATGTTACAGGCAGAAAGAGGTATCGCAGAACTGCGGAAGTATGTGGATTCCCTGATCGTGATCCCGAACGAAAAGCTGCTGGAAGGTTTGGACAAGCCCCTGACCATGCGGGAATCCTTCGCACTGGCAGATGACGTGCTGAAGACTGGTGTCAAGAGCATTTCCGATCTGATCGTAGAAGAAGGCTACATCAATCTGGACTTCGCAGACGTTTCCACCATTATGAAGGGTGCCGGCTATGCCCACATGGCAATCGGTCACGGCTCCGGCAAGGACAAGGCAAAGGAAGCTGCCAACGCTGTTATCGCAAGTCCGCTGCTGGAAACTTCGATTGCCGGTGCAAAGCGTCTGTTGATCAACATCGCAATGAGCGAGGACATTATGTCTACCGACGTAGATGTTGCCACCAAGATGATTACCGACAAGGCAGCAGAAGATGTGGAATTCATTTTCGGTACGGCATTCAAGGAAGACATGCAGGACGAAATGGTGATTACTGTAATTGCGGCTGGTTTCGATATGGTAGATCCGGACGCTCCGGAAGAGGAAGAAGCACCGGAGGAAGAAGCTGCTCCGGCAGAAGAACCGATTCCGGTAGATAACCCGCTGGTAGATGACGTTAAAGTCAGCGGCAGCACACCGAATCCGGCACCGGCACAGCCGGCAGCTGCTCCGAAGCAGGAAGCACCGCAGCAGCAGTCCAAGCCGGTAGATGACGACCTGATGGCAATCTTCAACATTCTGGATCGCCGCTAAGCACAACTGGATACGATTTACAAAATCCCCGCTGTGGAAAAGCAGCGGGGATTTTTTGGCTTTGTCAAAAACGCCCCGAAAAGCAGTGACCTTTCGGGGCGTTGATTGTAAGGGCAATACCGCACAAGGATTGTGCGACAGATGCGTCGTCAAATTTTTCGT
>NZ_KI260426.1:5592-9841 GCF_000468015.1 Ruminococcus callidus ATCC 27760 | reverse complement strand
GTCGCCAGACGCTCTTTGTGCGGTATTGCCTGAGATTGAAAATTGCCTTTACTTGGCGGCGGCTTCCTGTCCTTCTTCTACAAGGGCGAAGTCTACGTTGCCGCTGTTGACATCGATTTTCGTGCACTGTACCCGCACGGTGTCGCCCAGACGGTAACATGCACTGCCCTGTTCTTCCTTGAAAGCAATGCTGTCGTCGTTGATCCAGTCGCTTTCCGGCAGGGTGGAAACGTGTACCAGACCTTCTACGGTGTTGGGCAGAGCCACGTAGAAGCCGAAGTCGGTCACGCCGGCAATGATGCCGTCGAAAATTTCGCCCAGATGCTGCTGCATGTACTCTGCCTTGTAGCAGTCGTCGGCGTTGCGTTCAATGGTAATGGCACGTACTTCGGTGTCGCTGGAACGCATGGAAGCTTCGATCACGAAAGCATCGTACTTTTCGTGCATCGCTTCGGCGTTGGGGTTCTCGCAGTAGTTGCTGAGGATCCGGTGAATTGCCAGATCGGGATAGCGGCGGATCGGGGAAGTGAAGTGGGCATAGTCTTTCAGTGCCAGACCGAAGTGTCCGATCGCTTCCGGAGCATAGGCTGCCTTTGCCATGGAACGCAGCACCATGACATTCAGAACCGGATACAGTTCAGTACCCCGTGCGTTGTCCAGAATCTCTGCCAGATGACGGGGCTTGATGTCGGTGAATACCGGCACTTCGACACCCAGCCGCAGCAGGACCTGTTCCAGACGCTCGATCTTTTCCGGAGAGGGCTTGTCGTGCACACGATAGACAAAGGGCAGGTTCTTTTCCCGTGCCATTTTTGCGGCAGCTTCGTTTGCCAGCAGCATCATTTCCTCGACGATGCACTCGCTCTTGCCCCGTTCCCGTGCCACAACGTCCACGCAGACACCCTCGTCATTGATGACCAGTGCACCCTCTGCGGTTTCCAGTTCCGGAGCACCGCGGCGTTTCCGTTCCCGCAGGCGAATGTCGCACAGTTCGTCCATCAGCGGGATCATGTGCTGAACAGCCTTGTACTTTTCCAGCAGCTCTGGAGAAGCCGTGCCGGCGAGGATCTCGTTGACCTCGCTGTAAACGCCCTTGACAGCGGAACGGATCACGGTCTTCCGGAACTCGTACTTGACGATCTCGCCGTTTTCGTCCAAGTCCATCAGGGCGGAGAATGCCAGACGGTCTTCGCAGGGGTTCAGGGAGCAGATGCCGTTGGACAGGCTGGTGGGCAGCATGGGAATAACGCGGTTTGCATAGTAGATGCTGGTGCCGCGATCCAGTGCTTCGTTGTCCAGCGGGGTGTGCGGGCGGACGTAGTGGGAAACGTCTGCGATGTGCACGCCCAGACGGTAGCCGGTTTCGGTCTTTTCCAGAGAAACGGCATCGTCCAGGTCCTTGGACTTGGCACTGTCAATGGTGAAGATCGGGGTTTCCCGCAGGTCCAGACGCTTTGCGTATTCCTCCTGCGGAATGGGAGCATTTGCCAGCTGGTCGGCTTCGGCAACGACTTCTTCCGGAAAGTCCACGTTGACACCGCGAACGGCAACCATTGCTTCGGCACAGACGCTTGCACGGGTGCAGACACCAAAGCTGAACACGATCTTGACCTTGTGCTCGGCGTGCCGCTGACCGCGGTAAACCACTTCTGCCAGCACCTTTTCGCCCTCGTGATAGATCACGCTGTCCTTTCGCTGGATCTGAATGGGAGTCTTGGACATGGAGTCCGCACGGAACATCAGCTTGCCGTTGTCCTCAATGATAACGCCGGTCATCTTGCTGTCTGCTTCCTCCAGAATCGCCAGCACTTCGCCTTCAGGCTTGCCGCTGCGGGAGGGAATGTTGCCGATGAGGACGCGATCCCTGGTCATGGCACCCTGTAAGAACTTGCCGGGGATAAACACGTCCTGAGCCCCTTCTTCTTCGGGACGGGCAAAGCCGAATGTGCGGCTCAGCCGGACGATCGTTGCCGGATAGTAGCCCATGTTTGCGGAGGAAACATAGCCGCGGCGGCGTTCACAGATCGCACCCTCTTTGCAGAGTTCCTGCACCGCCTTGCGGAAATTGGCAGCCCCGCCGCGGTTGGTGCGGCACTTGGTAGCCAGATCGCGGTCGCTGACCGGTGTGCGGCCGCTTTTCTTCAGGATCGTCATGATCTTCTTGCGGTAGCTGTCGATCGTTTCAGCCCCGCCCAGTTGGGTATTAGCCATAAAATAAAAATCCTTTCACTTCTGCCGCCCTGTGCGGCTTTCTCATTGCTGTTGTTTTTCTGACGATATTGCCGAATGTGCAGAAAGAAGATGTGCAGTCAGAAAAAAGTCCTGTACTTGTGCTGTTCCGGACGGAAAACACATAAGAGCCTGTTCCGCCTAGATAACCTAGAATCGAAACAGGCTCCTGAAGCACAGGACGATCTGCCGTTTACTTGGTCAGCAGCGGCATTACAATATCCATAAACAGAATCAAAACAAAGAAAACGACTGAGCAGATGAATGTGATCTTCTTCAGACGTGCTTCCTTTGTGCGTCCGCGGTTTTTGTCATAGAACGAATCGTTGCTTGCACCAGTCAGTGCAGCAGTGGCGTTCTGCGGCTTCTGCTCCTGCATCATGCAGATAATGATCAGAACAACGCTGATCAGCAGTACCACAGCACCAACAATGATTTCCAGTACGCTCATGGGAAAGTCCCTCCTCCCGTCTAGTTTCGAGTACACAAAGCGGCAGCATAACAGCGGCGGCTTCGTGCTGAACGATGCAGAAACCTGCAAACATTCATTATCTTTTACATTATACCACATTCCCGAAAAAAAAGCAAGCCCTTTTCAGAAAAAAATCCCACATGTCAAGAAAAATAAAATTGCCTCCCTTGAAAAGGGAGGAGGACCGTCGATAGGCGGTGGAGGGGTTCTTTGTGGAATCTTTTGCTTCATGTATCAGGTTTTACAGAAGTACCCCTCAGTCACCTGCGGTGACAGCTCCCCTAGAGGGGAGCCTGTTTTGAAAAGGGCACCTGAATATCGCCGCAAGCATGTTTTCACTCCTCGCCGCATACACTGAAACGAATGCAAGACCATGTGACAGGAGGAAATTGATATGACCAAAAAAGAACAACTGCCTGCACCCACCGGACACCACAACCTCATTCTGGAAGATCGTGCCAAGCTGACGCTGACGGGTGTGACTGATGTGGACTGCTTTGATGAACGCATGATTAATCTATTCACGGGGCTGGGGGAGCTGACCATTAAAGGGCGGAATCTCCACATCAATGATGTCAGCGTGGAAACCGGCGACATGACCATTACCGGCGACATCTGGCTGCTGCAATACGGGGAAAAGGATCGCCGCGGTCCGCTGTCCCTGCTGGGAAAGCTGTTCCGATGATGCAGCTGGAAACTTTTTTCACCGTGCCGGAACAGACACGGTTGCTGATCTTTGCGGTGCTTCTGGGAATCCCGCTGGGCGTGGTGTTCGATGTGCTGCGGATGCTCCGGCTGCTGCTGCCCCACGGCAAGCTGGCGGCGGCTCTGGAAGATGTGGCGTTCCTGCTGCTGTGGGCGGGAGCACTGCTCTGTTTTTCCACCGTGCTGGCACGGGGAGAATTCCGCGGCTATTATGTCATGAGCAGCGTGCTGGGATTTTTGCTGTACCGTTGTACGCTGGGCTGCGTCACAGTGCCCTTTCTGGGACGGGTTCTGGCGGGGATTTTCGGCAGTTTGCGGCGGCTGTTTCGCCCGCTTTTCCACGGTGTCGTGCGTATTTGCACTCCGTTGCACCGGAAATTTGGACATTTCGCCAAACTTTTTCGAAAAGCATCTTTTTTTTCGCATTTACCCTTGCAGAGAGATAGAAAAATGTTGTATAATGATAGTGGAATTTTGAAACGAAAGGCGGCGTTATCATGGCAGAGGAAACAAAAACGGAAAAAAAGCGGTCACGCTTGATCTTTCGGATCATCAGCCGGACAGCGGTAGTTCTTGCGATCGCCGGCTGTACCATCAGCATTGTGTCGAATCAGTCCAGCATCGCGGAAAAGAAAACGGAACTGGAACAGGTGCAGAAACAGATCGACGATCTCACCGCGGACAACGAGGATTTGCAGCGGATCCTCGAAAGCGGCGATATTGACGGCTATATGGAGCGTCTGGCACGGGAAGAATACAACTATGCTTATCCGGACGAGTACCGGTTCTATGACACATCCAGAAACTAGGGCAAAACCGCACAAAGAGCGTCTGGCGACTTTG
>NZ_KI260426.1:3594-5492 GCF_000468015.1 Ruminococcus callidus ATCC 27760 | reverse complement strand
CTGTCGCACAATCTTTGTGCGGTATTGCCCTAGGAAAACACCCAGCAATGAAATGCGAGAGAAAGGGATACGGAGTTACATGCAGGTCGAAATCGGAAAAATTTATGAGGGAACAGTAAAAAATATCACCAAGTATGGTGCATTTGTGGAGCTGCAAATGCCGGAGGAGGAAAAGGTGATGGGCATGGTGCACATCTCTGAGATCTCCCGCAGCTATGTCAACGAGATCCGCGATTTCGTGACAGAGGGGCAATCGGTACGTGTCAAGGTGATCGGCACCAATCCACAGGGGAAGATCAGTCTTTCCATGAAGCAGGCGGAAGAAAACAAAGAGCACGGCGGCAGACGCAGTGACTCTGACCACGCTCCCCGCGGAGAACGCGGCGGCAAGCCGTTCCGCGGAAACGGTGACGGACAGCAGTCCCGTCCGCCCCGCCGCAGCAAGCCCAACGTCTGGGAGCCGAAAAAGCGGCAGGATCCCTCTGAAATGTCTTTCGAGGATATGCTTTCCCGCTTCAAGCAGACCAGCGAGGAACGCATGTGCGACATCAAGCGTGGAACCGAACGAAAAAATCGTTCGAAGCGGAAGTGAGAAAATATTCCCTGAAAAAGAACCAGCGGCAGCCCGACACGGCTGCCGTTTTGTGTTGCCTTTCATAAAACTGTACATATTGTCAGAAAAGCCGCCGGCAAAACTGGGGGAAATGCCGGTTTTCCCAAGGGTTTCAAGATTTCTGAGGATAGATATTGACAATTCTGCCGTTTTCCGATATAATAAGAAAAGTGCAGTGCGTGCCGTCAACGGGTGCGTGCCGCACTTCCTGAGCAATAGCAAACTGAATAATTTCACGGATTGATAGGGGAATGCGTATTGAAGCCGGTACCTTTTGAGCAACTACCGGATCAGGAGCTTGTGCTCCTGGCGAGAAATGACCGTGGGGCAATGGAATCGCTGGTGAAACGCTATACCGGTGCCGTCTGGCATCAGGTGCGGCAGTTTCAGGGCATTTCTGAACCGGAGGATCTCGCACAAGAGGGCTTTTTGGGTCTGATTTCTGCGGTATGTCGGTATGATTTCATGCGTGGCGTACCTTTTTCTGCCTATGCGGGCAAATGCATTACAAACAGCATTGTATCTGCGTTGCGGCACTGCCGCAATTTACCGTTACCTGTGGGGGCATCGGACATGCCTCCGCTTTCTCAGGTACAGGACACCGCCCTGCCGCCGGATTCTGTGGTACAGAGCCGGTCACAGGCGGCGGAGATGTTCTGTGCAATGGTGAACCGCTTATCCCGGCGGGAATATCAGGTTTGCATGCTGATCTACGGAGGAGCGTCCTATGCACAGGCTGCGGAACAGCTCGGAATCTCTGTAAAATCAGTGGATAATGCACTGCAGCGTGCCCGACGAAAACTTCATTCGGAAGGCGTTTTGCAGTAATTGCACCGGGATTCTCCGGACGGTATCCTGCCGCCGGAACATTTTTCATGGAACAGCCGGAAAGACCATTCCGGCACGAGGAATCCCAAGCGGACACCCTCGAGAAAGGTAAGGTTATACTATGTACGAAGATAAGACTTTGGTATGCAAGGACTGCGGCAATGAATTCGTTTTCACTGCTGGCGAACAGGAATTCTACGCAGAAAGAGGCTTCACCAATGAGCCGAAGCGTTGCAAGGCTTGCCGTGATGCAAAGCGTGGCGGTGCTCCCAGACAGGAACGCGAAATGTTCACTGCTGTCTGCGATTCCTGCGGCGGCGAAGCAAGAGTGCCGTTCCAGCCCCGTGAAGGCCGTCCGATCTACTGCAGTGCATGCTATGCAAAGATGAAGGAAGAAGCATAAGGCTTACGGACTGCATTGAGATAAGGCAATGCCGCACAAAGAGCGTCTGGCGAC
>NZ_KI260426.1:2105-3494 GCF_000468015.1 Ruminococcus callidus ATCC 27760 | reverse complement strand
TCGCACAATCTTTGTGCGGTATTGCCATAAGAAACGACTTTTTCTTTTTGTCTGTATAGTGCTTTCCGGAAAGGGAACGCTATGGATTGTCACGGCAGGGAACCTTTGAGAAAAGGCTTCCTTTTCGTGCAGGACTGCGGCACTTTGCCGTATGATATACAGACAGGAGGTGTAAGACTATGGTAACGATTACAAAAGAAACCATCATCGGTGATATTTTGGATATTGCACCGCAGACAGCTCCGCTGTTTATGGCAATCGGCATGCATTGTCTGGGCTGTCCGGCTTCTCGCGGAGAAACTGTAGAAGAAGCCTGCATGGTGCATGGTATCGATACGGACGAACTGCTGGAAGAACTGAACAAGCAGATCGCAGCCGGCGATGCACAGTAAATTGGTTTTATGAAATTGCTCCCCGTGTGACTCTGCCGCAGCAATGGTGGTTCTCCGGTGGGGCAATTTTTGTTTTTGGGGCAGTGTAACAGCTGAAGCTGGTGGAGGGGTTTTCGTGGAATCTTTTGCTTGGTGTAAGAGGCTTACGAGATAACCCCTCAGTCAGCCTGCGGCTGCCAGCTCCCTTTTCAAGGGAGCCTATACACCAAAAGGGAGCCTAGTAGAATAAGCCTCCCCTGAAAGGGGAGGGAACAAGCAAAGCTGGTGGAGGGGTTTTCTGAAATCTCTTGCATAATGAAATGGAGGATACGAACCATGCTGACGAAACGGCTTGCCGCATGTGCGGCACAGGTGACACCGGCGGGAGTTGTCTGCGATGTAGGCACCGATCACGCCTATCTGCCGGCGGAACTGCTGCAAAGCGGACGCTGCACCCGTGCTGTCGCCACCGATATTCACGCCGGACCGCTGGAGGCGGCAAGACGGACACTCACAGAAGCCGGTGTGCTGGAACAGGCGGAACTGTTCCTCTGCGACGGCTTGGAACAGGTGCAGCCGGCAGGCATTACCGATGTGGTGATCGCCGGCATGGGCGGCGAAACCATTGTGCACATTCTGGAAAACTGTCCGTGGCGGCGGCAGGTGCACCTGATCCTTCAGCCCATGACCAAGATTCCCGACCTGCGGCTCTGGCTGGCACAGCAGGGGTTCGGCTGGTCGGAACAGGTGGTGCAGGAGGGCAAAAAATTCTACGTGATATTGAGTGCCCGTCACACGGGAACTGTCCGTACCCTGTCGCCGCTGGAACAGGAGATCGGCTGCGTGGACTGGCAGTCGGAATCCGTCCGCCGCTATGCCGGCTGGAAGCAGCAGCGTTTTCAGAAACTGGCACAGCAGCTGGAACAGGCAGGGCGTGCAGAAGCCGCAGACTGGGCGGCACTGGCACAGGCAATTCAGGAGAAACTATAAGGCAATACCACACAAAGAGCGTCTGGCG
>NZ_KI260426.1:0-2005 GCF_000468015.1 Ruminococcus callidus ATCC 27760 | reverse complement strand
TGTCGCACAATCTTTGTGCGGTATTGCCATAAGAGTCTGTTCGGCATAGACAGAAAAGGAGAGATCACATGCTGACTGTAAAAGAAGTATATGAAGCCATTGACGCATTCGCACCGTTTGCCTCGCAGGAATCGTGGGACAACTCCGGCTTGCTGGTGGGCGGTATGGCACAGCCTGCCGACCGCATTCTCACCACGCTGGATATTTCCGAAGCCATTGTGGCACAGGCGGTGGCGGAACAGGTGCAGCTGGTGGTGGCACATCACCCTGTGATTTTTTCGCCGCTGAAAACGCTGCCGCCGGACAGTCCGGTCTACCAGCTGGCGGCTCACGGCATTGCAGCGATCTGTGTGCACACGCCGCTGGACATGGCACCGCTGGGGCTGAACACCTTTGCACATACCCTTTTGGAAAAGCCGCTGGCTCTCCAGGGTACACAGGAAGTGCTGGAGCCGTCGTGGACGGACGGCAGAGGCTTCGGGTGGATCGACACCAGTGCCCGCACATGGACACCGCAAACGCTGGCACAGACGCTGCAAACGGCATTCGGGGAAGTGCGGTATTCCGCCGCAGAGCGTTCCATTCGGAAAATTGCCTACTGTTCCGGCTCGGCTGCGTCCATGCTGGAACTGGCTGCGGCAAAGGGCTGTGACGCTCTGATTACCGGCGACATCAAGCACGACCGGTGGTATGCGGCAGAGTTTGCCGGCATCGCTCTGTTCGATTGCGGGCACTACGGCACGGAACGCTTTGCCGCCGGCATTCTGGCGGAACAGATCCGAAAGGCGTTGCCCGTGGCACAGGTGACAGAGAACGCCGGCAGAAATCCGGCTGAGTTTTGCAGGGGAGTGGAAAAAGCATGAGTGTTTGGAAGTGTCCGGTATGCGGTTCGTTTATGCAGCACCGCGGGAAATCGTGGAGCTGTGCACAGGGACATAACTTCGATATGGCGAAAAGCGGCTATGTGAATCTGCTGCCGGTGAACCGGAAGCACGCCAAGAATCCGGGGGACAACGCCGTGATGATGCGTGCCCGCAAGAATTTTCTGGACGCGGGGCATTACGCTCTGCTGTTACAGGCTCTGGAACAGGCGGCAGTGCGGTACGGCAGAGCCGGCGGCGTGCTGTTAGATGCGGGCTGCGGCGAGGGCTATTATACCGAGGGCGTTTCGAAAGCACTGGCACAGGCGGATCTGCAAATGGAAACCTACGGCGTGGATATTTCCAAGAGTGCGGCAGATGCGGCGGCGAAACGCTGCCCGAATGCCCATTTCGCGGTGGGGAGCGTGTATCACTTGCCGGTGGCAGACCGGTGCTGTGATATGCTGATGACGATTTTTGCCCCCTACTGCGGCGAGGAGTACCACCGTGTGCTCCATAAGGGCGGCACTATGCTGATGGTGATTCCGGGGCAGCAGCATCTGTGGGGGCTGAAAGAAGCGATCTACGATGTGCCCTATCCCAACGCAGTGCGGGACTATGCACTGGACGGCTTTGAACTGATACAGGCGGAGTATGTGGACAGCTGGCTGAAGCTGGACGATCCGGCAGATATTCAGAATCTGTTTCAGATGACACCGTATTACTATAAGACCGGACGGGAGGAACACGCCCGACTGGAACAGCTGGAAAGCCTGTCTACGCAGATCTCTTTCGAGATCTTGCAGTATCGGGCGGTGGAAACGGAGCAGGTGATGTGATAGGGAGTGGGCATTGTTTGTCCGTAAATGCCGAAAATTTGACGACGATTTTCGTGCTTTCCGGCATTTTTTGTTTCTGCGTTTATCCGGTTTCATCGAATTACACAGCGTGTAAAAGATTTTACGGAAGAACCCCTCCACCGCCTAACGGCGGTCCCCCTCGTACTGAGCGGTCCCCTCTGCCCTGCGGGCATCTCCCCACCCCGTGGGGAGTCACCCCTTTCAGGGGAGGCTAATTTCTGTAGTTCTTGCTACAATTTTTTACCAACAAAAATCCCCCGGCGGGGCAAACAGGCGGCTTGCCCG
>NZ_KI260425.1 GCF_000468015.1 Ruminococcus callidus ATCC 27760 | reverse complement strand
GTGAACTTTTCTTGAACAACTTCAACCGCTAACTGTCGATCTCCCGATCCGTTTCACAGTTTCCGTTGTCCTTTATTCTCTTGACTTTCGCTCTCGTGCGACAGTTTTATTATTATATCACACTTCTTCTACTGTGTCAAGTAGAGAATTGTGAACATATATTTCTCCGAATTGTGCAGTATGCATATCTTCTCCTCAAATGCATACAAAAAGCCCGACTGTTTCCAATCGGGCTTTCGCATAATTCTATTCAAATTTTCTGTTATGCACTCTGACTGCTGCTGTCCATATCGATCTTGAACGCATCGTACTTCTTGATCGCACTGTCGTTCTTCTCAACCTTCTGCTCGCCAGTCCAGCCGTCCAGCATATCCTCAAACGCATCACTATATGCCTGAGAGATCACAGTATTCTGCTGTGTTTCTGTCCACAGGTCGTCCTCTGTCATACGCTCCTTGATGTCACGGCACATTACGATATAGTAAGCCGTGTCATCTTCTACCACAGTTGCCACGCCATAGTTCTTCTGTCCGTCGCCGAATACATAGTCGTATACATTCTTGCACGGATTATAGGTCACATCTTCTTCCTTGGTGTTCTCTTTTGTAGTCACCTTTGCAATGATCTGTTCATTTGCATAGGGAGCAGTCGTGGTGGTAGTCACTTCAGAGCCGTTTTCATCGGTTTCCACAGCTGCTTCTGTCGTGGTAGTTTCTTCCGAAGCAGATTCTTCTGCCGCAGTGGTTTCCGCAGCTTCTTCTGCACCGGCAGTTTCTGTAGCAGCACTTTCCTCTGCGGCTGCGGTAGTTTCTGTGGTAGTTTCAGCAGCGACAGTAGTTGCTTCTGTTGTTGCAGCGATCTCGTTGCCGTCCGCATCGGTTGCAGAAGTGGCTGTTGCTGCGGCAGCTTCCTCGGAAATGGAAGTCACATAAGCGTTATAGTCGCTCTGCACGTTGTCCATTTCGTCTTCCATTGCGTCCTCATCGCCCTTGAGTGCGTTGATCTCGCCCAGATAGTCCTCGACCTTTGCCTTCATTTCCTTCTTGCCGGCATCATCCAGAGCCTCGCCGTTTCCGTCTGTCAGATCAAACTTGATGTAGCGGACACGGGCATTGTTTTCCTCATAGTACTGCTTCAGATCGTCCTCGGTAGTGCCTTCTTCGCCGTCAACGCCGTAATAATAGAGGAATACTTCGTTGGTCATATACGTATTTTCCAGAACGCTCTTGACAGAATTCTTGGAAATGCCGTTTTTCTCGTAGGTCTCGCCATTGGTATCCCAGAAAGAATCAATGGTGTTCTCCACGTCTTTGGACTCTTCTTCTGTCAGGGACAGATCCAGTTCGTCGAACTTCTTTTCAATTGCCACATACCGCTGGCAATATTCCAGTGCCTTGTTCTTGATCCATTCTTCCGAGCTGACACCGTCCATTTTCTGTTCTTTTACGACATTGTCGTCCTTTACGTCCAGTTCCGAATTCTGGGACTGCAAGGTCTGTGTCAGTTCCATGTACGATGCATAGGAATAGTAGATATAGATACCTGCATTGATCTGCTCGCCGTCGATTGTCATTGCATACGCAGAACCGCTGCCGACAGTGCAGCCTGCACCAGCAACAGTCATTGCGGCAGCCGCCAAAGCAGCGGCAGCCTTTTTCCATTTGAACATAGTTTTGATACCTCCGAATAAAATAAACGGTCCCGAAATGCCGGTTCAAACCGCATTCCAAGCCAGCAGCAGGACAAAGGAAACGCCGCCGAAAGCCGGAGCATTCCCCGAACTGTCTTGCCCGATACTTTTTTATTATACTATATTTTTTCGCATAAGTCCATACTTTCACGAAATTTTTTTCAGATTCTCAGAAAACTTTGATTTTCAATTGATTTCGACGGACATTTGTGGTATAGTAGGTATGTACAAAAGGGACACATAGGCAATACCGCACAAAGATTGTGCGACAGAT
>NZ_KI260424.1 GCF_000468015.1 Ruminococcus callidus ATCC 27760 | reverse complement strand
GTCGCCAGACGCTCTTTGTGCGGTATTGCCTCAGAAAAAGCGATTATCCCCAGACTTCTTCTGCGATTTCCTTTACCAGTGCGAGCTTTGCCCACTCGTCTGCTTCTGTCAGCTTGTTGCCGATCTCGCAGGAAGCGAATCCGCACTGCGGGCTCAGGCAAAGGCGATCCAGCGGAATATACTTTGCTGCTTCGTGAATCCGTGCAATAACTGTCTGCTTGTCCTCCAGTTCCGGCTTCTTGGAAGTGATCAGACCGAGAACCACCTTTTTATTCGGAGAAACCTTTGCAAGCGGTTCGAAGCCGCCGCTTCTTTCGTCATCATATTCCAGCAGCAGGGCATCTACATTTTCCTGTGCAAAAACATAGTCTGCAACAGAATCATACGGTCCGCTGGTGAAGAATGTGGAGTGATAGTTGCCGCGGCAAATGTGAGAAGTGATCACCATGTCAGCCGGCTTGTTCTCCAGTGCCAGATTGTTGACCGCGAGAAGCTGCTTCTTGACATCTTCCAGATCAATGCCAAAGGACTGATACCGCTGTTTTGCAGCATTTCCCACGATCGCACCCCAAGTGCAGTCGTCCAGCTGCAAATTGCGGCAGCCTGCATCATAGAACTGACGGATCACTTCCTGATATGCAACGCCGATGTCGTGGATCAGTTCTTCATTGGTGGCATAGAATTCTCTGGTGCTCTGGAAATTCTGCGGCACGATCATCTGCTGGAACATCTGTGCCGGTGCAGGAATGGTATACTTTGCAACGGTTTCATCATCTTCAAACTGTTTCAGGAACTGGAAGTATGTCACAAACGGGTGCGGCACTACCTTGACCTTTCCGGTCAGGTAGGTATCTTCCAGATCTGCCATTTCTCCGTTGAACTGCACACCGCCGCCGGTCTTTTCATGTCCAACGCCGGCAAAGCCCCACATAAAATCCAGATGCCAGTATTCACGGCGATATTCACCGTCTGTGATGATGTGATAGCCTGCCTGCTTCTGCTTGGCAACCAGTTCACGAATCGCAGCATCTTCTACAGCGGTCAGCTGTTCCTTGCTGATTTTTCCTGCTCTGTAATCTTTTCTTGCCTGCTTCAGGTTTTCCGGACGCAGGAAGCTTCCGACAAAATCATAGCGGTACGGAGATGTGATCTTCTGCATAGTCAATTCCTCTTTCTGAACAAATGTATTTGATTTTAGTATACCATGAAACAGCAGGTTTGGGAAATATATTTATAGAGCAGTTGCCTATAGCTTTAAACTATATCGAAAAATCTCTTTCAGTTTTTAAGGAAAATCTGCAAGCGGATTACGTGCAAAGCCGTCAGGCGGGCTTTGTGCGGTGTTGCCTTAACTTCCGTAAAATAAATTTGCAATGTCACCTTCCCAACTGTAGTTCCGGTAGGTGCCATAGTCCGTGATTTTGAATTTTCTGGTAGCCGTGTAGGTGTTGCCTACCCAGCTGTAAGTATACCGATAAGTGCCCTCCATTCCGGAAACTGATGCATCAACACTAGTCAGGTTCCAGTCGTAACTGGAACCGCCGTACTTGTCGGCAAACACGTTGGCTGCTTCAATTGCCAGTTCCGAATTGCCGTTGCAGGGAATGTTGTAGGAATTGGTTTTCTGATACTTGGACGCTTCCGTCGGCGGCTGGGTAATGACTTCGGAATATTCGGAGCTTCCGGAATTTCCGGTACTTTTTTCGGAATCGTCGCCGGAAGAACCGATCACCGCCGCGAGAACCACGACCACCAGAACGGCTGCCACCGCCAGAATGATCCACTTCTTTTTGGACTTTTTCTTTTTCACAGGACTCTCCGCCTCTGCCGCAGGAACTGCCTCGTCCAGCTTTTTGCCGCACTTCTCACAGAATTTGGAATTGTCCTCAATCTCACTTCCACAGTATTTGCAAAACATTGTTCAAACTTCCCTTCCTCTTTTTCTGTTGTGGATAACTTTATTTTAGCACAATTGCAGAAGTCTGAAAATACAAAACAGTTCCGAAATTTGCCGGAAATTTCGGAACTGTTTTCAGTTGACAATGTTTCTTCCTCAGGTGCTGCCCTTATTTTCCCAGAATTGTCTGAAAAAACGATTGCAGCGGTAGTGTCGCACCGGAATGCCTGCCATTCGGCACCTGCACAAGATCTGCATCGCACAGCAGCCGTTTCGTAAACGCGTGATCTCCGATCACTTCGTCTTCTGCCCCGATGATACAGTGCACCAGACTGCTGTCGATTGCAGCAAGCTTGCTGAACAGCACCATCAGCGGCTGTATTGGCTGCGTATTTCCGAGCCTTGGCAGTACGTCAAACGGCATCAGACAGGGGTTCACCAAGATGGTGGGAAGATGCAGTTCCGCACAGAGCAGTGCCGCAAAAAATCCGCCAAAGCTTGTCCCTATCAAAGTATCCGCGTGACATGTCACAGCCATTTCCCGCAGTGTTTTCAGCACTTTCTCCGGACACACTGCATCATAATCCAGCTGCGGCGAGGTCACATCGCAGCCCAGCGAAAGCAATGCTGTATAGGCACTGTTCTGTGCACTGCCGCCGTAGCCATGTATGTTGAGAATCATTTTTTGGTTTCTCCTCGTCTTTCAAAAAATGTGCAGTTGTTCCAAGGTTCTTTTGTCCTCGACGCCGCGATAGAATTTGTACAGCACACGGGAAAACAAGTCGTCGTCCGGTGCAGCCTGCCGGAACAGTGTCATGCAGGAACGCACCTTGCGTGCATCTGTTTGCCCGAACACGCTCCACGGGTTATTGGAGGGAATCTCCAGCAGCACCGCCGTGATCTCCCGCAGCCTTGCCCCCAGAATCGGGTGCTGATAGTACGCTACCGCCTCTTCCAGATCGTAAATGGAAAAATACACCGCGATAAAACTTTTCCCCAGCCCCTGAATCTGCGGGAACACGTACCAGATCCAGTGCGTCATTTTTTGCCCCTGTTTCATCTCGTCAAGTGCCTTGGCATAGGTTTCTCCAAATTCGTACCCGTGATCCTGTGCATCTACAAACCGCTGCAACAGTTCCTGATTTATGTTTTGTGGCATAAAGCATCACCTTTCTTTTTTATGGCAATACCGCACAAAGATTGTGCGACAG
>NZ_KI260423.1:924-2374 GCF_000468015.1 Ruminococcus callidus ATCC 27760 | reverse complement strand
TTGACTGCGTTTTTACAGACTTTTTTTCGGTGGGCCACTCCTTTTCTGAAATTACCGCTGCAATTTTTTCTTTTCCGCCGAAATACAAACTTTTCAACTGCACCATTTTCAAAAAGGGAAACAAAAACAGTCTGGAGTTTCTTTTTACGGAATTACTTGTGCCGTGTGCCAGGTAAAATTTCTTTGATTATTGTTTTCCCTCAATTCCCCCTATACCGACTTTTTTCGGATTTCCACAAGTTATCCCAGTTTTCCACGAAAAGAAAAAATGACTGAATTGCTCGGAATTGAAAATTAAAATAATCCGATGCAATCCAGTCATTTGGCTGCTCTATTTCTCGTACCCTTCATAATAATACGACTGTTCGATTCCCTTGAAAATCACTTCTCTGTCATCAACCTTATCCGTCAGATTCGGTTGTATCAGAAACCGCAGTTCCAGGTCGTTTATCGTACTTCTTTCCATTGCCTGCAAATACTGTACCTTATCAATTTTTGCCCAGTCCGTTACTTTCCCCAGACGTTTTTTGAGGATCATGTCCAGCCAGATTCTCGTGCTTCTGCCATTGCCCTCCATAAAAGGGTGTGCCACATTCATTTCCACATACTTTGCGATGATTTCCTCAAATGTGTTTTCAGGCATCTTCTCTACTGCCGAAAGAACTGCATCTAAGTACAAGCTGTTTGCAAAGCGGAAATTGCCCTTTGCAATATTTAAAGTTCTGATTTTTCCGGCAAAGTCGTACAACCCGTCAAAAAGTGCCTTGTGGATTGCCTGCAAACCTTTTACTGTACCAACTTCTATTCTATCGATCTCACCGCTTGAAAACAATCTTTTGGCATTTTCTAAGCTCTTTTCATCGATTTCCTTCGTCGTCATATCTTGTATCTCACTCCTAACGTGCAAGCTTTTGTATAGATTTATTATACCACATTTCTCTCATTTGCACAACAGCATTTTCAGAAAACTGGAATACTACAACAAAAATTAGACTTCCCACAACCCACTCCACACCCGCACTGAGAACAAGCCATTTCGCCACAATCCAGCCAAAACCCAAACAGGCTCAATCACACTGCCCTAACATCAGAAACGCCTTGACACCCATTTCCCTTCTCAGAACCATATTGCGTCACCCAGGATTTATCTCCTGTGACTTGCTTGATGTAGTCTAGAAAAGCATACAACTCTGATCTGTTCCCTGAAAGCATTGTCCCGTCTATATAGCTGACCGAGTTCATAACAAAATGAGCGTGATAGACAGAGGCACAACCGCCATATCTCTTTGAGCAGAGTTTTCGATGTATTGCATAAACGATCTGGTACTTGTCCGAGAAATAAGAGGCAATGCTCCGGCTCATAGATTCCGCCCGCTCATAATTATCACCCCAAGTCGATTTCGCATCATATACGATAATAAAATGAAATGCCGGATTTCCACTGGTCTTA
>NZ_KI260423.1:570-824 GCF_000468015.1 Ruminococcus callidus ATCC 27760 | reverse complement strand
CCGGATTTCCACTGGTCTTACCGAAATATTTCTTCACGGAAAGAAATTGCTCGTAAGCATGGTATATATCGACGTTCGGGCTATAGCGTTTATCATAATCTGTATGTATGCCCATCGTATAATTCAGAACGTTATATAAGTAGTCCAGCTCGTCATTGGTGTTTCTGATTACCTTAAAGATTCCCATACATCTAATCCTCCCTCTACAAACAATCCCATTTTTTGCTCCAAGTTTTCATACTTTTCTTGCGGCG
>NZ_KI260423.1:0-470 GCF_000468015.1 Ruminococcus callidus ATCC 27760 | reverse complement strand
TTCTGCCGCAGTTCCTCTTTTCGAATATATTCCGTGCCGTCAATACTGTCTGCAATTTCAAGTACCATATTTACAAGCTCCTGCATCCGAACCGCCATTTGTGGTGTAATGCTATTATTCCCATGTACGGCACAATCTACCATATAGCTGCTAAACGTCAGATTCTTTTCCTTTGCTTTTTCTTCAATTTGTTGTACTTGTAACGGGGAAAGCTTAATGCTCTTTGTAATGGATTTCTTTTCTCTTTTACTTCTCATGATAGCTCCTCCTTCTGGTTATGAGATGATATATAATCATGTAATAGTGACATATACTGATATACTATATACTCTATTATGTTATATATCATAACAATATATATGTATACTACTATGTATATCTACTATGATTGATTACTAGACTGAATACTATTGATTGATAATGATTACTATTTTACAAATTCTGCAAGACAGAGGTAATGGTAATACCTC
>NZ_KI260422.1 GCF_000468015.1 Ruminococcus callidus ATCC 27760 | reverse complement strand
TGTGCTGAGCTGGCAGCCGCAGGCTGACTGAGGGGTTTCTTCTGCGAAACCTGAAACATGAGTAAAAGATTTCACCAAAACCCCGCCCGTATAATAAAAAAATCGCCCTGCCTGCGGAGAATCCCCCACGAACAGGGCGAAATATTTTCGTTTTGTCTTGCGGCAGTGCTGTTACATTGCCGTCCGGTTTTCCAGTGCCTTGAACAGTGTCACCTCGTCGGCGTATTCCAGCGAACCGCCTACCGGCAGCCCAAACGCCAACCGTGTGACCTTGACCTTCAGCGGCTCCAGCAGCTGTGCCAGATACATCGCCGTGGCATCGCCCTCTACAGTGGGATTGGTCGCCATGATGACTTCCCGCACCTTGCCGTCCTGCAAGCGTGCCAGCAATTCCCGAATCCGCAGCTTGTCCGGCGTAATGCCGTCGATCGGCGAGATCAGCCCGTGCAGCACATGATACACGCCGGTATATTCCCCCGTGCGTTCCAGTGCCGTCACATCTTTCGGGCTCTCTACCACGCAGATCAGGCTGTGATCCCGTTCTTCGTCTGCACAGACAGAACAAAGTTCCATTTCCGTGAGATTCTGACAGCAGGGGCAATAGTGAATGTCCCGCTTCGCCGACAGCAGAGCGTTGGCAAAGCGTTCCACGTCCTCCTCCGGTCTGGAAATGATCGAATACGCCAGACGCTGTGCCGATTTCAGCCCGATGCCCGGCAGTTTTGCAAACTCCTCCGCCAGAAGTTCCAGCGGGAGTGCGTGATAACCAGCCATTCTGTTCCCTTAGAACAAGCCCGGGAGAGAAACACCGCCGGTGATCTTGCTCATTTCAGATTCTGTGGTTGCCTCTACCTGATTCACTGCCTCGTTCACAGCACTGATGATCAGATCCTGCAACATCTCGATGTCCTCCGGATCTACCACTTCCGGCTTGATCTCCAGAGCCTTTACGGTCTTTTTGCCGGTAACGGTAACGCTGACTGCACCGCCGCCTGCGGTTGCAGTAAAGTCACGGCTCTCGATGTCTTCCTGCAGTTCGGAGATCTCGTCCTGCATCTTCTGTGCCTGACGGATCATTGCGTTCATATTCTGGGCACCGCCCTGATTCTGTTTCGGTAATCTTGCTCTCATGAGAAAATCTTTCCTTTCAGTATAAACTCATATCTTTTCGCATTGGTAAAAATGCGGGTTTCACTTCATCACTTACGCCAGCCTGTCAGGCAGGCTTCTATCATTCTTCCACTGCCGTATCCAGATGACTGTCCATTGCCTTTTGCAGCAGATTCTGTGCCTTGGAGGTCTGTTCCTCCGGCTCGCTGCACTTGGCACGGATATTGTACTCTGCCCCGAGGAACTGCTTGACAGTTTCCCGCAGGGACAGTGCATTTTCCTTATTCTTCAGCAGGGTGAGGAAAAACCGGTTCTTTGCCACGATCAGCAGGTTGTTTCCGGCAACATAAGCCGAAGACTCCGCCAGACTGCCGGACACCGCCGGATTCACTGCCTGATATGCCGCCAGAATATCCGCCCAGTTGTTGACCGGCTGGATCTCTGCCGCCGTCAGGGGCTTCTGTTCCGGTTCTGCCGCAGCAGGCTCGGCTGCTGGTGCAGACTGTGTGGTCTGGGGTGCCGCAGCAGGCTGCGGGGCAGGCTGTGCCGGCTGAGGAGCCGCTGTCACTGCCGGCGAAACCGGTACAGCGACCTTGGGCACTGCCAACTGCAACAACAGCATTTCCAGTTCCACACGCTTGTTCTGATTTCGCTGCATGCGTTCCCGACAGTCTTGCAGCTGGGCGATCTGCCACAGGATCGTATCCAGCGAGGGCTTCTGTGCCAGCTGTTCCAGCCGCGGCAGCTCGTCCGGCAGACAGGTCAGCAGATCCGGCTGTCCCGTGCCGGCTTTCAGCAGCATCATATTCCGCAGCTGTTCCAGCAGTTCGTCACAAAGCCGCACCATGTCCTTGGACTGGTCGTAGAGGGCACCGGTGTATTCCAGTGCCTTTGCCGCGTCCTGTGCCTGCACTGCTTCCAGAATGGCGAACACACTGTCCCGACCGGCAACGCCGGCTGCCGCCGTAACAGATGCCGCGGTGATCGCTTCGCCGCCGGACGCACACTGATCCAGCAGGGACAACGCATCACGCATACCGCCGTCAGACAGGTGAGCGATCAGCTGTGCCGCCTCCGGCTCCAGCGAAAGCTGCTCCTCGCCGGCGATATATTCCAGCCGTGCCGCAATGTCCGCAGTGCGGATCCGGTGGAAGTCGTACCGCTGGCAGCGTGAAATAATGGTCGCCGGCACCTTGTGGACTTCCGTGGTCGCCAGAATAAACTTGACGTATTCCGGCGGTTCTTCCATGACTTTCAGCAATGCTCCCCACGCACTGGGAGAGAGCATGTGCACTTCGTCGATGATATACACTTTATACCGGCAGCGTTCCGGCAGATAGACGGTGCCTTCCCGCAGGTCGCGAATGTCCTCGACGCTGTTGTTGGAAGCCGCGTCGATCTCCACGATGTCAGAAAGGGCTCCCCGTTCTGCTTCGCGGCAGATATCGCATTCCAGACAGGGATTTCCTTCCGGCGTGCGGTGTTCACAGTTGACCGTTTTCGCCAGAATGCGGGCACAGGTGGTTTTTCCCGTGCCGCGGGAACCGGTAAACAGGTAGGCGTGGGCTGTCTTTTCCTCACGGATCTGATTCCGGAGAGCCGTTGTGATATGCGGCTGCGAGATCACATCGTCAAACGACCGCGGCCGCCATTTCCGATACAATGCCTGATACAACCCTTACACCTCCCAGCAAAAAAGATTCCGGAACATAGGTGTGCAGGTTTGCTGCGGCACACAAACACATCCGCTTAATGCTGCTCGGTCCCCCGCCTGACATGGTTCACGGTGCTTTGTTGCACAGGACCCGCACACCTATATTCCGGAATCCGTCCTGATGTCAACGCATCAGATATTTGTATTATAGCATACTCTTACAGAAATTGCAAGTGTTTTTCGAAAAAAACCACAGAAATTCCTTTCGGCCGTCAGCCAGAGAAAGCATCCGTGAATATATTATGGCAACACCGCATAAAGCCCGCCTGACGGCTTTGCACGCAATCTGCTTGCAGATTTTCCTCTTATCGTTCTTCCAGCGGTACATATTCCTGCGGCTCTGCCACAGAGAGATATGCCGGACGGATAATTTTCCGGCAGTTGATGAGTTCTTCCAGCCGGTGTGCCGACCAGCCGGCAATGCGGGCAATGGCGAAGATCGGCGTGAACAAATCCATAGGCAGTCCCAGCATGCGGTATACAAAGCCGCTGTAGAAGTCCACATTGGCACAAACGCCCTTATAGATCTTCCGGTTCTGGGTGATAACTTCCTTGGCAAGGCGTTCCACGGTGGCGTACAGCTGGTACTCAGCGTGGCAGCCCTTTTCATCGGAAAGCTGTTCCACAAAGGATTTCAGGATCACGGCTCTGGGGTCGGATACGGAGTACACCGCATGTCCCATGCCATAGATCAGACCGCTGTGGTCGAAGCCCTCGCCGCGGAGCAGCCCTTTGAGATATTCCCGCAGAGCGTCCTCGTCCTCCCAGTCGGGGCAGTGCTGCTTCAGGTCTTCGAACATCTCCATGACCTTGATGTTCGCCCCGCCGTGCTTCGGTCCTTTCAGAGAGCCCAGTGCTGCAGCAACGGTGGAATAGGTGTCCGTTCCGGAGGAGGAAACCACGTGCACAGTGAATGCGGAGTTGTTGCCGCCGCCGTGTTCCGCATGGAGCACCAGACACAGATCCAGCAGTTTTGCTTCCAGACGGGTATATTTGCCGTCCGGACGCATCATATACAAAATGTTTTCCGCAATGGAAAGCTTCGGGTCAGGCTTCTGGATAAACATGCTTTTGTCGTTGCGGAAGTACATGGAAGCCTGATAGCCGAACACCGCCAGCGACGGGAACTGGGACACCAGCTGGATACACTGCCGCATCACGTTGGGCAGGCTGGTATCATCGGGCTTGGGGTCATAGGCATGAAGTGCCAGCACGCACTTTGCCATTGTGTTCATGATATTGTCGCTGGGCATCTTCATAATAACGCCGCTGTTAAAGTGGTTGGGCAGTTCCTGATAGTCTGTCAGCAGCCCCTTGAACTGTGCCAGCTGGTCGGCTTTCGGCAGATGTCCCATGAGCAGCAGATAGACGATCTCCTCGAAGCCAAAGCGGTCGTGGGTAATAAAGCCCTGCACCAGCTGTTCAATGGGGATCCCGCGGTACAACAGCTGTCCGGCTGCGGGAACTTCCCTGCCGTCTACGATCTGGGTAGCGGACACCTTGCTGATCGTGGTCAGACCGGCACGTACCCCTTTACCGTCCAGATCGCGAAGACCACGCTTGACTTCGTACTTTTTATAAAGTTCCTGTTCGATCTCGTAGTGGGGTTCTGCATCTGCGGTCAGCTGGTCTACCAGCTGCATGTCGTGTTTATATTGTGCGATCATTTGCTGGATCTTTGTAGAATGCAACAGTTTTTCTTTTTTCATCTTATCAGTCCTCTCTTGTCGGAACAGCGATTTCGTCTGTTCGGGCTCCATATCGTTCAAATTCTGCTGTTGGAAAGCAGTGCATAAAGCTCGTGTAGAGAATGCAACACCCTATGAACATTCTGCATAATACCATGATTGAAAAGTTGATTTCTTTTTATTATACAGGATTTTTGCAGAATTGTCAAGTTCGTTGGTGACGTTAAAATAAAAGTTACCCGCCTGCACCAGAAAACACCTGAATATCAACATTACCGATACCGGCAAGGGCAACAATCGGCGTTGGCAAGCCCAGGCGGACAGCGAGGAACGAGCGAATTCCGCCGGACGGTTTCGATATGGCTGCCCTAGAAAATTGCTGTCCTCAGGCAAGTCCGCGGGGCGATGTGGGCGTTCTCCCTACCTATTTCAAGGGAGGCTCCAGTGTACTTACAATCGTCCCAAAAATGAACAAATCGCATCGAGAAATCAAGGTTGATTTCGGTTTGTACACAAAATCATGTGGTTTCTCCGTGACAGGCATCACTTTGTGTCACGAAATTTTCCGATTTTTTTCAGTGCTTCAGCCAGAAACGTTCCTTCGTGTCGCTTTTGTAAATTTTTAAGCAAAGTCCGCGGGCGGCTTGCAAATCTAAATGCTATATGATAAAATAGATAAATCGGAACGATGTATGTGCGATTCCTTGGGCAATACCGCACAAAGCGAACCGCGGCACCGCATCGAAACTCCCCGAAATTTTTCGGAATATCCGCAGGAAATCCCTGCGAAACCATACGAAACCGTTCATCAAAAAAACGGTTTCAGAATTTGAAAGAGGAAGAAGAAGCATGAATGACTGTGGCATCAGTAAACTGGATCTGAAACGGCGAAACCGCATGCAGATCCTGAAAGTTGTTCGGGAACAGGGGCCGATCTCCCGCGTGGACATTTCGGCAATTCTGGGCATCACCCGTGCGGCTGTCACCATTATCACCAACGAAATGATCGACCAGCACATTTTACAGGAAGTGGGCGAAGAGCCGGTCAACCCCAATGCCGAGGTGCGAAAGGGCAGACGGAAGATCCTGCTGGACATCAACGAAACCTACAAGTTCGCGATCGGCATCTATGTGGACGAAAAAGAAATTTCCATTGGTCTGACCACCCTGAACGCGGCGGCGTTGGACAAGAAGTCGATCACTCACAAAGCCGACATGACACCGGAAGCACTGGCGGAACTGCTGGGAACCACACTGGAAAAAATGCTCCAGAACAGCTGCCTGACCTACGAAAACCTGCTGGGCATCGGCGTGGGCATCATGCCCTCCGCTTTTGAAATGATGGGCGGCAGTACAACGGACACCGGCTGTCCGACATTTCCGGTGCTGCAAAAGGCACTGGAGGACAGCACCCGCCTGCCGGTATACATCAACAGTGCCGTCACCGAATTCGCCATGGCAGGCGTGCACTACGGCGACCTGCATGCCAAGGCGGAAAATCAGGTCTTTCTGTACTGGGACAGCGGCAGTTACCGTGCCATTCCCGTCAGCGGCAACGCTCCCATTCTGCCTGCCGGCTCCGATGATGCCTTTGTGGAACACATCTGTGTAAACCCTGCCGGTGCTCGGCTGGAGGGCTACCCCAAGGGCAGCGTGCGGGCAGAACTGTCCGCGGCAGCAGTGGCGGAAAAAATCCGTCCGGTCTTTTCCGAAGAACAGACTCCGACACTGTACGCTGCACTGGAGGGTGACCTTTCCCGTCTGACACCAGCTTCCCTGCTGGCTGCGGCAGAAACGGACACCGCCTTGCAGCCTGTTGCAGACGAAACTATCAAGCAGTTCTGCGTCATGCTCCATACATTATATTGCCTGTATTTTGCAGAGCATATCAACCTGTACGGTTTCGGCTTCACACCGGAGCATCTGGAACAGATCCGCAAAGCTGCGGCAGAATTCGCTGGCAAGGACTTCGCACAGGCGATCATTCTCTGCCCCATCGGGGAACGGTATCACTTCCTCAGCGGCTGCACCTATCTGATCCAGACAGGATTCTATCAGCGTGGTGGGCTGTGCTCGTAAGCGGGTGGCGAAGAAGATCTGCTTACAAAATCTTTGTAATTTTAGATTCACGTGAAAATCCCTCAGTCAGCCTTCGGGTGCCCTTTCAAGGGAGCCTAGGGCAATACCGCACAAAGATTGTGCGACAG
>NZ_KI260421.1:2957-15229 GCF_000468015.1 Ruminococcus callidus ATCC 27760 | reverse complement strand
CAGCGAGGTACGAGCGAATTCCGCCGGACGGTTTTGACACGGCAGACTCAGAAGCTACGCTTCCGCAAAAATTTCCAGTTCCACCCGAATCGATTCCCCTCAATAATGAAACGCACTATCCCCTGCGAACTCCCGCACCAGTGAATCCGCCGGCACCTGTTCCAGCCGCAGCGGTTCTACGTCGTCCCACATCTGCCGCAATTCCCGCAGAAGAGGGTGCTGCATTTCCGCTTCCAGTTCCCCGTCCAGCAAGGTTTTATAAATGCCCAGCTCATAAGGCAAAAACGTATCTACCGAAAACAATGCCCGCTTCTTATACGGGGCAATATACTTGTGCTCCCCTGCCTGCACGTGTTCGAACATGGACAAAGTTTCTGCCACGCTGCGATGCCGGAAGTTCCGATCCCGCAGCATTCGCCGCATCAGCCGCAGACGTGACGGGTGCAGCACAGTTTCCCCGTTGGTCACACGCGTCCGCACACTGACGTAAATCCGCACGGTCATCTCCTCCGGAATGGTGATGACTTCCGGATTCAGGGCGTGGATTCCCTCCAGCAGCAACAGTTCGTTGGGCTTTCGCGTCAGCTGCCAGTCCTGATCGATCCGCGTGGTTGTGGGAAATTCATACCGCGGCAACCATGTGGGTTCGCAGGCAATGATTTTTTGCAGCTGCTGATTCAGATAGGGAATATCTACCCGTGCCGGCGATTCCAGATCCAGCTTGCCCTTGACGGACAATTCCCGCTGCTGCGGTGTCATAGTGGAAAAGAAATTGTCCATGGAAATCGTATGCGTTTCCACACCCCAGCGATCCAGAAACCGTTCCAGCAAAAATGCCGTCGTGGTCTTTCCCGAACCAGAGGGACCTGCCAGCAGGATCACCGGACGCTCTGCCGCAGTCTGCCGGATCGATTCTGCCACCTTTTGCAGTTCGCCCAGAAATGCCTGATCTGCCTGCTGCAAGGCGTTCTCGGAGGCTGTCATTTCCTGATTGATGTCTGTGAGTTTTCGATATTTCATGGTCGTTTCACCTTTCTGCAATCATAACTGCACTTACACATATCCAGATGTGCTATTGGTATTATAGCATATTTCCACAGTTTTTGTCAATTAAAGAAGATAGACGTTGTGCATTTTCCTAATACATTGCCGCATAATCAACTCCTAAAGTATCAAATAAAAAACTCACCCAGCAAAAATACGGAGTGAGTATAAAACGATCTTATTGTTCTGTCAGTTAGATACAGCTTGAGCATAAAAAGTAAGTCCCAATTCTTTTTCGTATTGTTGAGATGTATTGTCCTAAAAATATATGGATATATTGGTGAATTTTGATTTTCATTTTAGATGAGCAATACAGAACAGAATTGGGATAAAAGTAAAAATGAATTTTTCAAATTCCATGTTGTTTCAGATTATCATGATGCAACGCCTCGCAGTGCTTCATAAAAAGACCTTTCCTCTATCACATCATTATAGCCATCTTTATCATTCTCTGTTCTATTCCATAACTTGTAACTCAATTGATATGGAGAATCAGAATAAACAGAAACTCTTGCAATCAAATCTTCAGTGTGATTTTCAATGACATCTCCCCCGAATCCCGATATTTGTTCAAAATCAAAAGGAAGCTGTTCACTAATGCGATAGAATCTTAAGTTTATATAGTATTCTTCTGTTTCTGAACAGTTGATCGAGGTATTGATGATATTATTATCATAAATAAAATCCTGTACTTTTTGATGCAGCAGATCCAAATCCGTATACTCACTTTTTATGATATAATTCGTCCGAACTGTCGTGACATTGTTTTGCGTAAACACTTGTGAAGTATTCGGTATCTCATATATTTCTGGCATATGCTGAAATTCTCTTTCTCTCATCAAGCCATTCGCCAAACGATAGATGACAAGTGATAGAACGATACAGAATATAGGTATGAGAAATCGTAGTTTTCTTTTGCTTTTCATAAATAACCTTTCTGTCAATCTATACTTCCTTAAGACCTCTTCAGAAATCTATTTTTCTCTGATTGTGTTGCACTTGACTTGACAATCTATCATCATTATATCACATTTTCTCCCGTTTGGCAATTGTGCAGTACAGTCCTAAAATTTGTTGCAAAACTTTCCTGTTCCTTTTTACCGCCTCATTTCGAAAAGAAAGCAATCCGCCCGAAACGAAAAAGAAAATCAGTGGACAACACAGCGGTTTTGTGGTATAATGGTAGCATCACAATGAAAAAGGAGCGATCACAATGCGTAGCGATCTGATCTATATTCCGGACAGCGAACTAGATGCCCTGATCCAGCAGGATACCCCGTATCTGGATCTGACCACACTGGGGCTGGACATCGGGGACGAGCCGGGCTCGTTGTCTTTCTACACCCGCGAGCCCTGCGTGCTCTGCTGCACCGAGGAGGTTTCCCGCATTCTTTCCAAGCTGGGACTTTCCACCGCCTATTCCCTCCCCACCGGCACACAGATCGGAGCCGGCGAGTTGTTCTTCACCGCAGAGGGCAGCGTCTGTGACCTGCACCGTGCGTGGAAGATCTGTCAGTCCCTGCTTTCCCACTGTTCCGGCGTTGCCACCAAAGCCAGAAACATGCTCAATCGGGTACAGGAAATTTCCCCTGCCATTTCTCTGACTGCGGCACGGGCACATTTCCCCGGTACAAAAGCACTGGTCACCAAGGCAGTGGTTGCCGGCGGCGTGATTCCGCACCGCATGGGCTTGTCGGAAACTGTCCTGATCTATGAAACCCATATCGCCTGCATGGGCGGTCTGGACGTTTTTCTGGAACGGTATCCCCAGCAGAAAAGCCACTTCTGTGAAAAGAAAGTCTTTGTGGAAACCACTTCCGCAGAAACGGCTCTCCGCTGTTTGTCTGTCGGCGTAGATGCCATTCAGTTTTTCCAGCTGCAGCCTGACGCACTGGCAGCAGCAGTGGAACAGGTAAAGGCAGCATATCCCCACTGCACCGTAGTTGCCGCCGGAAACCTCACAGAAGAAAACGTCACCGAATATGCTGCCACCGGCGTGGACGGACTGGTCAGCTCCGCATTCTATCGGGCAGAACCGATTCAGATGCAGGCACAATTTCACACCAATTAACAAGGAGAATTTTTTATGTTGAAAACAATCGGAATCATCGGGGCTATGCCGTCGGAACTGACAGACATTCGCAACGGTCTGCCGGATTCGAAAATTCAGAAAAAAGCCGGCTTTGACTACTACATCAATCAGGTAGGCGACACCCGCATTGTCCATGTTTGCAGCGGCATCGCAAAAGTCAACGCTGCCCTCTGCACGCAGGCACTGATCGACACATTCCAGCCGGCAGCAGTTATCAATGCCGGTATCGCCGGCGGCATGAACAACCAGATCCACGTCTGCGACGTAGTCGTTTCCAGCGAGGTTCTTCCCCATGATCTGGATCTGCACTTCCTGAAAGACTACCCGCCCTACTGCGGCATCTATCCGTCTGACAAGGCTCTGATTGATCTGGCAGTGAAGACCTGCACAGAGTTCGGCGTGAAGTCTTTTGTAGGACGTATCGTTTCCGGCGAAGCCTTTGTCACAGACAGTGCTGTCAAGGCTGAAATCCAGCAGCGGCTGGAACCCTATGCGGTGGATATGGAAAGTGCAGCTGTGGGACAGTGTGCATACCGGAATCAGGTGCCGTTCGTCAGCGTCCGCTGCATCTCGGACAACGCCGACGATGAAGGGGCAATGTCTTTTGACCAGTTCGAAAAAATTGCCGCCAAGCGTGTGGCAGACATTGTGCTCCGCATGATCGAAACCATTTGAGGAAACCGGTCATGACATTACAACAGCTGCAATACGTCATTGCCATTGTGGAACACGGCTCTATCAGTGAAACTGCCAAGCAGCTTTACGTGGCACAGCCGACGCTTTCCAGTGCTGTCCGCACGCTGGAAGAAGAATTCGGCATTCTCATTTTCCACCGTTCCGCCAGAGGAATCGCTCTCACGGAGGACGGCAGAGAGTTCCTCTCCTACGCCCGACAGGTGGTAGAACAGGCAGACCTGCTCCACCAGCACTACGGTGCCACCCGACAGACACGGCAGCGGTGCTCCATTTCCACACAGCACTATGCCTTTGCTGTCGATGCCTTTGTACAGCTGATCCAGCGGCTCTCGCCGGAGTCCTATGAGTTCACGCTGCGGGAAACCCGCACCCATGAGATCATGGAAGATGTCCGCAATTTCGACAGCGAGATCGGGATCCTCTACCTCAGCAGCTTCAACGAAAAGGTGCTTCGTGCCATGCTGGAGGAATATCATCTGGAATTCCACTCGCTGGCAATGGCAGAGCCACACGTCTTTCTGCGGGCGGCTCACCCGCTGGCAAAACGCAGTTCCGTCACCACGGCAGATCTGGAGCCATATCCGTTCCTGTGCTTTGAACAGGGTGTCCACAACTCCTTTTACTTTGCAGAAGAACTGCTCAGCACAGTGCCGCACAAAAAGAGCATTCGCGTCAGCGACCGTGCGACACTGTTCAACCTGCTCCGCGGAGTCAACGGCTACACCATTTGCAGCGGTATGGTCAGTGCCGACCTGAACGGCGGCGACATTGTTTCTGTGCCGCTGGATACGGCGGAACGCATGGAGATCGGCTGGATCTCCAACCCCAAGACACAGACCAGCCGTGCCGCAAAACTGTACATTCAGGAATTGCAGCATGTGCTGGCAGAATATCAGAAGAAGTAAGGCAACACCGCGCAAAGCTTGTGCGTAAGATGCGTCGTCAGATTTTTCGGTCGACAGATTGCATAGAAATTCCGCAGGCATACTTTCCGTATGGCAAGGGATTTCTGGGCAATATGACGAAAAATCTGCACGTAGATTGCGTGCAAAGCCGTCAGGCGGGCTTTGTGCGGGGTTGCCATAAGAATCAGAGCGTGTTCTCCAAATACGGAAACACGCTCTGATTTTTTCGCCAAACTGACCGGAAACGCACCTTCTCCCGATTGCCCGCCCTGCCGCCGCAGATTCAAGCACATTGTCCTAAAATGGTGCAAGAGATTCTGACAGATATTTTTTCCACATATCGTTATAATAGATACACACGTCAATACCGCACAAAGATTGTGCGACAGATGCGTCGTCAAATTTTCCGTCAGATGGAGCAAAAAGCAGAGTGAATACTTGATGTATTCACGAGCATTTTTGTGAAATATGACGGAAAATTTGCAAGCAGATGGCGTGCAAAGTCGCCAGACGCTCTTTGTGCGGTATTGCCACAAAGCATTTTCAAGGCAGCATCACCGTGCCGCCGCAAAGAAAGGACGTTTCCACCATGCACAATCCCAGCCGTTCCCAGCTTCTCCGCCGTCCCCGCGTTCCCCGCATGCTCTATGAGAGCTGCGGCGGATTTCTCTCCGGTCTGCTCCTCGCCGGAACTTATGTGGGCAACATGACTTCTCCGCTGCCCATTGCCATTGCCGCCAACCTCGGCTCTGCGGGTGCCGTTTCCGTGCTTGCCGGCAGCCTGATCTCCTACCTCATCTCCAACACCATGCTGGACAATCTGCCCCTGCTATTTGCATTGGTGGTGGTCGTCTGCCTGCGGGTGATGAAACGCCCTGCCAAAACTTCCGCCGGCATCGCATGCAGCACCGGACTGTGTGTCTTTTTTTCCGGCATTGTCGTTTCCCTGCTGTTCCACGCCAGCGGTGCGGAGGTGATCGGCTACACCATGACTGCCGCCCTCACCGGCTGTGCCTCCTACTTTATGCACGCTGTCTTTGCCAGCGTCCGTTCTACCGGAAAGATCCCGCTGCGTTCCACAGACGGCTGTGCCGCGGCGGTGGTTCTGATTCTGACGGTGGCAGCATTCAGCTGCTATGGAATTCCCTCCATGAACGCCGGCGGCATCATCAGCGTCGCAGTTACGCTGATCGGGGCAAAGAAATTCCGCTGTGCCGGCGGTGTGATCTGCGGTGCACTCTCTGCCTGCGGTGCGATCCTCGGCTCGCCGGAAGCCGGCATGCCCCTGCTGATCCTGCCGGTGGGCGGTCTGCTGGTAGGGTATCTGGCAGAAAAAAACCGTTTCCTGATCGCCGGCGTATTCTTCCTGTTCTCGCTTATGGCACTGATTACATTCGGCACCAGCCTGCTCCAGATCTCCGCTGTCATCAACCTGTTTCTGGGCAGTGCTGCCTTTCTGTTTCTGGACAGCAGCTGGCTGGACAAGTGGCTGGTCACCGACCTGCCCGACCGTTCCGACAACACGCTGCCCCTGTCCTCCCGTCTGCAATACATGGCAGATGCCATTCGCAGTGTGCGGGAAGATACCGATGCCATTGCAGCCATTCTGCCGCAGGAAGAACCCACCGGAGATGCCACCCGTGAAGTCTGCGAAACCGTCTGCGGCAGCTGCCGCCACAAGCTGCGGTGCTGGGAATCGGCATACGAGGAAACCCTCACCGGCTTCCGGAAAATGGAATCCCACCTCGGAGCAGACCTGCCGCCGATTCCGGAGGAACTGGCACATTGCAGCCGGAAGGAACGACTGCGGGCACTGTTTTCCCGCCACGCCGCCAACCGCCGGAAGGCACGGTTTCTGGCGGCACGGACAGCAGAAAGCCGCACGGTACTTCTGGAACAGCTGGCAGCCGCAGAAGACCTGCTGCATGCGACCAGTGACCATCTGCATATCCGCTACAGCAGCGAACTGAGCGACACTGTCCGCCGGAAGCTGCTGCACTACGGCTACCCCTGTGACTCCGCCGCCGTATACCACACACAATCCGACCGGCTGATGATCGAAATGTGCTGTCAGGGACGGGAGCTGGACGGCTGCCTGCCTACGATCAAACACATTCTGTCGGAATCGCTGAATCTGACACTGGAAGAACTGGATCCGATCTTCTCCGGTGACACGGTTCGCTATCGGCTCTGCCAGCGACCGAAGTACCGGCTGGAACATTTCACTTCCGCCCTCCACGCCAGTCAGGAAACGATCTCCGGCGACACGGCACTGCTGTTCACCGACAACGCCGGCAATCCCTATCTGGTGTTGTCTGACGGCATGGGCACCGGCAAAAATGCTGCGATCGAATCCCGCATGACAACAGAACTGTTCCGCAAGTTTATCAGCGGCGGCATTTGCGGGACGGCGGCAATCCGCATGATGAACGGACTGCTTCTCACCAAGTCCCCGCAGGAAACCTTTGCCACCCTCGATGTTGCCCGCTTTGATCTCGATGCCGGCGAAATGACCATGATGAAATCCGGTGCCGCCGCCACCCTGATCCGCCACGGCGGAAAGGTTTCCCGCATCAGTGCCACCACATTCCCGCTGGGACTGGAGCCGGAGGGCGAAGCCTCTGTGCGGCACGTGATGCTCTACCCCGATGACATCATTCTGATGCTGTCCGACGGAGTCAGCGAGGAAACGTATCCCCTCATTCGGCAGCTTCTGGAGAGCAGCAGCGATCTGGAGCAAATCGTAATGGAAATTTGTGACAAGGCAGAAATTTTTGCCGGCGGAAATCGACGGGACGACGTGACAGTTTGTGCCGCAAGACTGCTACAGTCGTAACAAATGTGATACATAGTGTCTATTCTCAGTCTATCTGCTTGTGCAACATGCCGAAAATACAAGTTTAATTCTGGTTGTTTCTATGAAATTTACTAGTTACCACAAAAATAACTTGCAATACATTCCTATATATGTTAAAATATGAATAGAAAACAAAAGGAGGGTATGCTATGCAATCCGCACAGAAAACCACTGCAAATGATTTTCCACTGTATTTATTCCATCAGGGGAAAAATTTTGAAGCACATAAATTCTTTGGTGCACACCCGTTCCGACGAGGCAGAGGACAGTTCTATCGTTTCCGCGTCTGGGCACCTCACGCCAAGAGTGTATCTGTCATCGGTTCATTCAACCAATGGGACCGCACCTGTCACCCGATGTACAAGATCTCTGACACGGTATGGGAGGCAGAGCTGCCCCGACTGAAACAATTTGACAGTTATAAATACAGCATCGAAACTGAAGACGGTCAGATTCTGGACAAAGCCGACCCCTATGCCGCTCACTATGAGCGACGGCCGGGAACGGCTTCCAAGCTGTTCGAAAGCAGCTATGTCTGGGAGGACCGCGACTGGCAGCTGGAAAAGAAAAAACACGTTCCCTACAAAAGCCCCATGAACATCTACGAGGTGAACATTTCTTCGTGGAAGCACAAGCCGGAGGAAAAGTTCCCCAGCTATATCGGCTTCGCAGAGGAGATCATTCCCTATCTGAAAAAGATGTCCTACACCCACATTGAATTTATGCCGCTGACGGAATACCCGTTCGACGGCTCGTGGGGGTATCAGGTCACCGGCTATTTCGCACCGACCTCCCGACACGGCACACCGGACGACTTCCGGAAAATGATAGACATGTTTCATCAGGCAGGCATCGGTGTCATTCTGGACTGGGTGCCGGCACACTTCCCGAAGGATCCTATGGGGCTCTGCGAGTTCGACGGTACATACTGCTATGAATATGCCGACCCCCTGAAAATGGAACACAAGGGCTGGGGCACCAGAGTATTTGACTACGGAAAAGGCGAAGTCTGCTCGTTCCTGATCTCCAGTGCCTGCTGCTGGCTGGAAGATTTTCATCTGGACGGTCTGCGGGTAGATGCGGTAGCATCGATGCTCTATCTGGACTACGACCGACCGGACGGCGAATGGCGGCCCAACGTCTACGGCGGACACGAAAATCTGGAAGCGGTAGACTTTTTGCGGCACCTGAACGAAGCCGCCTTTGCACGGAATCCGGACATTCTGATGATCGCAGAAGAATCCACGGCATGGCCGATGGTGACGAAGCCCACGGATATGGGCGGTCTGGGATTCAACTTCAAGTGGAATATGGGCTGGATGAACGATATGCTCAGCTATATCTCATTAGACCCGATCTATCGGGCGTTCAACCACGACAAGCTGACATTCTCGTTCTTCTACTGTTTCTCGGAAAACTACATTCTCCCGATCTCCCATGACGAGATCGTCTATGGAAAATGCTCCATGCTCCAGAAAATGAGCGGGCAGAACGAGGAAGAAAAATTTGCCTCTTACCGTGCGTTCCTGGGCTATATGATGGCTCACCCCGGCAAGAAGCTGCTCTTTATGGGACAGGAATTCGCTCAGAAAAACGAGTGGAATTATGAAACGCAACTGGATTGGGAGCTGCTGGAACAGCCGGCTCACAAACAAATGGAACAGTTTTCACAGGATCTGAACAAGTTCTATCTGGAACACCCTGCACTGTGGCAGGACGACGACTCGTGGCAAGGATTCAGCTGGATCTCCCACGACGACTACCAGCAAAGCGTCATTGCATTCCGCCGCATCGACGACGACGGAAAAGAGATCATTGCGATCTGCAACTTCTGTCCGGTACAGCGGAACGATTACAAAATCGGCGTTCCCAAAGAGGGCAGGTATCAAACTGTATTCAACACGGATGCGGCAGTCTACGGCGGCAGCGGCATCACCGAAAAGAAATTCGAAACCCTGCCGATTTCCATGCACGGCTTTGAGCAGTGCATTTCTATGACACTGGCTCCCCTGTCTGTACTGTATCTGGAATATGCACCAGTGAAAAAACGGGCACCGCGAAAAACCACTGCGGCGAAAAGTACCACAACGAAAAAAGCAGCCGTAAAACCGAAAAAAACCGTGATCCGCACAGAAAGTGCAGCAAAACCGACAGCATCGGTTTCCGCCCGAAAAAAGAAAGTCACAAAGTCAGAAAGTGTGTAATCCCTTATTGCCTAAAGTATATTTGTGTATTCAAAAGTTTAGCTTGACCCATTCCATACGGAATTTTGAATTTATATTAGGAGGAATATCATGAAGATCAAGAAAAAGTGCGTCGCCATGCTGCTGGCTGGCGGACAGGGCAGCCGGCTGTATGCCCTGACTCAAAAAGTTGCAAAACCGGCAATCCCCTACGGCGGTAAGAATCGCTTCATCGACTTCCCGCTTTCCAACTGCATCAACTCCGGCATCGATACAGTTGGCGTTCTGACACAGTACCAGCCCATGGTGCTGAACGAGTACATCGGAAACGGTCAGCCGTGGGATTTAGACAAAATGCACGGCGGTGTTCATGTCCTGCCGCCGTATCAGACCGCCGCAGGGGCATCTTGGTATGAGGGCACTGCAAACGCCATTTATCAGAACATGGCATTTATCGAACGCTATGATCCGGAATATGTGATCGTTCTGGGCGGCGACCATATCTATAAAATGGATTACTCCAAAATGCTGGACTACCACATCGCCAATAATGCAGACAGCACCATTGCTGTTATCGACGTTCCCCGTTCGGAAGCTTCCCGCTTCGGCATCATGACCTGCGACGAAGAAGGCCGTATCGTAGACTTCACCGAAAAGCCGAAGGAACCGAAATCCACACTGGCTTCTATGGGTATCTATGTTTTCTCCTGGGAGAAGCTGCGGAAGTATCTGATCGAAAATGAAAACGCCAACACCGGTTCCAAGGACTTCGGTAAGGATATTATTCCGGCAATGCTGGCAAATGACGAACGCCTGTTCGCCTATGAATTCGAGGGCTACTGGAAAGATGTCGGCACACTGGACAGCTTGTGGGAAGCCAACATGGATCTTCTCAGCCCCAGCGTACCGCTGAACCTGTACGATCCGAACTGGAAAGTATATTCCCGCCACAACAACATGCCGCCGCAGTACATCGGTAAAAATGCACACGTGGAAAACTCCATGATCACAGAGGGCAGCGTGGTAGACGGCACCGTGGACTTCTCTATCATCTCCTCCGGTGTCACCATTGAAGAAGGTGCTTCTGTCAAGTATAGTATTGTTATGCCCGGCACCACCATCAAGAAAAACGCTGTTGTAGAATATGCGATCATCGGTGAAAACTGCGTGGTTGAATCTGACGCCATGATCGGTATGAATCCGGAATCCGTCCCGAACCGTGACGATTGGGGCATCGCCGTTCTCGGTCATAATATCACGATCTCTTCCGGCAAGCGTGTCCTTCCGAAAGAAATTATTTCCGAAAATCTGTAAAGGCGGTGGCGTAAAATGAGTATCAATCAGAATGTTTTAGGGTTAATTTTTGCAAGTATCAATGACTCCGCAGTGATCGATCTGACCAAGCTGCGGACAATGGGTTCGATCCCTTACGGCGGACGTTACCGCATGGTAGACTTTCCGCTTTCCAATATGGTAAACTCCGGCATCTCCGAAGTCGGCGTTATCACCAAGTCCAACTATGGCTCCCTGCTGGATCATCTGGGTTCCGGCCGTGAATGGGATCTGGCTCGGAAAAAGGGCGGTCTGCACCTGCTGCCGCCGTTCAGTCAGGTCGGCGGCGGTACCTATCAGGGTCGTCTGGAAGCACTGAGCAATATCTGGAGTTTCGTAGAGCACACCAAGGCACAGTATGTCATTCTGGCAAACAGCGATCTGGTAACCACGATCGACTTCACTGATGCACTGGCACAGCACCAGAGCAGCGGTGCAGATATTACCGTGATCTATGCCAAGGGTCTGTACAATCGCGACAAGAGCACAAACGGCTGCATTCTGCAAATCGACGAAGAAAACACCATTAAGGAAGTTCTGACCAATCCGATGCTGTCCGGCGAGTGCAACATCTCTCTGGATATGTTCATCATGACCACGGACTTCTTAAAGCAGGTGGTTCTGGAAGCAATCAGCAAGAACCAGAAAAGCCTGATCCGTGACCTGCTTCAGGCACGGAAGGACGATTTCGTTTTCAAGGCATACGAACACAAGGGACGCTTCTTCAAGATCGACAGTCTGGAAGCTTACTATAAGGCAAATCTGGCTCTGCTGGATACGGACACCCGCAACAACGTCTTTAACAGCGAAGCTCCGATCTACACCAAGGTCGGTGACAATGCACCGGTAAAATACGGTCTGGAATCCAACGTCAAGAATTCTCTGGTGGCAGACGGCTGCATGATCGAGGGCACAGTGGAAAACTGCGTTCTGTTCCGCGGTGTCAAGATCGCCAAGGGTGCTGTTGTACGCAACTGCGTTCTGATGCAGGGTACAGAGATCGGCGAGGGCTGCAATATTGATGCCATTGTTGCAGACAAAAACGTGACCATTTCTGAAAACCGCGTACTGACCGGTTCTCCGGAATATCCGCTGTATCTGGGCAAAAAGGCAACGATCTAAAAGCTTTTCTTAGGCAATACCGCACAAAGAGCGTCTGGCGA
>NZ_KI260421.1:1137-2857 GCF_000468015.1 Ruminococcus callidus ATCC 27760 | reverse complement strand
TGTCGCACAATCTTTGTGCGGTATTGCCTTTAATAAGAGCCTTTTTATCAATGGAGTGAAAACAAAAATTTCTGCCGTATGCGTCCGGCGTACACAGGCTGTTTGTCTGTGAAACGGTGCATACGGCAGTTTTTTGGGAAACGCTGAAAGGCAATACCGCACAAAGAGCGTCTGGCGACTTTATGCAGTGTTTCTTTTGCAGCACAGCCTGTGTGCTGCCGCCTTGGAGGAGAGTATACCATGAAAATTTTATTTGCAGCCAGTGAAGCCCTGCCCTTTGCCGCTTCCGGCGGGCTTGCCGATGTTGCCGGTTCCCTGCCGGCTGCCCTGGGCAAACATGACGACATCGACTGTCGGGTTGTGATGCCGCTGTACCGCAGTGTCGCTCCCAACGTCCGCAACAAGATGACATATCTCAAGGACATCACCGTTGAGGTCGGCTGGCGGAAACAGTACTGCGGCATCTATACCATTCAGGTGGGCAAGGTCACCTA
Organism: Ruminococcus callidus ATCC 27760; assembly: GCF_000468015.1. Taxonomy (GTDB): domain Bacteria; phylum Bacillota; class Clostridia; order Oscillospirales; family Ruminococcaceae; genus Ruminococcus_C; species Ruminococcus_C callidus. The sequence continues at coordinate 2,363 of NZ_KI260421.1, read as the reverse complement.
CTATCTGCTGGACAACCCCTACTACTTCATGCGGGACGGCATGTACGGCTTCTATGACGACTGCGAACGCTTCGTCTTTTTCAGCCGTGCCGTGCTGGAGATCCTGCCGGCTCTGGACTGGAAGCCGGACATCATTCACTGCAACGACTGGCAGACCGCAATGGTTCCGGTGTTCTACCGTGTGCTCTACCAGTATCATCAGGAATTCGAAAATATCCGTATCATTTACACCATTCACAACATTCAGTATCAGGGCGTTTATGGCAAGGAAGTCATCACAGAGTTAATGGGACTTCCCACCTATCACACCAGCCTGCTGGAATTTGACGGCATGGTGAATCTGATGAAAGGTGCCATTGAAACAGCAGACCGTATCACTACCGTCAGCCCCACCTACGCCAAAGAATTGCTGGACCCGTGGTATTCCTACGGCATGGATCGTGCACTGGTGCGGCGGCAGGACGGCATTGTCGGCATTCTCAACGGCATTGATGTTATCGGCTACGATCCGGAAACAGACCCGAACCTGAAAAAGAATTATTCTGTTACCAAAATGGCTGGCAAAAAAGAATGCCGTACAGCCCTGCTGAAAGAGTGCGGGCTGACTGATTCTGATGCTCCGGTCATCGGCATTGTGACTCGTTTTGTAGCACACAAGGGCATTCAGCTGGTACAGCAGACATTTCAGGAAATGTTACAGCTGGGCTGCCGGTTTGTAGTGCTGGGCAGCGGCGAACGGCTGTACGAGGACTTCTTCCGCGAAATGCAGGCAGAATATCCGGAACAGGTGCATGTGACTGTTGGCTTTGTGCCGGCAATGGCACGGCGGATCTACGGCGGTGCAGATATGTTCCTCATGCCCTCCCAGAACGAACCCTGCGGACTGGCACAAATGGTTGCCATGCGGTATGGTGCAATTCCGGTAGTACGGGAAACCGGCGGTCTGAAAGACTCTGTTTTTGATGCCGGCGGAAAGGACGGCAACGGCTTCACCTTCAAGACCTACGATGCATTCGACATGCTGGACGCAGTAAAGCGTGCCTGCGTCCTGTTCGCAGACAAGCGAAAGTGGAACGCTCTGGTACGCCACGCCATGAAGTGCGACTACAGCTGGAATGTTTCGGCGGAGAAGTATGTGGAACTGTACCGGTCGTTGCTGGGGTGAGAAGTGCACTGGGAAAAGCACATTGAAATATAAGGCAATACCGCACAAAGAGCGTCTGGCG
>NZ_KI260421.1:0-1037 GCF_000468015.1 Ruminococcus callidus ATCC 27760 | reverse complement strand
TGTCGCACAATCTTTGTGCGGTATTGCCATAAAACCAAACCCAGAACAACCACAAAGGTGTTATTATGAAAAGAAAGGCATTTACACTGACACTTGCAGCATTCCTGCTGGTTTCTCTGGCAGCGTGCAGCAGCAACGAAACGAATTCGTCCAAAATCGCAAATGAAACAGTCAGTGCCGTGGAAACATCTGTTTCTGAAAATGTGCATTCCGACATCACGCACATCTGCCAGAAATTTTTGCAGAACAACGAAACTGATGAAACTCTGGCGAGCATCATCGACATGGACACACCGAATGTTCAGGAGATGAAAGAGCCGCCGTCAGAAAACATCTATGCCGCATTGGCAGAGGAACCGGGAACCGGTCCTTATTATGCAGTCACCTTTTCTACAACGGAAGATAGTCTGCTCGGTCCAATCATTCTCTATGTAAACCAAGAAAAAGAAGTTTTTGGTATTGGGTATCGGGAGTAATTGTTCGATGGATTGGGTGATCATTTCGTACACAAGGAGGCATTCCCCATGGACAAGATCTGGGCAAAACTCTACGCCGCTGCCAAAGCGGTACAGCAGGAACGGCAAATTTCCGACTATGTGCTTGCCGGCGGCGTTGCTGCTGCGGTGTTATCCAATCCGGCAAAATCTACACCGGCGTGTGCATCGACACCTGCTCCACGCTGGGCATCTGTGCAGAGCGAAACGCCATTTTCAACATGATTACCAACGGTGAACAGGAAATCGACAAGGTGCTCTGCATTTTACCGGACGGTTCCGGCGGTGCACCCTGCGGGGCGTGTCGGGAACTTATGGTACAGCTGATGCCCAACGGCAAATACAAGGACATCGAAATTATGCTGGACTATGCTGCCGGACGCACCGTCAAGCTGGGCGACATCACGCCGGAATGGTGGATCGACTAAGAACGTAGCGTATAGAAACAGAAAACGGGACAAGGTTTCCTTTTTGGAAACCCTGTCCCGTTTGTCATTTTCAGCAGAAAGTGTTTAGGCAATACCGCACAAAGATTGTGCGACA
>NZ_KI260420.1 GCF_000468015.1 Ruminococcus callidus ATCC 27760 | reverse complement strand
TCGCCAGACGCTCTTTGTGCGGTATTGCCTCAAGCTTTTTCCGGTATACTATTCACATGGATTGAAAAATCCCCCAATTCCCCTTGATTGGTTTTATCTGTTTTTGACCTGCAATTCCCTGTTGCAGGTCTTTTTTTATACGGATGCTGAAAAAACGGCAGAAAAACGAAAAAGACACTTCGAAATGAAGTGTCTTTTTCTTGGCGCGGAAGGAGGGATTTGAACCCTCGCGCCGGTTTCCCGACCTACTCCCTTAGCAGGGGAGCCCCTTCACCACTTGGGTACTTCCGCATTTTATGGTCCAAAGGAGGAAACGTCATGAGAAACGTTCCGTTCCGAATGTATTCAACTGGCGGAGAGGGTGGGATTCGAACCCACGGTTCCTTGCGGAATCACTAGTTTTCAAGACTAGCTCCTTAAACCACTCGGACACCTCTCCAGAAACTGCATCAAACAGCTTTATTATTATACTATAAAATCGGCGATTTGTCAAGAGAAAACTGCAAAATTTTTTCGGCGTTTTCCGAAAAGTTTTCTTTTCAATGCTGCTGGAAAAATAATGGCGAAAAATGATGGCTGTTTGTTGAAAAAGCAAAAGAAACAGATGAAATTTTACACGAAAAAGAAAGGACTTGCATTTTCCGGACAAATATTCTATAATAAAAGAAACACCGAGCAAAGCTTGTGGTAAGATGCGTCGTCAGATTTTTCGGTCGACAGATTGCATAGAAATTCCGCAGGCATACTTTCCGTATGGCAAGGGATTTCTGGGCAATATGACGAAAAATCTGCACGCAGATTGCGTGCAAAGCCGTCAGGCGGGCTTTATGTAGTGTTTCCTGAAAATACTACCGAAAAAAGGAGCAAATGCCATGCTATATTCGTATACACTGGAAACACCGGCAGAAAATCTCTGCCCGATCACGGCACAGGTACAGGGAGCCGTAGCGGACAGCGGCATCACAGACGGCATCTGTGTCGTTTACTGCCCCCATACCACCGCCGGTATCACCATTAATGAAAACGCCGACCCCGATGTGGTAACAGATCTGCTGCTGGCATATCGGAAGGCGTTTCCGGACAGACCGGAATTTCGCCATATGGAGGGCAATTCCTCTGCCCATGCCCGTGCTTCGGCAATGGGCAGCAGCGTGACCATTCCCGTGCGGAACGGCAGACTGGTGCTGGGCACATGGCAGGGCGTGTACTTCTGCGAATTCGACGGTCCACGCCGCCGGACGTTTTATGTCAGCGTCATTGCCGGATAGAAAGGGGCAGGTATCATGGAAACGGAAAAAATCAAACAATTGCAGCAATGGGTGGATCAGTCGGATCGTATCGTGTTTTTTGGCGGAGCCGGCGTTTCTACCGAAAGCGGGATTCCGGACTTCCGCAGTCAGGACGGGCTGTATCATCAGCAGTATGACGTGCCGCCGGAAACGATTCTGAGCCACACCTATTTTGAACGGCATACCGCGGAGTTTTACCGCTTTTACCGGAACAAAATGATCTGTCTGACGGCGAAGCCCAATGCGGCACACAAGAAGCTGGCGGAGCTGGAACAGGCAGGAAAACTGCTGGCAGTAGTTACCCAGAACATTGACGGGCTGCACCAGCTGGCAGGCAGCAGGAGTGTGCTGGAACTTCATGGCAGTGTGCACCGGAATATCTGTCAGGTGTGCGGTGCCGTCTATGATGCCGAGTGGATCATGATGACCACCGGTGTGCCACACTGCGACAAATGCGGCGGCAGAGTGAAGCCGGACGTGGTGCTCTATGAGGAATCTCTGCCGGAGGACACGCTGACACGCTCTGTGAATGCCATTGCCAACGCAGACTTGCTGCTGGTGGGCGGCACTTCGCTGACGGTTTATCCGGCGGCAGGACTGCTGCGGTATTTCCGCGGGGAACATCTGGTACTGCTGAACCGTGATGCAACGCCCATGGACGAACAGGCAGACCTGTGCATTCGGGAACCCATCGGCAAGGTGCTGGAACAAATTCAAGTGAGGGATCAGGCATGAAAATGTTGGTACAGCGTGTAAAACACGCAAAAGTCACCGTAGACGGCAATGTCACCGGTGCAATCGAACAGGGGTATCTGGTGCTGCTGGGCATTGCACCGGAGGATACCACGGAGATCATGGAAAAAATGGTGGACAAGCTGCTGCGGCTGCGGATCTTCTCGGACGAAAACGATAAGATCAACCTCTCGCTGCAAGATGTCGGCGGCAGTCTGCTGCTGGTGTCCCAGTTTACTCTATATGCGGACTGCCGCAAGGGGAACCGCCCCAGTTTTGTGCACGCGGCACCGCCGGCACAGGCGGAAGCCCTTTATGAAGCATGCAAGGCGTACTGTCGGGAACGGGTGTCTGTGGTGGAATCCGGCATATTCGGGGCAGATATGCAGGTGGAATTGTGCAACGACGGACCGTTTACCGTTCTGCTGGATTCCGCGGAAATCATCAAGAACTAAGGCAATACCGCACAAAGAGCGTCTGGCGAC
>NZ_KI260419.1 GCF_000468015.1 Ruminococcus callidus ATCC 27760 | reverse complement strand
GAATCTTTGTCTAACTTTTTGGGGTCAGTTCATTTGTGGGCATACCGTCTTTTTGTTTAGCAAAATAAATTCTTGCTTTTTGAAAATTTTTGTGGTATGATGGAAATGAAGCGAAAAAGAAGTAAGAGGAGTATATTGTATGATTCAAATCGCAATCGTGGATGACGAAAGAGCATTTCTTGAAAGTTACACACATATCGTAGAAAAGCTTTTTGCAAAAAACCGAATTGAATTTGTTGTACAGTGCTTTTACAAAAGCGAAGAGTTTTATCATTTATTGAAAAGGAACTATTTTGATATCGTTTTTTTAGACATCGATATGCCGGAAATAAATGGAATTAACTTAGCGGCAGATATAAGAAAACTGAAATTGGAAACTACAATTATTTTTGTGTCCAGTCACAGTAATCTTGTATTCCAATCAATACATTATGCACCATTTCGCTTTATTCAAAAGGATTGCCTTGAAGATGATACTTCAGAAGCAATCCACGCATATTGTCAGCAAATCAAAGAGAAAAAAAATACAATACAGTTGAAAATTGAGAACGGTGAAACATACTGCTTTAATCTGATGCAAATTCAGTATTTTTATTCTGTACGACATGACCTATTCCTGGTATATTCAAACAAGAAAATAGCAAAACGTTTGTTCCCACGAGCATACACTATGGATGCTCTCGGAAAAATGCTACACGAAAAAGGGTTTATACGAATACATAAAAGTTATATTGTCAATTTCAAATACATACATCAAATTCAATCAGATAAAGTGCTACTGTTTGATAATTCCACGTTGCCGATCAGCAGATCAAATGTTGCAAATGTAAAAAGACAATATAAAGTTATTATGAGAGAGGATGATGCAATATGATTTGGAATGCTGTAGAGCTTGCTGCTGTTTTAGTAGAATGTCTTATTACCAGTAGACTGATCATTCTTTTTTTGGGATACCGTTCTGAATATTGTAAAATTTGGAAAAGTGTATCGCTATTTATCACATTGTCTTTCTTTGATTGGCTTTTTACAAATTGCCTGCACAATGACTTGTTGTTTATTATTGCATTATTTTGCAGCTGTGTGTTATTTTCCGTTCTTTTCTTAAATGGACGGCTTTTTGAAAAAATATTTCTGCCGATTGTATGCTATTTGTTGTTTTGTTTTATCAATTTGCCTGTATTGCATGGTATTTCTTATATCACCAACGTTTCTGTAGGTGAATTAGTAGTAGCACAAAATGCTAGTCGTGTAATCAGCCTGTTGTTAACAAAACTAATCTATTTTGGGATTTCGGAATTGGTTTTGATTTATCGCCGAAAAAACAAGTTTAATTTTTCTAAAAGTGAGTGGATTGTTCTGCTTTCTGCATTTTTAATTGCACTGCTGATTGGAACATTCATGTATTTTATTTCAGTTGCTGTTCCGGAGCAGCAGTATATGTGCTTGATCGTGGTAATTTTGATTACAATCCTAGATTGCATCATCGTTTTCTTTATGCAAAAACTAAATTTAGCAAATAAAAAGCAATTGGAACAAAATATGTTAAAATTGCAGTTATTCAATCAACAGCAGGAACTGCAACAAATGAATAACAGCTATCAAAAAATCTCCATTTTACGTCATGATTTGAAAAATGAAATGCTGTGTATCCGGGAATTACTTACAGCAAAAAGATATGACAAAGCGCTTGCATATGCAGATCAGATCGTGCAGCAAAAAATAAACAGTGTTCAAGAGCCAGTAGAATGTTCCAGCAGCATTATCAATGCCGTAATTAACACAAAATTTGGAGAAGCACAGGAAAAAGGGATAAAGACCGTTTGTCAGATACATATTCCGATTCCAGAAGAATTGGAATTGGACATTAGCATCATATTATTTAATTTACTCGACAATGCGATTGCATATGAAGAACAAGGCATAGAAAATGCACAGATCAGTGTGTCAATTACAAAGACAGCAGGTTATTTGAGAATTCTTGTAAAAAATAAAATCAAAGAGTCGGTACTGTGTGGAAATTCAAAATTAACAACATCAAAAAAAGATAAGATTCATCATGGATGGGGGTTAAAGTCTGTACGAGATATCTTGAGAGACAGAAATGGAGAAATTGATTTTTACGAAAAAAGAAATGAATTTTCAGTAAATATAATAATACCAGAAATATAATATACGCATTTGGGGGATGAAAAATGCGGTTTGGGGGATTTGGTATTGATTCTGGAAGAAAAATGCGGTATTCTTTATTCAAGGAATGGTGACTGAAATGCTATCATTATTGAGTAAACGGATATCGTTTTTTTATGTGGAAATCATGTGAAAACAGCAAATCAATATTACATATATTCGTTTTTCATGATAATTGCAGTTGAGTGGAATTGTTATTTTTTGCTTGCATCAGTTGAAGCAGAACATAAGAAATTGGATGAGATAGAATATGTTGTCTATTGAAAAAAAGTGGATTTTTTTGCTTTTTGACCGATTACGTCATAAGTATTGATTTCCATCGCCCAATTTTGCTATGCTAAAGTAAAGCAAAAACCGAGTGTTTCACACTCACACCCGCTATACAAAACAACAGGAGGAAATATTTATGAAAAAACAAATCGCAACACTCTTAGCCCT
>NZ_KI260418.1:1897-9976 GCF_000468015.1 Ruminococcus callidus ATCC 27760 | reverse complement strand
AAGCCGTCAGGCGGGCTTTATGCAGTGTTTCCTTGAGTATGACAACAGGCGATCCGCTTCTTTCAACAGAGAGAAACGGATTCATAAAAGGGTAGGTGTGTTTTTACAAAAATGGTAAAACGTTTTTGGAAATTATATCGCAGTGTGATTTTGTGCGTGGCAATTTGTATTGCAGTTCTGGCATGTTCCGCCGGCTATACTGTGGGTGTGGTCGGCATGAACAATGTGATCGCACAGATCGATGTCAATATTGGCTCGATAGAGGCGTATCTGGAGAAGAACCAGAATGCAACGGAACTGCTGACAGAGGAATTCAAAGAGGACTATTCTGCCAAGACCAGAACTATCGCCATGCTGCTGTCGCAGGACAGTTCCTTTATTACCGATGACCGGACACTGGAGGAACTTCGCGTGACCGTCAATGCAGACATGATCAGTATTTCTGACCATGAGGGCAATGTGATCGCCAGTACAGACCCGTCCGGTGCGGGGAACTCCATTCGGGAAGAGTTTCGTTCGCACCTGACAGATGATGTCTATACCGATGTTCTGTTTCTGCTGGATTCGGATACGCCCACCATTGTGGCGGCATCTTCACTGGACGGCGGAAACGGTCTGGTGCAGATCACGTTTTCGGCGGATTCCGTGGTATCTCTGTTACAGGACGCAGACTGGGCAAACATTGCTTCGGATATGCCGCTGTATTCTTCCGGTACAACGGCAATTCTGGAAACCGACACGCTGAAATATATCAGCTGCACCAATACAGACCTGATCGGCAAGACAACAGACTACGACAAGGAACAGTTACAGCGGAACAAGGGCAAATTTAATGTGAAAGATGCAGACGGCAAAACGGAAATGGTGCACTATCAGACCAGCGGCGATTACATCATTCTGGCGACAGTGCCCTATTCTGATATTTACCATATGCGGAATGTAGTCGTGGGCTGGATCGTTGTCGGCGGTGCAGTGATTCTGGCAGTCACTTGCCTGGCACTGCGAATGCAGCTGCTCCGGCAGGACACGAAAAACAAGAAAAAGTAACTGAAATCATTTCTCAGAAGTCACCTCTGTCCGCAGAGGCGGCTTTTTTTATATGGCAATACCGCACAATCTTTGTGCGGTATTGCCATAGGAGTTTCACGGATTGCGGGAACTTACAGACACGCAAAGCAAACGGAAAGGAATCCGCATCAGGGGAGCCTGTCGGTTTTATGGGCACTGCCGGAAAGCGGCTGGTAATGTTTTTCCTTCTGCCGGAGGAACACGGAAAAGATTCGGGCAGGCAGCTGCTGCAATACGGCATGCAGCATTACGGTATAGAGGAAGATATTGTGAATGAACATGATCCGAAAATAGCAGCATTTTACGCTTTCAATTCGCCCATACCATTGGATACAGATACATTTTTGTGATATTGCACATTACATATTGACATTTCCTGAAAAATGATGTATAATATGCTTGTACTCCGAAAATGGAAGTACCAATAAATTTTATTGTGAGGTGCATGCATTATGGCAAATCGTATTGTATTGAACAACATTTCTTATCATGGAAAAGGTGCGATTCAGGAAATCGTCAGTGAAGTAAAAAGCAACGGCTACCAGCATCTGTTTATTGCAACAGATCCGGATCTGCTGCAATTTGGCGTGACGGCAAAGGTGACAGACATTTTGGACAATGCCGGCATTGCATACACGGTTTACTCGAAGATCAAGCCGAATCCCACCATTCAGAACGTGCAGGAGGGTGTAGCGGCTTTTCAGGCTTGCGGAGCAGATGCCATTGTTGCCATTGGCGGCGGCTCCTCTATGGACACGGCAAAGGCGATCGGCATTATCATTACCAATCCGGAATTCGCAGATGTGCGTTCGCTGGAGGGTGTTGCTCCGACGAAGAACCACGCAGTTCCCACCATTGCGATTCCGACAACTGCCGGCACTGCCGCAGAAGTAACGATCAACTATGTCATCACAGATGTGGAAAAACAGCGGAAGTTTGTCTGCGTGGATACCAATGATATTCCGGCTGTTGCCATTGTGGATCCGGATATGATGTCCTCCATGCCCAAGGGACTGACTGCCGCAACCGGTATGGACGCACTGACCCATGCCATTGAGGGATACACCACCAAGGCAGCATGGGAGATTCCGGACATGTTCCACATGGAAGCCATTCGCCTGATCTCGGAGAATCTCCGTGATGCTGTAGCCAATAAGCCCAGCGGCAGAGAGGGCATGGCTCTGGCACAGTACATTGCCGGCATGGGCTTTTCCAATGTAGGGCTGGGAATCGACCACTCTATGGCACATACATTGAGTGCACACTATGACACCCCGCACGGTGTGGCTTGTGCAATGCTGCTGCCGATCTCCATGGAGTTCAATCGGGACTACACCGGTGACCGGTATCGTGCGATTGCAAAGGCAATGGGCGTAGAGGGCACTGAAACCATGACACAGGAGGAATACCGTGATGCGGCAATTGCGGCAGTTCGTCAGCTGTCCAAAGACGTAGGCATTCCGGAAAAGAACGAACGCATCAGGGAAGAAGATCTGGAGCAGCTGGCAAAAGATGCTCTGGCAGATGCCTGCTATCCGGGCAACCCCAGAGAGGCAACGCAGGAACAGGTGATCGAAATGTTCCGCATGCTGATGGTATAACCGGCGGCAGCGTTTTTCTTGGGCAACACCGCACAAAGAGCGTCTGGCGACTTTGCACGCCATCTGCTTGCAAATTTTCTCTCATATTTCACAAAAATGCTCGTGAATACATCAAGTATTCACTCCGCTTTTTGTTTCATCTGACGAAAAATTTGACGACGCATCTGTCGCACAATCTTTGTGCGGTATTGCCCTTGTTCCGTTTTTTACAATTTTTCCTCCCGTAATTGTGATAAGATAATACTCGAACAAAGGAGTTCAGATGAATCAGTCATCTGAACTCCTTTTTATTTTTCAGGAAAGCAGCGTACAGCGTCGTGCGTGATGCGTTCCGGAGGAGGTATTTCAGATGAGCTATCCAGAAGTTGATTTTTTGTATCTGAATGAGGAAGACATGGTGGCAGCCGGTGTCAAGGATATGGCAGGTTGTATCGAAGCCATGGAGGAAATGTTCAAGCTGATGAAGGTGGGCAACTACCGCATGGGCGGTGCGAACGGGAACTCCCACGGCTGTATGGTCATGTTCCCGCCGTCTTCTCCGTTTCCGGAAATGCCGGTAGATGGACCGGACAGAAGATTCATGGCAATGCCGGCTTATCTGGGCGGCGTGTTTGATATGGCAGGCATGAAGTGGTACGGCTCCAATTGTGCCAACAAGGAAAAGGGCTTGCCCCGTTCCATTCTGATGCTGACACTGAACGACAAGGATACCGGTGCACCGGTGGCATACATGTCCGCAAATATTCTTTCCGCATACCGGACTGGTGCAGTGCCGGGGGTAGGATATAAGCACTTGTCCAAGCCGGATTCCAAGGTGGTTGCCATTATCGGTCCGGGCGTGATGAGCAAGACTGCACTGGCGGCGATCATGGCAGTCCGTCCGAACATCGAAACCATTAAGGTCAAGGGACGCGGCAAAGCTTCACTGGAAAAGTTCATTGCCCACGTGAAAAAAGAATATCCGCAGGTAAATGTGTACGCTGTGGATACCATAGAAGAAGCAGTCCGAGATGCGGACATTGTTTCGGCAAGTACTTCCACCCCTACTGGTGACCCCAGCCTGTATCCGTACATCAAAGAGGAATGGATCAAGCCGGGTGCACTGATCAGTTCCACGGCGGCTCTCCGGTTTGATGATGACTTCATAATTCACCGTGCGAGAACTGTAACGGACAACATCAAGCTGTACGAGGCATGGGAAGAAGAAATGAAACCGAATGCCTACAACACCGTGCCGATTCCGGCGGTGCATGTCATGGATCTGATCGCAGAGGGCAAGATGAAGCCGGAGCAGGTCGATGATCTGGGCGATATTCTGATGGGCAACATTCCGCTGCATCGGAAAGAGGACGAAATTATTGTGTATTCCATTGGCGGCATGCCAGTGGAAGATGTAGCCTGGGGCACTATGGTTTACCGCAATGCACTGAAAAAAGGCATCGGTACAAAGCTGAAGCTTTGGGATACCCCGCAAATGGTATGATCAGACAGGAGGAGCAGACATGAGAATTCAGGAACACCCGATTCTGGGGACATATGAAAAGGGAAAGCTGGTTTCCTTTACTTTTGACGGAAAGCCTTTGGAGGGATATGCCGGAGAGCCCATTGCAATGGCACTGAAAAATGCCGGCGTGATGGTACACCGCTATACCCGAAAGGAACACAAACCGAGAGGGATCTTCTGTGCGATCGGTCGCTGTACAGACTGCGTAATGGTCGTAAACGGGCAGCCGAATGTGCGGACATGTATTACGCCTTTGGAAGAAGGCATGGAGATTCGGACACAATATGGTGTGACAGCAGAACAGCCGGGAGGTGCAGCAAAATGATGAAGCGTTATGATATGATCGTCGTCGGTGCAGGTCCGGCAGGATTGTCCGCAGCCATTGAAGCCGCGAAAAAGGGGATGCACGTTGTCGTTTACGATGAAAATGCCAAGCCCGGCGGACAGCTGTTCAAACAGATCCATAAGTTTTTCGGCTCCAAGGAACACAAGGCAAAGATTCGCGGATTCCACATCGGGGAAGAACTTCTGGCAGAAGCTGCAGAACTGGGCGTAGAGGTTGTCCTGAATGCCATTGTCATCGGTATCTTTCCGGAAAAGGAAGTTACCGTAAAGGTAGAAGATCACGTCATTCATGTGAAAGGCGATACCATTCTGATCGCCACCGGTGCCAGCGAGAACATGGTTACATTTCCGGGCTGGACCCTGCCGGGCGTTATCGGAGCAGGTGCCGCACAGACAATGATGAACCTTCACGGCACCCTGCCGGGCAAGCGTGTGCTGATGCTTGGCTCCGGCAACGTCGGTCTGGTAGTCAGCTTCCAGCTGATGCAGGCCGGCTGTGAAGTGGTTGCCGTTGCCGATGCAGCTTCCCGCGTAGGCGGCTATGGTGTCCATGCGGCAAAGGTGGCAAGATGCGGCGTACCGTTTTATCTGTCCCATACAATTATTTCCGCAGACGGGGAAGATTGCGTCACCGGCGTGACGATCGGAGAAGTGGACAAGAACTGGCAGATCATTCCAGGCACGGAAAAACATTTCGATGTGGATACGATTTGTCTGGCAGTCGGGCTTTCGCCGATGTCCAAGCTTTGCGATATGGCGGGCTGTGCCATGGAGGATAATCCGGCAAAGGCTGGATTTGTTCCCACTGTCAACGAGTACGGTGAAACATCGGTTCCCGGCATCTATGCTGCCGGTGACGTGTCCGGTATTGAAGAAGCTTCCAGTGCCATGATCGAGGGCAGAATCGCCGGCATTGCCGCAGCGGCAAGACTGGGATTCATTTCGGAGGAAACCTGTAAGGAAGAAGCTGCCAAGCAGGAAGCCGCTTTGGAGGGACTGCGGCAGGGCATGTTTGCTCCGGGTATGCGTGGCAAGCAGATCACCGAAACCGAAGAAGGTGTGGAAATTTCGCAAAACCTGTTGAAACATGGTTTCGTTGCTGAGGAAGAAATCGAACGGTTCCCCGGTGTGACACACAGTGCCGGTGTGCACCCTGTCATTGAGTGTACTCAGAATATTCCGTGCAACCCGTGTCAGGACGCTTGTCCGAAGCACTGTATCCGTATCGGCAGCAACATCACGGCACTGCCGTCCATTGATCCGGAGAAGAAATGCACCGGCTGCGGCATGTGCGTGGCTTCCTGTTCCGGTCAGGCGATCTTCTTGGTCAACGAAGACTGCGGCGACGGCACGGCGGAAGTGACACTGCCTTATGAGTTCCTGCCGCTGCCGCAAAAGGGCGACAAGGGCGTGGCTCTGAACCGAAAGGGTGAAAAGGTCTGTGCCGCAGAGGTGGTTCATGTGCGGAGTGCCAAGGCGTTCGACCACACCAATCTGCTTACGATGAAAGTACCGAAAGAATATGCCATGAAAGCAAGATTTTTTCGGGAGGAGGAGACAGCATGAATGACAGAAACCGGGAACTGAGACCCTTCGTACCGCAGCCGGACGATGATATGATTGTTTGCCGCTGTGAAGAAATTACCAAAGGTGAGATTCGCCGTGCCGTACATGACGGCATGTTTACATTGACGGAAATCCGTCGCTATCTGAGAACTGGTATGGGGCTTTGTCAGGGACAGACCTGTACCAAACTGGTGAAAGGCATTGTGTCACGGGAACTGGGTGTACGTCCCAACGAGTTGGGACCGGCAACCGGCAGAGCTCCCATGCGTCCGATCGAAATGAAAGTGCTGGCAAAAGATAAGGAGGAAACAAAATGAATGCAGAAGTCATTATTGTTGGCGGCGGCATCATTGGCTGTGCGGCAGCGTATAACCTTGCAAAAAATGGCGTTTCTGTCCTTGTGCTGGAGGGCAGCGAAAATATCGGCAACGGCGGCTCCACCCGCAACGGCGGCGGTGTTCGCCAGTCCGGACGTGATCCCAGAGAACTGCCGCTGGTGATGTACTCCATTGAGCACATCTGGCCGCAGCTTTCGGATATGCTGGATACCAACGTGGAATATTATCAGGAGGGCAATCTCCGTCTGGGCAGCACGCCCCAGCATCAGAAGATCCTGACAGGTCTGGCAGACAGTGCCGCTGCACACGGTGTCGATGTCCGCATGATCACCGGCGACGAAGCCAGACGCATCAACCCGTACCTGTCTGAGGCAGTCACCTGTGCAAGCTGGTGTCCCACGGACGGTCACGCCAACCCGCTAATGGCGACCATGGGCTATTATAAAATGGCACGCCGCCTGGGAGCACATTTCATCTCCGGCGAAAAGGTTGTGGAACTGCGGAAGATCAAAGGCGCGGCAAGACAGGTCGTCACAGCGTCCGGCAATGTCTATGAAGGCGACAAGATCATTCTGGCGGCAGGCTATGAGAGCCGTTTTATTGCCTCCACAGTAGGCATTGACGTGCCCATGCAGCAGGTGCTGCTGGAAACACTGGTCACAGAAGCAGTAGGTCCGATGTTCTGGCAGATGCTGGGTACCGCAGATGCAGACTTCTACGGACACCAGACTGAGCATGGCTCTTTCGTATTCGGCTTGAACTCCGGCTTGGAACCGTATGCAAAGCCGGGTAAGCCGCTGTCGTCCAGCATTGCCGCTTCGGCAGCCTGCCGCGGTATCATGCATTATTTCCCTGATCTGGCAAACATCAAGGTCGTCCGGACGTGGGCTGGCTGGATGGACGCATGTGCCGACCATGTGCCGGTCATCAGCAAGGTCGAGGAAGTGCCGGGACTGATTCTGGCATGCGGCTTTACCGGACATGGCTTCGGCATCTCGCCGGCAGTGGGACTGGTACTGTCACAGCTGGCAATGGAGCAGGAAACAGCAGTGGACTTGTCCGCACTGCGGTACGACCGTTTTCAGTAAGGCAACACCGCAGTATTTTGCAGGTTCTGATTTTTACAATTTTTCAGGTGTGTCATCTGCTATAATAGAGTACAGAAAGACAAAGATGTCGAATTTCGCGGAAATTCGGCATCTTTTCTTTTTTGGGAAATTTTTTGTAATCGTGGGAGGAATTCGTTATGAAATTATCCAGAGTTGAGATCATCACCGGTATTTCCAAGATCGAGCCGCTGAAAAAGGCGTTGGGAAAATTCCACATCACCGGCATGACGGTATATCAGGTGCTGGGCTGCGGTGTGCAGCACGGCACACAGGAATTTGAAGTGGAGGAGAAGAACAAGGAGATCAGCCTGCTGCCGAAAGAGGTTGTCATGATCGTTCTGCCCACTGAGGAACTGGACGGACTGCTGGAATTCGTCAAGAAAGAGCTGTACACCGGTCATATCGGCGACGGAAAAATTTTTGTTTCCGATGTGACAAATGTGGTTCGTGTCCGTACCGGCGAGGAGGGCGTTGATGCCCTGCTGTACGGGGAAAAATAAGGGTGATACTGTAAAGGAAACACTGAATAAAGCACGCCTGACGGCTTT
>NZ_KI260418.1:0-1797 GCF_000468015.1 Ruminococcus callidus ATCC 27760 | reverse complement strand
GCATCTTACGCACAAGCTTTATTCTGTGTTTCCTAAATAAGTGTTTGAAAAGAGTTGAGCGTAATGCAAGAGAAAAAGTTGGGGCTGCCCAGTATTGTGGCAACCGGTGTGGGACTGATTATCGCCACAAGCTGTCTGCTTTCTATCGGGCAGGGAGCATCGACCATTGGTCTGCCGTTTATCATTACAATGGCAATTGCCTGTGCTTTTAACATTCTGACTGCATTTTCAATTTGTGAACTGAATGCCCTGATGCCGAACCTGACCGGCGGCATGGCACAGTATACACTGGCATGTTTCGGACCGTTTGTGTCCATTGTCATTACTGTGGGCGGTTATCTGACATGTCAGACAATCATGGGCAGTTCCGAAGCGGCAATGTTCGGCAATACCTTGAGCAATGTGCTGACAGGTGTGCCGATACCGGGATCTGTGTATTCCATTGTGCTGATCCTGATTCTGTTGGGACTGAACCTGTTCGGCGTGGATATGTTCGCCAAGGTGCAGAACATTGTGGCATACGGGCTGATCGGTTCGCTGCTGTTTCTGGGCATTATGGGAACGATCAAGCTTGGCACCGGTCAGGTCGTGGAACAGCCGGCAGTGCTTTCCTCAAAGCCCGGTGATGTGTTCTCTCTGCTGGGACTGGCATTCTTCCTGTTTATCGGGGTAGAGTTTATCGTGCCGATTTCCACACAGGTGAAGAACCCGCGGAAAAAGGTGCCGTTTGGCATGGTCATCAGTCTGGTTGCCATTCTGGTGATGCAGATCTTCATGGTCATTGGTTTCAGCCACTACACCCCCTGGGACGAACTGGGTGTAAGCACTGTGCCGCATATCCTGTACGGTTCACTGCTGTACGGTAAGGTCGGCACGATCTGGATGACGGTGATCTCCCTGCTGGCTGTAATCAGCACGCTGAACACGGCGATGTTTTCCATTGCACAGATTTGTTCCGGTATGGCAAAGATCCAGCTGCTGCCTTCTGTTTTCATGCGGAAGAACAAGCGTGGAACACCTTATGTAGGACTGCTGCTGGTGGCTGCGGTAATGATTCTCATCAACATCACCGGACTTTCCACCAGCGATCAGCTGACATTCCTGATTCTGACGGGCTGTACTTTCTGGATCTCCTCCTACATCATTCTGCATTTTGATGTGCTGATTCTCCGGAAGCGTCTGCCGAAAGCCCCCAGAACTTTCAAGCTGCCCTTTGGCCCGCTGATTCCGATCATCGGTATTATCGGCAACGGCTTTATGATCTACAATATTGACTCCAGCTGGGAAGTCAAAAAGCGGATCTATTTGATTTTCGTGATTACTGTTGCGATTTTGTCCGTCTACGCTGTGCTCTGGATCAAGTGTGTGATGAAGCGACCGATGTTCAAGGCGTATCAGATCAAGGAAGTTATGGCAATGGAATCGGATCTGTATCAGATCAACTACAATCCCGACGTTGCCAAGAAGCTGCATCTGGATGCAAAACCGGAAATCGAAAGCATGCCAGCAGATGTCAACACCGGTACTCGTCCGGAATAATATTGAATAATTTCTAAGGCAATACCGCACAAAGTCGCCAGACGCTCTTTGTGCGGTATTGCTCTAAAACCGGCTGTCGCAGAGAAAATACTGCGGCAGCCGGTTTTTTGCGGTATTGTCCAAAAAGGTTCACGAAAAAACGCTTTTTCGCCTACTTGCAAAAAAGTCGGTTTTGTATTATAATAGAGAATTGAGGCAATACCGCACAAAGAGCGTCAGGCGACCTTTGCACGCCATCTGCTTGCAAATTTCCCTTCA
>NZ_KI260417.1 GCF_000468015.1 Ruminococcus callidus ATCC 27760 | reverse complement strand
GTTCGTTCTTACGGAACGAACCTTTTTTCGTTATATTTTTGGAAGAAAGGGTACTGTGATGAATATTATCTTTTTGATCAAGCCGAAATGTGATACTGCCTATTTGTATACCGATGATTCTGTGCGGCAGGGTCTGGAAAAAATGTACTATCATAAGTATACCGCGATTCCTGTAATTGATCATGACGGAATCTATTGTGGTACGATTACAGAAGGGGATTTTCTCTGGAACGTGCTCGGAAAAAATCCTGTCAATGCAGCGTTGCAGCAGGATATTCGCAGTCTGGAACATCAGTCTGTTTCGGATTTGCTTCGCCCGGATTTTAATCCGCCGGTGAAAGTTTCTGCAACTATGGACGATCTTTTGCAGCGTGTCATGGATCAGAATTTTGTGCCGGTGATCGATGATCGAAACGTGTTTGTGGGAATTATTACCCGAAAAGATGTCATCGGATACTTTGCAAAAATATGATTTTTTGTAGGTCTGCTCAAACTTTTTGTGAATCGTTATCAGCAGTCTGCCTTTTCAAAACAATTTCGCAATTGCGAGATGTTTTGGGAAGGCAGGCTGCTTTTTTTCTGTCATTTTCCATATTACGCAGGATTAACCCAAACTGTCAGATTCTCCGAAAAATTGATTTTGAATTTACAATGTCGCACCCGTTTTCGCGAAATGTTTTATGAGAGTTTCACACAATGCCGATAGTGTAGTACTATGACAATACCGCACAAAGAGCGTCTGGCGACTTTGTGCGGTATTGCCCTAAACAAAAAAATCCTTGCAGTATCTCGGAGTGAAATACTGCAAGGATTTTTTGTTGTTCTTATTTTGCGGGAGCAGTGCTGCCCTCCATGCGTTTCAGGATAAAGTTATGTACCTGTTCCGGACGAATGTTCAGAACAACGCCGAATTCCTGATACATGCGGTTTTCCGCCGCATGCATGGCTGCCACATCTGCGGAGGATAGCCGGTGACCGGTTTTCCGTTTGCGTTCCTGCTGGTGATACAGAGAACGCATCATTTGAATCATTTCCCGATAGTCGTCGCCGTGCAGAATGTTCTGAAAAATGCCGCGTCGTTCCCGACTGTTGCTGCACCATTCTGTTTCTTCCAGTTTTCCTTCTGCCATTTCGTCGATCAGCTGGTAGATCTGCTCCTTGGTGAGCAGTGGACGCAGCCGTTCCGCAGCACGGTCTATGGGTACATAAAATGTAGAATTGGAGTTGTCCAGCGGACGGAGCTTGTAATAGGATTCCTCATGTTCCCCATCGAAGGAACGCTGTTCCAGAGATTCGATCTTGCATACTCCGGATGTTCCGTAAGAAACATATTCGTTCAGGGTATATACTGTTTTTTTGTTGTTCGAATGGTTTTCCATCATATTCCCTCCATTGGAATTTGTAAGCAAAGCCGCACTGCCGCAGCGTTGTTGAGGTGCGTTTATCGTTTTATCATATAGCATAATCATATTATAGCATATTTTGCGACAAAAAGCCAGAGGAAAATTAGACAAATGCGATGCTGTAAAAACTGTGCAACTTGATAGAAACAGCAATATTGCTCTAAAAAAATTTTGCAGTTATATCACTTCTGAAAAACTAAACTGCTATAATAGAACCAGAAATTCGGAACAAGTTCTTAGGGCAACACCGCGCAAAGCTTGTGCGTAAGGTGCGTTGTCAGATTTTTTCGGTCGACAGATTGCATAGAAATTCCGCAGGCATACTTTCCGTATGGCAAGGGATTTCTGGGCAATATGACGAAAAATCTGCACGCAGATTGCGTGCAAAGCCGTCAGGCGGGCTTCGTGCGGTGTTGCCTTAGGGGGCAACACCGAATAAAGCTTGTGCGTAAGATGCGTCGTCAGATTTCTGGGCAATATGACGGAAAATCTGCAAGCAGATTGCGTGCAAAGCTGTCAGGCGTGCTTTATGCAGTATTTCCTTAGACAGGAGGAATTGCAAATGCAGAAACAGGAACAAAACATAAAGACGATGAGCCCGGACAGTAACGAGGCACTGTGCATTCGGATACAGCAGGGCGACGAACAGGCAAAGAGCCAGCTATTGCAGCAGAATGAAGGTATGATCCATGCGGTTGCATGGCGGGAACGCCGGCGGTATGCGTATCTTGCACTGGAACTGGAAGACCTCTGGGCAGCGGGACAGCTGGGCATGCTCCGTGCGGCAAGGATGTTCCGTCCGGAAACTGGAAACCAGTTTGCCACCTATGCGTGGCCTCACGTGCGGCAGGCAATCCAGCGGGAAATCATTTCCGGCGGAACCATTATCCGGATCCCTGTGCACCTGCACGACAGAATGCACAAGCTGTCCGTATATCGGGAACCAAACGGCAGTGTGAACTATGAAGCGTTGGCAGAGCGTGTTACCGCAGAAGAACGAACCGGACACGGCATGACGGCTTCGGAGGTCAAGGAGTTTCTGTGTCGGGTAGAACCCATGGTGTCCCTGCGGAGCCTGAACGAAATGCTGAAGCTGGACGGAGAAACCGAACGACAGGAGATGCTCGCCGAGCCAGATGCCAGAACGCCGGACGAAGAAGTGGAGAACCATTTGTTTCTGGAGCAGTGTCTGGAACAGCTGAATCCGCGGGAACGGGAAGTGATCTTCATGCGGTACGGCTTGCAGAACAACGAGAGCATGACACTGCTGGAGGTGGGGCAGAAGCTGCATATCACCAAAGAACGGGTTCGCCAGCTGGAACAGCGGGCAATGGAAAAAATGCGGGATTGGCTCAGTGCATGAGATATGGGGACATTGTCCTTAACAAAGAATTTCTGTAATGATGAAACTGGGAAAACGCTTTACACCATGTTTTCCGTTCGACAAAAATCCTGTACAGGTTTGTGGTATACTGTTTTCGGAGGGAGTGATTTCTCACAAAACGGCGAATTCGCTGGGGCGAAGCCGTCGGGAAAGGAAATGGTCATATGGCAGTAGAACTGCAAACGCAGGAAAAAACACTGATCGCGATTCTCAGCGGCGAGATCGATCACCACTGTGCCCAGCCGATGCGTGCGGAGATCGATGCAAAAATCGACGATCTTCAGCCGTCCGTGCTGGTATTGGATTTTGCCGGTGTGACATTTATGGACAGCTCCGGTATCGGGTTGATTATGGGCAGACACCGGACAATGGAGGCAATCGGCGGAAATGTGATCGTGCGGGATCCGCCGCCCCATATCCGCCGGGTCATTCGGCTGTCCGGCATGGAGCGAATCGCACAGATTCAGATACAGAAACCGTCCTGCCGCGAGGGAGATTTTGGCATCGGAGGAGGTGAAAATGCATGAAGGTGGTAAATGCAGTAAAATTCATTTTCCCCGGCATCTCCGAAAACGAACGCACCGCACGGGCAGTGGTTTCCGCTTTTCTGGTACAGCTGGATCCTACGGTAGAGGAACTGGCAGATATTCGCACGGCAGTTTCCGAGGCGGTGACCAATGCCATTGTCCACGGCTACCGGAAAAGCAGGGGTGACGTGGAATTACATATGAAGCTGCTGGAAGATCGGGAGGTCTATCTGCGAATCAAAGATCACGGCTGCGGCATTGCGGACATCACACAGGCGATGCAGCCTCTGTTTACCACGGCACCGGAAGAAGAACGTGCCGGACTAGGCTTTGCGGTTATGGAAAGCTTCATGGACAAGCTGCAAGTCAAGAGTGCACCGGAAAAGGGAACGACTGTGACTATGCGGAAAAAGCTGGGGAGCCTGCCATGTCGGGTGAAGTAACAACGCCCCGTGCAGAGGAACATCTGGGACTGGTGCACCTTTGTGCCAACCGCTTTCGGAATCGGGGGATCGATTACGACGAGTTGTACTCCGCAGGCTGCGTGGGCTTGCTGAAAGCTGTAAAGGCGTTCGACTGTACCCGCGGTGTGCAGTTTTCCACTTACGCAGTGCCGGTGATTCTGGGCGAGATCAAGCGGCTGTTTCGGGACGGCGGCATTGTGCACATCAGCCGCAGTCTGCGGGAACGGGCAACAAGGCTGCAAAAGTTACAGGAAACATTTGAGCAGCAGCACGGGCGTTCGCCTACGGTTTCAGAGTTGAGTGCCCTGAGCGGGGACTCTGTGGAGGAATGCGGGGAGGCACTGTGCGTAACGCAGACACCCCTTTCCCTGACACGGGACAGCGACGAGGATGACGACGGGCAGTTCGACATTCCGGTGGAAGCTCCAGACCGGCAAATTGGCGATCTGCTGTCCCTGCGGCAGCTGATGGGAGCATTGCCGGAAAAAGACCGCATGCTGTTGGAACTGCGGTATTTTCGGGAACTGACACAGAGCAAAACGGCGGCGATCCTGGGAATGACACAGGTGCAGGTGTCGCGGCGGGAGAAAAAACTGCTGACACAGCTGCGGCAGGAGTTGTTGTCTTAGAATTGCTGTGATTGGAAAGAGGACTGTGAAGGTCCTCTTTTTTGTTGGAATCAAGTCGTTGAATTTATTTGACTATTTTTAATTTACGTGCTATACTATATCACAAAGTTCGCATTGTAAAAATCTTTTGCTAAGGAAGTGCAGATAACATTATGGGAATTACAAGTACGTTATACTTCGGTTATACCGAAAAGGAAGTGGAAACAAAAGAAATAGTAACTCCATTTGGACAAGTTTCTGTGTATCTCCATAATCAAAAAATAAAATTTCATTATACAACCAAAAAGCATATTTTCAAAAATGGTATCTCTGCAAATATCCATAGAATTGCGATTGACACCATGCAATATCAATTGCATGATGAATTTGATGTTCGTGTTGGAAATGTCGATGGTTTTGAATATTATGATTCTGATGAGCACACAGTGATGTGCGAATTTCACGATAAAAAATATAGCATTGCGGTTATTGGATATGATAGTGACTATGATTTTGAGAGAGATTGTTTCATAGAGGACGCCTTTACATTTAGTACTGATGCAGAAAATTATGGAATGAATTACAAAATTGTAAGAGATCCCACTTCTTTTATTAAGAACAATATCATTTATACATGGATTGTATTTTTGCCAATATCTGATGCATATGATGCGGCTGATTTGATTGACATCGAATTAGTATGACTTTATCTGTCGCCCTCTTCACAAAGAACAACCAAAACAAAAGCGTGTTCCATTCACCGGACAGGCTCTTAGGCAGCACTTTGATATTAACAGCCGCAGGAGATTTTCCTCGCGGCTGTTTTCATTGTTCATGAAAATCGATTGAAATTCACCGCAATTGAGAATATAATGACAATGGAAAGAAGGGATTATCATGATTCAGGATATTTTTCCGCATAAGCTGGAGAATCAGTACCGTCCGGAGGCACAGCCGGAGCAGGACAGCTATGTGCTCTGCTATCGTGGTGCAGAAGTTTTACTGAAAGACGGAGAGATGCTTCCTACGGTTTCGGAAGTCTTTGCTGAGCATTATCGCTATTTGTTCCAAATCGATAACCGCAGCTATTTCCTGCCGGAAACACCGGTTTCGGAGAACGATGTCATGCAGTACGAGAAGATCCGCCGGATTCGCGGAACACAGGCGATACCGCAGTTTCAGCGATATGCGATCATGACCGGAAAGCATCTGGCGGACTGGTACAAAAGTACTCGCTATTGCGGCAGCTGCGGCGGCGTTCTGCACCATTCTGCGGAACAGCGTGCCATGGTCTGCGATCACTGCCATAAAAGCATTTATCCGAAGATCATGCCGGCTGTAATTGTGGGCGTGATCTCAGGGGATTCGCTGCTGCTGACCAAATACCGCACCGGATTTCCCTATTTCGCACTGGTTGCCGGCTTCACCGAAATCGGCGAAACGCTGGAGGAAACTGTAGAACGGGAAGTTATGGAAGAAACCGGTCTGCACGTGCGGAATATCCGCTACTATAAATCCCAGCCGTGGGGCATTGCCAACGATATTCTGGCGGGATTTTACTGCGAAGTGGACGGTGACCCTACCATTCAAATGGACACCTCTGAGCTGAAATATGCCCAGTGGGTCAAGCGGGAGAACATCATTTTACAGCCGGACGATGCCAGTCTGACCAATGAGATGATGCAGAAATTTCGTGACGGCGAGATCAGGAATATCAATCATGTGAATACATTTTGGGCAATATCGCACAAAGATTGTGCGGCAGATGCGTCGTCAAA
>NZ_KI260416.1 GCF_000468015.1 Ruminococcus callidus ATCC 27760 | reverse complement strand
CAATTATCATATGTTTTCCTCCCGATTTTCGGTGATTTGCCTTTCGGCAGTACATATGTTAACTCTGTTTCCCACAGATAGCAACTGTGAGATGTGTAGAATGTTTCGGCGGTCATTTGTAACAGATCACAAATCTGCCCAGACGATTCCGGCAAGCACAAAAACAGCTACATTCAGACAGATGCCATTCCCCCAAAGGCGGTACTCTGCTGCATCACGATATGGATCTTGCAGCCATTTCTGTACCATCTTTCGGCTTTTGGGACGGCTCTCCGGTTTTACCGCTTTTTGGTATTCTTCAAAAATAGCTGCCCATCGGTCGATTTCTTCTTCTGTGGGATTTTCCGATGCCAGGTCACTGCACCATTGATCCGGAAATCCCTGCAGTCTTGCACATTCCTGCGGTGTCAGTCTGCGAACCGCATAACCGCCGGAAACGATACTGGGGTCTTTGTGGTCCCGTGCCAGCAGTGTAGGGGTCGTTTCCCGAAATGCACTGCTGAAATTTCCCGTAGAAGCAGCATACACTGCATGATGGTCGGTAGCATTCAAAGTGAAAGCGACCTCTTTGTTGACACCGCCGCCCTGTGGTCCGTTTTGGTCAGACCGACCGATCATTGAGCTCTGCAAAGCATAACTTTCCAGCACAGCAATACCGCCTTGGTTTTTTGCTGGTGACTG
>NZ_KI260415.1:109910-127320 GCF_000468015.1 Ruminococcus callidus ATCC 27760 | reverse complement strand
GACTGCGTTTTTACAGACTTTTTTTCGGTGGGTCAACAAAACTCGTTTGGTTTAGCTTTAGCCAAACGAGTTTTGTTTTTTACTCTCTGAGATTTTCTTCCAGTTTTACTTTTCGATATTCTTTTGGTGACATACCAATGTATTTATGAAACAGTCTGCTGAAATAAAGCGAATTGGTGTATCCAACCATATTTGCAATTTCAGTAATGGTGTAGTCCGTATTTTCTAACAAACTTTGTGCATTGGAGATTCGCAGCTTTAAGATATATTGCAGCGGACTGGAACCTGTGATTTCTTTAAAGCACTGAATAAACCAACAGTTGCTAAGCCCTCTGGATTCGGAGTACTCCTCAATGCTGATTTCTGTGTTGTAATTTTTACGAAAATAGTGCATCGCAAAAGCAACTTCTTTTTCACTGGTGCTGCTGAATTTCTTTGCACTCATGATTGCACGGCTTATCAAAACAAAAATATTTCGCAGCTGCAAAGAAATCAATTCATCATACCGTGGTCTGCAAAGCTGCAATTCCTGAATCATCTGACCAAATAACCACTGATAATCGGGAGATGTTCCGATATAGAGAATATTATTTTGCAGGTTGATATTGTAATACTTTAAAATTTCTTCTACTTCATTTCCGGTAAAATGCACCCAATAAACATCGGTTTGATCTGCACGATAATAAACATATTCCTGTGGTTGATCCGGCAAATATACAATAATATTTCCGGCTGAAACCGTTTTTTCTTCTCCATGAATGAAAAAATGTCCTTTTCCGGAGGCAATATATAAAAGCTGATAATCTTTTCTTCCCTTCGGACGATGTGTTACTACTTCAGAACGATTTTTCACACGATAATTTCCACAGCTTGTTACAATCAAAGGTTTCGTATTATCCACTACAGTAGATGTAGAGTTGTTTAAATAGGCAACATTCATAAACATAAAAAGCACCTCCTTGCTTCTATAACTATAGTATATCACACCTGATCACTGATTACAAGAAAAAGCCTAAACTTTGTGCATATATTTTATAACTTTGTGTATTTTTTAAGCCGTTTTGTGTGGTATAATAGAATTAAGAAATGGGAGGAAAGAATTAAAAAAGACGTCTTTCATTGTAATTCCATGTTGAATTCAGTAAAAAATCTTTATGCTCAAAAAAATAATCATCTATTCTGACGATGGCATTATTTCGTTTTTGCAAGATGAAAAGCAGTTCGTATCATTCATTATGGGAAAATTCTGTCCATGTGGGCATACAAACAATGAAAGGAGCTCTATTATGAGCAAAGAAAAAACATACTTAAAGTGGTATAACAAAGTCGGTTATGGTTCCGGCGATGTTGCAGGGAACGTTGTCTATGCATTGCTGACATCATTCGTAATGATCTATCTTACCGACACGATTGGATTAAACGCAGGTGTTATTGGCGTTCTCATTGCTGTATCGAAGATTTTTGATGGAATAACAGACATCATTTTTGGTACGTTGATTGATAAGACACATACGAAAATGGGCAAGGCAAAACCGTGGATGCTTTATGGTTTTATCGGCTGTGCAATTACCTTGATTGGTGTATTTGCAATCCCGATGAACATGGATAATTTTGCTCAGTACGCATGGTTCTTTATCTGCTACACACTTCTTAACAGTGTATTTTATACGGCAAACAACATCGCATATTCTGCTCTGACCGCTCTTGTTACAAAGAACAGCAAGGAAAGAGTTCAGATGGGTTCTTATCGCTTTATCTTCGCATTTGGAACAAGCCTCCTGATTCAGGCTGTTACATTCCAATTTGTTGAAGCAGTGGGTGGTGGTGCAAATGGCTGGAGAACAGTCGCAATTATTTATGCGGTTATCGGTCTTATTGTAAATACAATTTCCGCTCTTTCTGTAAAGGAACTTTCTGATGAGGAACTTGCAGACAGTGAAACAAAAACAGAAGAAACCAAATACAGTTTTGGAGAAGCATTCAAAATTCTCGTACACAACAAATATTATATGATGATCACAGTAACCTATATTTTGCAGCAGTTCTATGGTGCGATGATCGGTGTTGGAACATACTATGCAAAATATGTTCTCGCAAATGAGAATATGTTCGGCACGTTTGCGTGGTTTATCAATATTCCTTTGATTATCGCCTTGATCTTCACTCCTACCATCGTACAAAAATGGAACGGCATGTATAAGCTGAACAAATACAGCTACATGGTAGCAACAGTTGGCAGACTTCTGGTAGCAGTTGCCGGATACATGGGAAACATTCCGCTGATGCTTGCATTTACAGCACTTGCAGCACTCGGTCAAGGTCCATGGCAAGGTGATATGAATGCAGTCATCGCATCATGCTCTGAATATAGCTGGCTTACCAAACACAAGCACGTTGATGGAATCATGTACTCCTGCACATCACTTGGTGTAAAAATTGGTGGTGGACTTGGAACAGCAATTGTCGGCCTTTTGCTCGACCTTAGCGGATTCAAGGGCACTTTGACAGTACAGCCTGATTCTGCTATCAATATGCTTCACATTATGTATCTGATCGTTCCGTTTGCACTGGATCTGATCATCACATTTATTCTTTCTAAGATGAATGTTGAAAAGGCAAATGCGGAAATCAAAGAAAAACTTGGAATATCCGAAAATGAAGTTGTGATGGAATCACAGAACTAAAATGGAGGGAACAATATGAAATATACACTCGACTGGCTGATCAATCCGGAAGTATTTGCAGTCAACAGAATCGCCGCACATTCCGACCACAGAATCTATGCGAACCATTTGGAAGCCGATGCAGACAATTCCTCTCTGATTCAGAATCTGAACGGCACCTGGAAATTTGCGTGGGCAAAGAATCCATCTGAATGGCAGCAAAAGTTCTATGAAGAAAGCGACAGCACTGACAATTTTGACAACATTCAGGTTCCGGGACACATGGAATTGCAGGGATACGGCAAGCCGCAGTACGTCAACACCATTTATCCTTGGGAGGGACAGGAGCATCTCCGTCCGCCGTTTATTTCTGAAAAAGACAACCCTGTCGGCAGCTACGTCAGATATTTTGATTTGAACGATGCTCTGAAAAATAAGCGTGTATTCATTTCTTTTCAGGGTGTGGAAACTGCTATGTATGTCTGGCTGAACGGCGAATTTATCGGCTACAGCGAAGATTCTTTTACACCGTCTGAATTTGAACTGACACCATATATTCGTGAAAAGGGCAACAAACTTGCTGTCGCAGTGTTCAAGAGAAGTTCTGCCAGCTGGCTGGAAGATCAGGATTTCTGGAGATTCTCCGGCATTTTCCGTGACGTATTCCTTTATGCGGCACCGTCTGCCCATGTTCGTGATATGAAAGTGATTGCAGATTATGACGGTACAAATGGTATCTTCTCTGCAACGCTGGATATTGCGGGCAAGTGTTCTGTGAAATCGATCTTGACAGATGAAAATGGAACGGTCATTGCAGAATCCAATGAAAAGGAATCTGTAAACTGGACAATTGAAAATAGCAAGCCTTGGAGTGCCGAAATACCGAATCTCTACACGTTTACAGTGATTCTGACAGACGAAAGCGGAAATGAAATCGAGGTCAGCAGAACCAAGGTTGGATTCCGCCGATTTGAACTGAAAAACGGAATCATGTGTTTAAACGGAAAACGTATCATTTTCAAGGGCATCAATCGACACGAATTTGATGCGAAAACAGGCAGAGCAATCACAAAGGAAGATATGCTGTTTGACATTCAGTTCATGAAGAAAAACAATATCAATGCCGTTCGTACCTGTCATTATCCGAACAATTCTCTTTGGTATCAGCTTTGTGATGCATATGGCATTTATCTGATTGATGAAACCAATCTGGAAACACACGGTACATGGCAGAAGCTTGGTGCAACAGATCCGTCTTGGAATGTACCGGGTTCACTTCCGGAATGGAAAGAAGCTGTGCTGGACAGAGCAAAATCAATGTACGAACGGGACAAGAATCACGCAAGTGTTCTCATCTGGTCTTGCGGAAACGAATCCTACTGCGGAGAAGATATTGCTGCGATGTCGGAATATTTCAGAAGTGCAGACCAGACAAGACTGGTGCACTATGAGGGCGTTACAAGAGTTCCGAATCATCAGTATGATTCTATCACGGATATGGAAAGCCGTATGTACGCAAAACCGCAGGAAGTGGAAGAATACCTGAAACAGAATAACGGCAGACCGTATATCAGCTGTGAGTATATGCACGCTATGGGCAATTCTCTTGGCGGTTTGAGCCTTTACACGGACCTTGAGGACAAATATGAGGCTTATCAGGGTGGTTTCATCTGGGACTACATCGATCAGGCAATTGAAACCAAAAATGACGACGGGAAAACGGTTCTGGCTTATGGCGGAGATTTTGAGGACAGACCAAGCGATTACGGATTCTGCACCAATGGTGTGATCTATGCTGACAGAACCTATTCTCCAAAGGTTCAGGAAATGAAGGCTCTTTACTCCAACATCAGAATGTCCATTCAAAATGGAATGCTTACCGTAGAAAATCGAAATCTCTTTGCAGATACAAATAACTTGTCCTTTGTTGTACGATTGGAAAAGAACGGCGTTGTTCTGAAATCCGATACATTTTCTCTGAATGTTCCTGCCGGAGAAAGCAAGACACTGAAACTGACACTTCACAAAATAGACAGTACAGGAGAATATGTTTATCATGTTTCCGCCGTTACCGCAGATCAGACACTATGGGCAGATGCAGGGCACGAAATTGCCTTTGCACAGGAAGTGTTTGAAGTAAAAGATAATCAGATTCCGGAAACCACATTGCAAAAGCCAACGATTGTATACGGCGATGTTATCATTGGCGTTCACGGAGAAAACTTCTCCATGATGTTCGACAAAAAAGAGGGCGGCATCAGTTCTCTGAAATACAATGATTTTGAATATATCACACGCACACCAAAGGTCAGCTTCTGGAGAGCAATGACGGACAATGACACCGGTGCTTCCGAGCCGTACAATCTTGCACAGTGGTATACCGCAGGCAAATTTGCAAAGTATAAAACCGTTTCATGGCTGGAACAGGAAGATGCTTTGAAAATCACATTCACATATCAGGCTGCCTGTGTTCCGACTTTTGAGTTTACTGTAACCTATACCGCACACTTTGACGGAAAGCTGGACGTATGTGTAAATTATGCAGGAGTAAGCGGAATGCCCGATATGCCGGTTCTTGCATTGGACTTCAAGATGAAAAAACAGCTTTGCAGTTTCCGGTATTACGGACTCGGTCCTGATGAAAACTACAGCGACCGATGCAAAGGAGCAAGACTGGGATTGTGGAAATCTACGGCAAAAGAAAATCTTTCCGGCTATCTCAATCCGCAGGAATGCGGCAACCGTACCGGTGTAAGAACGCTCTCAATTCATGATGATATGCAGCATGGTCTGACGTTCCAAAAGGCATCTGCTCCGTTTGAAATGAGTGTACTGCCATACAGTGCCTATGAACTCGAAAATGCAATGCATCTGGATGAACTTCCAAGTGTTCGCTACACATGGGTCAGAATTGCTGCAAAGCAAATGGGTGTCGGCGGCGATGATTCCTGGGGTGCACCGGTGCATGAGGAGTACAGAATCCATGCAGATCAGCCGATGAAATTGGGATTTATCATTACACCGTTTGAGGCGTGATCTGAAAACATAGGAGTTACAAAGACTAAAGAAACGTTGCATGAAGCCCACCTGACGGCTTTATGCAACTTTTTTTCGTTTGCGAAATTCCAATCCGGCAAAGCTATATGGCTGCACTGCTTATTTTTTCTGAAATTTGACAAACTAAGAAATCCATTGTATAATATTATTTAGTGTTTCCTTAGAAAAATGTCGAAAGGAGTCGTTTCATGAAACATCGGGAGGGAATAGAAAAGGAACGGGAAAATCTAAGAACCGTTTTCAAGAAAATGTTTTCAATTACCGAGGACGCGGCCTCCAATGAAGAAATTCGGGATCGTATTCTGACCGGCGGAAAAATCACCGGCACCAATATGGTGGTGATGATCTGTGCCATTTTGATTGCTTCGGTGGGATTGAACACCAATTCCGTGGCGGTAATTATCGGGGCTATGCTGATCTCACCGCTCATGGGCAGTATTTTGGCAATCTCTTACGGAACAGTTTCCAATGATGCCTATCTGATGAAACGACATTCTGTCGGATTCGCAGTGCAAATTTTGATCAGCGTGGCAACTGCCACCATTTATTTCCTGCTGTCGCCGATCAAAGAACCGACAGAACAGTTGCTTGCCCGTACCAATCCTAACTTTTTCGATGTGATGATTGCACTTGCCGGAGGAATCGCCGGTATTGTAGGGCAAACCAGACAGGACAAGGCGAACAATATCATACCCGGCGTGGCAATTGCTACAGCACTGATGCCGCCGCTCTGTACCTGCGGCTATGCGATTGCTAACGGAAATCTCCGCATGTTGCTGGGGGCGTTTTATTTGTTTATCATCAACGCCTATTTTATCTACATTGCGTCGGATCTTATGCTGATGCTGCTCCGCACACCCCGAGTGAAAGCCATGTCTGTTTCGGAATGGAAACGCCTGCGAAAGAAAATGTACCGGAACACTCTGCTGGTTCTGCTCCCGATCATCGCTATTGCGATTGGCTGGAATGTATAAGGCAACACCGCACAAAGCCCGCCTGACGGCTTTGCACGCAATCTGCGTACAGATTTTCCCGTCATATTGCCCAGAAATCCCTTGCCATAATAACGGCAGTCTGCCTGCGGAATTTCTGACAATCTGCCGAAAAATCTGACAACGCACCTTACGCACAATCTTTGTGCGGTATTGCCATAAGGAAACGGCAAAAAAATTGTAAAATCCCACAACTGCAAAACGCTCCCACTGACACCATTTTCGTCAGTGGGAGCGCTTTCTCAATCCTGATAATAACTCATCAGATTGCACTGGATCATACCGTTATACAGCTTTCGCTTTTTGTTTGCTGGCTTTCCGAAATGCAACTCAAAATCTGCGTCCGGCGTGATAATGTAGCATGGGTGAGCCTTGTCGGCAGGGAACACGTCACCCATGATGCGGTAAATAGACTGTGCATGCTGAATGTCCAGCATGCGTTCGCCATAGGGCGGATTGCAAATGGTAATAGCATGCTCTATGGGTTCGAAATCGGCGATGTCCCGCTGCATCAGATGAATCCGCGGCTGAACGCCGGCTTTACGGCAGTTTTCTTCTGTCAGGGCAATTGCCTCCGGATCGATGTCATAGCCGTATGCTTCGAAAGCAGCATCATGCCGGATTGCCGCAACGGCTTCTGCACGGGCATTTTGCCATACAGTTCTGGGAATCTGTGCCCACTGCTCTGCCAGAAAGCGGCGGTTCAGTCCCGGAGCCATACGCATTGCCTTGAATGCCGCTTCGATCAACAGGGTACCGCTGCCGCAGAATGGGTCACAGACAACGCTGTCCGAATGTACTCTGGCGAGGTCAACAATACCGGCGGCGAGCGTTTCCTTGATCGGGGCAGCATTGGAATTTCTCCGGTAGCCTCGCTTGTGCAGTCCGATTCCGGTAGTATCCAGATAAACTGTGGCGATGTTCTTGCGAATGGTAAACTGGATTGGGTGAGCCGCACCGGATTCTGTAAACCAATTGGTGTGGTATACCGATTTCAGCCGTTCCACAGCTGCTTTTTTGATGATAGACTGGCAGTCCGGCACACTGTGCAGCTTGGAGTCCAGAGCATGTCCTTTTACCGGAAAAGCATCGTCCTTACCGATCCATTGTTCCAGCGGCAGGGAACGGACACCCTGAAACAATTCTTCAAAGTTGTACGCCTTGAACTGTCCCAGCTGAATCAGAACACGTTCCGCCGTAGACAGGCAGAGATTTGCCTTGGCAATGGTTTCGGCATTGCCGCGGAACAGAACACGACCGTCCTGAGCTGCAATGTCAGTGCCGCCGATTTTGGAAATTTCGAACCGCAGCGTGCGTTCCAGCCCAAAATGGCAGGGGCAGCAAAGCAGGTAAGATGATTGTTGCATCATAAAAATACTCCTTCACAATAACACCGCACAAAACAGCTGGTTCTGTGCGGTGTATGAAATTTAAAAATGGTTCTTATTGAGCCGGTGCCTGTGTGGCAGCTGCTTCTGTTGCGGCAGCATTACTATTGTTTTCTGCCGGATGCTGGGTTTCACTATGCTGTTCTCCCGCAGCAGTGGTTGCCGATGTGGAACCGCTGTTTTCATTGGTAGCCTTTGTCGTTTTGCTGCCGTACTTTGTGCACTCATCACAAACCGGAGCATTGCTGGACTTCCAGTAGCCGGTAGTGGTGGCGGTGCAGTTCGGACCAGCGATCTTGCCGCTTTTGGTACAAACCTTACCTTCCACTATGCTGCTGTCTTCAGGATATTCCGCACCGGTGTCCATCTGGTCGGCATATTCACCGATGATGTTCTGCCAGATCTGTGCAGACTTGATGTGGTGGTCTTTCAATTCTGCACGTTCCTTGTAGCCGAGCCATACGCCGCTGACGAAATCTTCTGTCAGTCCTACAAAGGTCAGGTCATTCCAGTCCTGTGTAGTACCCGTCTTGCCGGCAACATGCTTGTGTTCCAGCTTTGCCTTCTGACCAGTACCATTGTTGACAACATCCTGCAGCAGCTTGTTCATGACATACGCAGTTTCGCTGCTGACGGCTTCTTCCGGACTGCCGTCATTTTCATAAATGAGGTCGCCGGCACCTTGTACCACTTTGCTGACAAGGTGAGCCTGATACTGTGTACCGCCGTTGCCATAGGGAACATAGCCATTGACCAGATTTTCCAGTGTAACACCATATGTCAACGCACCAACTGTCAGCGGAGAGTATGCCATATCAGTGTGTCCGTCGCCGGAATCCTTGCACAGATCCAGACGCATTTTGGAGGTGGCAAAGTCGAAAACGCTCTGCGGTGTCAGAGCCTGACAAAGTTGAGCCGGTACAGTGTTGTAGGATTTTTCCAGTGCCTCATATATCTTCAGTTCCTTGTGACTGATAGACATGGCAGAACTGTCCTCGCTGTAGTTGGTCGGCCATGCCTTGCCCTCAACTTCGATCGGCTCGTCCTTGTAAATAGAGCCCCAGTGAATCAGGTCGCTTTCCAAAGCCAGTCCGTAGGTAGTCAGCGGCTTAATGGTAGAACCGGGCTGCCGCTGTTCCATGGTGGCGTAGTTGAAGCACAGGGATTCTGTCTTTTCGCCGACTGCACCGACCATTGCCTGAATCTCGCCCTTATAGTTCATTGCAATAAAAGCAGACTCCGGATAAACGATTTCGCTGGAGGAATATTCGCCGTCGCCGTCCTGATCCTGCCACTGGGCAACGCGGTCTTTTTCCACCAGATTGTTTAGATCCTTGTACTTCTCCTCCACATAAGCCTGCATATCCTGATTGACCGTGGTATAGATCTGATACCCGCCGCGGTTGATACGAGAGATGGCTTGCTGTGTAGTCAGATTGAACTTATCCTTGAGGTAATCTGCCACTTCATACAGAGCCGCGTCTACGATCCAGGAGGTGGGCTTGTTGGGATCGGTGTCTTCTTCCTTTTGTGCATCAGGGTGAGCTGCCTTGTACTCGTCGGAGTCTGTGAAGATCAGCTTCTCATGCAGAGCCGACTGGTACTCGTCATAAGTGAGAGCACCGTTGTTGTACATCTGCCAGAGGACATATTCCTGTCGCTTTTTGTTCTTTTTTTTGCCGGTATTGACCCATTCTCCGGTGGTATCATCTTTATATCCGGCAAAGGGGTTCAGTGTTTCCGGACTTTTCGGAATTGCTGCCAGACAAGCCGCTTCTGCTACGTCCAGATCTTTGGCACTTTTTCCGAAATATTTCTGTGCGGCATGTTCGATTCCGTTGGAGGTGCCGCCGAAACCGATGTAGTTCATGTAGGTTTCCAGAATCTTATCTTTGGAGTAAGCACGTTCCAGTTCCATGGCACGGAAAATTTCACGGATCTTACGGGAAGGGGACTGCTCGCTGTCACCGGTGATATTTTTGATCAGCTGCTGCGTAATGGTCGAACCACCCTGATTGGTATCATAGATGTGTACGAACATGTTGACAAAGGCCGAAACGGTACGCTTATAGTCCACGCCGTCATGGGTATAGAAACGTTCATCTTCTGCACAGACAAAAGCGTCCCGCGTATGCTGGGGAATCTCGTCGATGTTAACGGGAATACGCTGGGATTCGTTGGTGACCTCATAGATGTTCACCCATTCGCCGCTGCTGTCCTGAGCATAGATGTTGGTATTGTAGGAAAGTTCCATTTCTTCAATGGTAACATTGGACACATCGTCCCGAAAGTTCATGACATAGACGACCAGTGCCGTTGCCACAATGGTGCAGGTGATGATCAGAATCATGAACATCGCCGCAAGTGTGGAACCCAGAATAGAAAGCGTTTGCCGCAGAACGAGGACCCATTTGGGCTTGGCAGCGGCTTCTTCCAGTTCCGGACTGTGATAGGGATATTCCGGTGTACCGGTCGGTCCGTAATATTTCCGCATCGGAATGCCTGTCCCGCCTTTTTTGGCTCGCTTTCGGTTGTCAGTGGGGGGAGAACTGTTTCGTCTTTTGTTGTTATCCATAGTATTGATTCCTTCCAAAAGCCCGCTGTGCGGCAGAATACACACAGGGGAATCTGTTGTTGTTTTGCAGGAGCAGTACCACACAAAATAAATTTGTACGTAAGACGTATCGGCAGCATTGTCCGAGATGCACACTGCCGGAATGTATACCATATTATTATAGCACATTTTACGGGCAATGTTAAGAGGTACGGCGGATTTTCTTTGAAAAATATGCAGATTGTATAAACTTCGGAATTTTGGAAAGAATACTTTTGGTATATATTCAGGCAAATTCGCAGAAAAATCTGGTTTTGTTCTGCGATGTGAAAACAGAAAGGCGGACGAGAAAAATGGAAAAACGAAATGCAGTGTGGATTCTGCTGACGGCTCTCACCATATCGCTGGTGATCGTAGGCGGCTCGCTGTCCCTATCTCTGCGGCAGGAAAAAAGTGCAGCACAGGGGACAACCTATTCCGAAGCGGCAACAGAAGCAGGCTATACCATGCGTATCACAGACGGGCAGGTGGGACTGTTTCGGGAGGGCAGCAGTGTGCCGTATCAGAAACTGCAAGTTCCGCTGAATCTGCTGTCCGACTATGACCGGCACGCATTGGAGCAGGGAATTACTGTGTCCGATGAAGCAGCCTTGCAGCGGCTGATTGAGGATTATTTTTCGTAGGGAAGAATGATCGGAACCGGCTGATCGATCGTCATAGAATCCGGCGTGACAACGCAGTCCATTGCCAGAATTTGTACGCCGGAATCTACAGCATGCCGGAGAGCTTTTCCAAATGCCGGATCCATACTGTCATTGGGGCGGAACTGTTCAGCACCTTTCAGCTGAACCACGAACAGCAGGTATGCTTCATAGCCTTTCTGCCGGCAGGCAGCCAGCTCCAGCAAGTGCTTGGTACCTCGTTCTGTCGGAGCATCAGGAAAGGAAACGACACCATTTTGTTCCAGTGTCACACCCTTGACTTCCAGAAACGCGGTAGTTTCTCCGTGGGTAATGCAGAAGTCAAAGCGGGAATTCCCATACGTCACTTCCCGCCGGATTTCAGCTGCCGGAGGAAAGAGTGCCCCTGTGTGCAGCCATTCCTCCGCCGCGGCGTTGGGAGCCTGTGCATCGATGTTGATCAGCAATGCCGTGGAATCCGGCAGCACCTTTTCCACGGCAATCAAATCGTATTTGGTTTTGCGGCTGGGGTTCTTGCCGGCAGCCAGATACACCGTGCAGCCGGCAATCAGCAACTCCCGACAGCGACCAGTATTTTTGACATGTACCCGTTCGGTTTGCCCGTTGACCAGTACCAGTGCAATGAATCGGTTCGGGCGTTCCAGAAAAACGGCAGGGATCACTTCTTGATATCGCATAGTAACTCCTTAGGAAAGTGGAATTTGTACCGTAACTTCGCAGCCGGTCTCTTCCGATAGTGTCAGTGTACCGTGATAGCTGTTGGCGATCTGTGCGGCAGTATCCAATGGTACAGGCTGGACAGATGCGGGGCCTTTGGGATTCTGCACGCGGAAGCAGAAATTGCCGTTCTCCTCCCAGAGGCGGCAGGTAATGCTTCGCTCTGCCTCTGAAACGGTTTGCACCAGCTGTTCTGCACGCTGCAATGGATTCATCAAAAGACTGCACAGATCCAACTTGGAAAAGGGCAGTGCTTTTGGCAAGTCGCATTCTACAGGAAATGCAATTTGTTTTGCCGCACATTTCGCAGCGGTTTGATGCAGGATCACATTGATGATCTCGTTGTCACAATATTGCAGCTGCAATTCCGGATTCTGAAAGTTCTCCTCCAATTCGGCGGCAAACTGTTTTGCATCGTCGATTGCATTGGAGGTGACCAATCCGAAAAAGACCTGCATCTGGTTGTTAAAGTCGTGACGCAGCTTCGCTGTTTCCCGCGAAACTTCTGCTGCCTGTTCCTGAAATTGCAGGGAAAGGGTTTCGTATTTCTCAAAAAATTGCAGCTTTCTGGTGAGCCGTTCCTCGTTCTGTAATCTTTGTATGAACCGGAACAGAAAAATGCTGGAGATCATGTCAAGGAGAAATGTGATTCCCACCATAAGCAGAATCAACGGAGAGGACGTGAGAACTTTATGCTGCTGAATAATGATGGTAAATGTAGCAATGATAGCGGCTTGTGCAATCGGAAAAATCAAAAGGATCAGATTTTGCTTTGTGCTTTCAAAAGTGAGATGCAGCCGCCTTTTTTGAAGAACTTTCCGAAAGAAGAATAGAAACGTGAAATAAATAACCGGCGTGGGAATATACCCCAAAAAGGAATACCAGTGGCTCCAACGCTCATCGCTCAAAATCAAAGAACAAAAATCGGTCTTGGCGATAAAGTCGAAAGTAGTGAGAAGAGTGACGCTGATAATATCGGAAAAAGCCATTGCAATGCCGCAGATGATGCTGTGAAATATCCGCTTGAACAGGGGCTGCTTTCGATACGCAAAGATGTAGTAGAAGAGGATTGCCGTCCAAAAGAGCAGGGAGTACAGCGACCGGGCCTTTTCCAGAATCAGATATTTCACATCGCCATACACGCCGTAAGAAACTGCGAAAAAACAGATCGTCAAAAATGCAGCATAGCCAAGCAGCAGGAGATTTGCCCGTTTGTTCGTCTTTTGGAACGCGACTTTGGCATAGGAAGCAGTAAGCCAGATCACTGCCAAAGCAGACAGCGTCAGATTCACCATTGCCCAGATGGATTCAGTTACGGACATACCACAGCAGCCTCCTCTGCAATTTTTTCTGTGTTGTTCTCTGCCGGCAGATTTAGCTGAATGGTGACTGTGAAAAACTGGTCATCATAGCTGGCGACAGCTATTCCGCCGTAAGTATTGGCAAGATGTTCTATAATTTCAATACCAAATCCGTGCTTTTCCTTGTCCGCTTTTGTAGTCTGTACTTTTCCGTTTTTGGTCTGGATCTGGTGATTTTTCCGGTTGCAGATTCGCAGGAATACCATTTCTCCATCCTGCCAGATAGTGCAGGAAATTTCTCGTTCTGCCTCCGGAACAGCTTCCGATGCCTGAATGGCGTTTTGCAGCGGATTGATAAGCAGGCTGCACAGATCAACCTTGCGGATTCCGATGTCTTCCGCAAGAGCACAGTCTGTTTTAAATGCAATGTGCTCTTTTGCACAGGTTTCTGCGGTCTGCTGTAAAATCACATTGGCGACAGTGTTTTCACAGAAATACAGCCGTTGCTTCTGCTGCCGGAACTTGCTTTGCAATTCCTCTGCCAGCTGCATGGCATCTTCCACATGGTCAGTCTGCATCAATCCGGAAAAGACCTGCATCTGGTTGTGGAAATCTCGTTTCAGATTTTCCTGTTCGTGAGAAGCCTGTGCGATCTGTTCCTGATATTTTGCCGACAGTTTTTCGTATTCTTCATAAAAACGAACTTTCTGCTTTTCCTGTTCTTTGATGTGCATTCTTTTCATCAGATGCAGCAGCATGATGTTGGAAGCAACATTCAGCAGAATCGTAACGATCAGCACAGCCAGAATCTTCGGGGAGGTGCTGATCGTGCCGAATTGCTGTAAAATTGCGATCAGGGTGTAAATGGCAAAAAACTGTGTCACCGGAAAAATCAGCAGCCAGAACGTCTTAGCTGAATACAGCTGTGAACGGATCTTGAGAAACAGCTTTTGGAACACAAACGCCAGACCAGCCATAATTAACAGTTCCGGCAGTATGAGAAATGTGCGGTACCAGAGATGCCAGTTTTCATAGTTGGAACCAATGCTGCAGACATTGGTTCCGGCAAGATTGTCTATGGCAGCTATGGCGATGATCTGTATGGTATCTCCCAGAAAGATGAATAAAAATGACATCGTTGCGAGAAAAAAACGAGTCAGGAGTTTTTCTTGGGGAAATCCCGTCAGGAAAAACAAGAGAAAGATGCACCAGTGCAGAGCAGTGAACCCATTGCGGTGTGTCTGAATGATCCAACAGGAAGCATCTCCGTACAAAACCCACGGGATAATTGCGAAGATCAGGTCAATCAGAAGGATGATCAAACCAGTCGCCAATGCCCAGCCTTTTCGGGGCTTTCCCACACAGATGTGGCTATACAGCAGCAAAAAGCCATATAGCAGCAGATTCGACACCGTAAAATTCATGGTGTAAAAAAAATTATCCATTTTCTATAGGACTCCTTTGTGCGGTATTGCCGTATGTTTTACGATTGATACAGTTCGCTTTTACGTTGCACCAACTCTGCCCGATTTTCTGCAACAGAGCGGTGCCCATATGCACTGATCGGAATGATCTCCTCCTGAATATGTACTTCCTTGGTGTCAATTCGCTGTACATAGTGCAGATTGATAGCATAACTTTTATAGCACTGATAAAAGTACTGCGGCAGGCTCTCCATGAGCTTGGAAAGCTGGTAGTAGCCCTCATAGGAACCGTGAAGGGTGTGTGCTGTGACGCAGCGTCTGTCGCTGGAAAAATACAGCACTTCCCGCAGAGAGAGGTAGACCACCTGTCCCTTTTTCGGTTTGAAAGGGAACAGATCCTGACTGTCTGCCGATGCTGCCCGAATTTTTTGCAGATAATCCTGCACCGCCTTCCGGTCAAAGGGCTTTGGCAGATAGCCGAACGGGTTCACTGTTTTGCTCATAAAAATCTGCTGCAAATATTCCCTGGGGTGTCCTGTCACATAGATAAACTTCGTTTGTGAATGGGACTGTGCAATTTTTTCCGCGAAATCGATGCCGCTGCTGGTGCTTCCCTGAAAGCAGATGTCCATAAATACAGCGTCAATATGTGCATGCTGCGAAAAATAAAATTGCAGGGCATGCCAGTCCTGAAAAAAATCCACAACCAGATCGTCACCAGATTGCTCTAAGAGTTCTTTTAATTGCAGTCCGATGCGTTCCTCATCATCAAAAATCACAATTCTTAACATTTTCCAATCCCTCATAACTCAAAGTATGTTCACAAGCATTTTATAGGAACACGCTTGTGCATTTCACGTAGTTCTTTGTGGTATAATTTTAGTATAGCATAAATACTACGTTAAAAAAAGCATATCCTACGATGAAATTGTTTTGAAAATGTGTATGCAGGAGATTTTCCACAAGAGGAAGTACAAAATTATGACAAAATCAAGCCCGCTTTTGTCATTTTATATTGTCATGATCTGCGTGACATGGTATAATAAATATTCCGGAAAAATCGATAGAAATTGGAAATGTCAAGCGTATTCGGTGTGATATTGCAGAAAAAAGAGGCCGCAGAAATTTTCTGTGACCTCTTTTGCCTTATGTGTTTATTTCTTAGGAATGAATTTCTTTGACATAATCTACAAGATTTCCGATGCAAGCTTCAAATTCCACACCATACCACGGTGCTTCTTCGCGGGGAAGTGTCCGCAGATCCGGCAAGGTTGCCTGAATGGTGTCGGCTGTAAAGTTGACCGCAATGGAAAGAGCCTGTTCGATCGATGCCCCGCGGACCAGAGCACCGGAGAGTACGCTGGCAAAAATATCACCGGTGCCATGCATTGGCTCTGGAACATGTTCCCGATAGGCGGCGTAGTAGCTGCCGGTGGTACTGTCGTAGGCAATGGCACCGTGCTGATCGCCGTTTCGGATACCGGTAATGACGGCGATGGGACAGCCGATCTCTGTCAACTGTTTCAGATATGTTTTCACAGTTTCCAGCGGACACTGTTCCGCATAGGGAATGCCCAGCAGCAGGGAAACTTCTGTCATGTTCGGGGCGATAACATCGGCTTTTCCGCAGAGTTTTCGCATTTCCACTGCAAAATCCGGTGTGAAGCCGGCGTACATGCTGCCGGCATCGCCCATGACAGGATCAACCACAATGACCGTATCTTCGCTGCGGAACGCATCGAAAAAGTCTGCCATGATCTGTACCTGTTCTCTGGACCCCAGATAGCCGGTGTAAATGCCGTCGAAATGCAGCTGTAATGTTTTCCAGTGTGCCGCGATCTGCGGAATGTCCGCCGTCAGATCCCGAAAAGTATATCCGGTGAATCCGCCGGTGTGTGTTGACAGAACGGCGGTAGGGATCACGGCAGTTTCCACGCCCATAGCAGAGATCAAAGGCAGGGCAACGGTGGAGGAACATTTTCCAAAGCAGGAAACGTCCTGAATGGTAACGATTCGTTTCAGCATGGTTTTCGCTCCTTACATTTCAGCTTTTGCGGGAATTTCGTTGTTGTCCTGTACATGCTGCTTGATCGCAGCGAAGCTTTCTGAACTGATGACATGTTCCATGCGGCAGGCATCTTCCGCAGCTGTTTTCGGATCTACCCCGAGAGCCACCAGCCAGTTAGAAAGCAGCGTGTGCCGTTCATAGATCGTTTCGGCAATTTTTCTGCCGGATTCCGTCAGTGTGATCTCGTTGTTTTCATTGACGCAGATGTATCCGTTTTCCCGCAGATTTTTCATGGCAACGCTGACACTGGGCTTGGAAAATGCCAGTTCGTTGGCGATGTCAATGGCATGTACTGTGCCGCGGCGGTTGTATAAGATCAGAATGGTTTCCAGATAATCTTCTGCAGATTTTTGAATTTTCAAGTGATTTCCCTCCGTTGAGCAGATTGTACGAAAGCGTGTTCACATAAAAGCAGGACAGTTTATGTGAGCACGCTATACTATTATATAAGTGGTTCTTTGTTCCATTCGCGTGAGAGATGTGAAAACGTGAAAGAAACGCCTCCGCATCAGAATTTGCAAGCAGATGGCGTGCAAAGTCGCCAG
>NZ_KI260415.1:103420-109810 GCF_000468015.1 Ruminococcus callidus ATCC 27760 | reverse complement strand
AGTCGCCAGACGCTCTTTGTGCGGTATTGCCTTGCATTTATTATACCATAATCGATAAAAAAAAGCAAGGGCAACACCAAACAAAACTTGTGCGTAAGATGCATCGTCAGATTTTTCGGCAGATTGCATAAAAATTCCGCAGGCAGATAGTGTGTCTGGCAAGGAATTTTGTGGGATATGCCCAAGCGGATCCTCTCCTAACATACAGTATTGCCCTAGGAATGGTGATGCAGATTGGCAGCGTCCCGCACCTGTAAAATCGCATTTTTTTCCAGTCGGGAAACCTGTGCCTGTGAAATGCCGATTTCCTTTGCCACTTCTGTCTGGGTTTTCCCCTGAAAGAAGCGGAGGTATAAAATATTCTGTTCCCGTGTTCCCAGCTGTCGTATGGCATTTCGCAGAGAAAGTTCTCCCAGCCAGTTTTCCATAGTATCCCGTTCACTGATTTGATCCAGCACATACAACGCATCTCCGGATTCGGAATATACCGGCTCATAAATGGAAACCGGTTCGCTGACACTCTCCAGTGCCACCACCACATCTTCCCGCTTTGCCCCGATCTCCGCCGCGATCTCGCTGACAGTCGGCTCTTTCTGGAGATTGGTCGTCAGCCGTTCCTTTGCCTGCATTGCCTGATAAGCCAGATCACGGAGGGAACGGCTGACCTTGATCTGGTTGAAGTCCCGCAGATACCGCCGCAGTTCGCCGCTGATCATAGGCACACAATAGGTGGAGAAGCGGACTTCTTTGGAAAGATCGAAGTTGTTGATCGCTTTGATCAGCCCAACGACACCGATCTGAAATAGATCGTCAATATCTTCTCCCCGACCGGTGAATCTCTGAATCACGCTCAGCACCAGCCGCAGATTGCCCTGAATCAGCTTGTCCTTGGCTGCCTTGCTGCCGGTATCCCGAATTTCCCGCAGCAGTGCCGTTTTTTCTTCTTCTTTCAGTACTGTCAGGTCAGCGGTATTGATACCGGAAATCATCACTTTTTGAAATGCCATAACACGACCTCCTTGCTGTATCCATATCTTTCC
The DNA here is from genome assembly GCF_000468015.1 of Ruminococcus callidus ATCC 27760. GTDB lineage: Bacteria > Bacillota > Clostridia > Oscillospirales > Ruminococcaceae > Ruminococcus_C > Ruminococcus_C callidus. Next base: position 108,770 of record NZ_KI260415.1, on the reverse strand, counting down.
CCGATTTCCTGTTGCTTAATCTACAGAATAACTGGAAAAAATAACAAGAAAAAGAAATGATCTCTTGACATTTTTCGGCCTATCATCTATAATAAAGATACCAACAATTGATTACAAACATTTGGAGGATTATCATGGATAGACAAGAACCGCCTAAAACGCCGCAGAACGGGCAGCCGCCTGTACCACCGCCAAAAAAGGACAAGGAATTCAATTTCGGCAAGAACTTGCTGGGAATCCTTGCTTCCTTACTGGTGTTCATTGGCATTTTGCTGACGGCATGGGCATCGGGTTCCCGTTGGATACAGCTGTGCGGCATTCTGGCAGCCGGCTTGTTTCTGATGCTGCTCGGCATGCTGGCTTCCCGCAGGAAGTCGGCATACCGGACGTTTTTTCTGTCCGTTTCCGGCTGCGGTGCGGGAATCCTGTATCTGGGCATTATGCTGGGCTACTGGTATTATGAACTGCTCTCCGTGCTGGGCATGTACGCCTTGTTTTTGCTGTGGGCAGGACTGATGTACCTGCTCTCCCGCGGGAAGCTGCCGGTTTTCCAGAATATTGGTCATATCGGCATGGTGGTAGCAGTATTTTCCCAACTGGACAATTACACCAAGTTTCAGCTCTCATCATTTTCAGACCATTTTTCGGAACAGGCAAATTTTCAACTGCTGATAATGACGTGTTACGTCTGCATCAGTGCATTGTTCTATCTGCTGACCAACCGGCAGGAACGACCGGAAAAGCACTTGTTTACGCTATATGCAAACGGGATTTGTGTGGGACTGCTTGGCATTCGCATCTTGATTCAGGCAGACCAGTTCTATACGTTTTTTCGGAACGGCGTAATGCATGTACAGACAAAGGCAATTTCCATGGCAGTGTGCAGTCTGCTTCTGGCTGGCTTTCTGCTGTTCCAGTATTTCTGGGATATGCACCGCTGGCTGGAACGGCAAAAAGCTTCTGATTCCGTCTGGAGTTTCCGCTGTGTTCCGACGCAGCTGTTGTTGTGGCTGTGCATGCTTGGATTCTGGCAGAGCATGCTGTCGTTCCCAGACTGGCTGGAACAGTCCGCATTGCTGCTTGGTGCAGTGTTCTGCATAGGCTTCTGGTATGCGGCACAGAAAGACCGCGTACATACTGCCACTTATCGTCTGACGTTTGGAATCGCAGCACTGACCGCGGCGGCATGCATTCTGTTCTGCGGCGGTGTGCTGCGAATCGTGAGCTGGTGTCTGTACCTGCTCCTGCTGACTGGATTCGGCAGAAGGGCGAAGTTCCCCTTTGCCATGCAGTTTTCCTATGGACTGTTTTTGCTGGCTTCATGGATTCCGCTGCTTTCTGTGCTGAATGGCTCGTTTTGGCAGAACTTTGTGATGCTGTATAGCTTTTTCTCTCTTTGCAACTGTGTTACGATAGTACTGTGCCGCCGTTTGGAAAATGGCAGGGCATTGTCTGGCATCACGCAAATTGTCAATCTGCTCGCCATTTTTTCAATATTGTTTATGTTCGTGCCGCTTATATTGGAGAAGCTTTTCCTGCCGTGGAAACTTCTGCTCACATTGGCATTGGTTGTAGTTTTCTCTGTCAACAGCGACCGCTATTTTCGGGAACCCCGCTGGAAATCAAACGGCATGGGTGTATTGTTCTGCGGAAAATATCTGCTTCTGACATGTGCCCTGACAATTCTGTATTCTGCCACGGGGGCGGTCCTTTACGGCTGTATCTGTGCAGTAGCATTGGGCTGTGTCATTCTGGGCAGCCGTTTCGCCAATGTTGGCATACGCTACAGCGGCATCGGACTGCTGTTTTTCGTAACGCTGGCAATTTTTTCTTCCGGGACCATTTGGGAAAAACAAGCCGTATTGCTGCTCACGTGCAGTATGGCATATTATGGCGTACTGTTTTGTCATCACCGATTCCCGTTAAAAACCGGAAGTGCTTTTTTTGGGATTTTCCGATGGCTTCTGCCGATTCCGGCAGTGCTCACATTGTTGCAGGGATTGCGGATATTGCAGCGGCAATTTCTGCCAGTCGGGGGAATCGTGCTTGTTTTTCTGACCATTGGGCTGCTTCTCTGTGGGCTTGGCTGGTGGGGCATGCACCGGAAGTACTGCCGCCGATTCTTCACCGTGCTGGGCGTTTCCGGCATGGCAGTTCTTTTGCAGTGGATTCTCCTGTGCAAGCAATTGTTTCCGAAAATCAGTATGCTGACCGTGTGCATTCTGCTTCTGATCTGGGTCGGTCTGTGCAGCTTGTTTACAAAACCGCGACCAGACGTGTTCCAGCCGTTGACCGCGGCAGGGCTGTTCCTTTCGGTTACGCTGGGGACTGCTTTGTCGGAGGCGGACGGCGTTTGCCTGACCGCATATATTCTGCTGGGATTCGCTTTGTTGGCATGGTCGGTGCAAAAAACGCAGATCCGCTATGCGGTGACAGCAATAATTGCTCATATCCTGACGCTGCTGCCGCTGCTTGAAATTTTGGGGCGGTTGACAAAATATCCCGTTGCAGGCAATGGCACAGTTGCTGCTCCGTGGGATTATGTGCGGTGGGGAATGCTGCTCCTGTCAGTTCTGGTGCAGTTCGCATTGCTGTCTCGCCCGTTCCGCCGGAATCAATGTGCATCAGATAAAGTGCAGGCAATTTTGTATTTTTCGACATTTCTGGAATTGCTGATCCTGCTGTGCTTTGGCGTGTACCAATTTGGAACACCAACCATTTCGTTTGATATAACTGTTGGGACTGTACTGCTGTCCAGTCTGCCCTATGCAGTCGGAGCCGTATTGCTTATGGGCTTTTGGTTCGCAGTACAGCGGCGGAGAATGCCAACATTTTTGTATCAGACACAGTTTTATCTCACCGCTGCTGTTTCGGCGTTGCTCTTGCTGGAAATCCCGGCACTTCCGGTATTTGTACGAACCTGCGGTTCCGGAGCCGCAGTGCCGGCTGTCCTATTGCAGCACGTCCTGTGGTTCGCATTTCTGGCAGTGCTGTTCCTGTTTGGGAAAAAGCAGCGTATGCCTTTTTACGGAAATGCTGCCTATGGCTTGTTCCTGCTCTGTACCGGCTGGATTCTCCGGAATCTGCCCTGCTTTGCAGACCTGTCGCCGCAGCGTGCCGCAGGCTGGATTCTTTCTCTGCTCGGCATGGTCAATGGCGTGGTGCTGCTGTACCAATTGTACCGGGAAACGAGAAATGTCCGCTACTGGATTTCCTATGTGGGGAACTGGGCACTTCTGGGAATCGGCAGCTTGCTGATGCTGTTTTGTGAAACACTGCATCTGCCGGAGCGAATCGCACTGGCTCTGACATTGACACTGCTGTATTTTGCCGGCTCCATGGAACTGCTGAAAAAGAACGAAATCCGTTCCGGTATGACGGGCAGGGAAATGCTGTTCTGCGGAAAGCTGACTGCATGGCTGTTGGTATTGTTCTGCGGGTTCTCTTTGCCGAAGGTGCTGCTGAGCGTTGGCTTGCTGGTGCTGGCGGTTCTGCTGATTCTGTTCGGCTTCTGGAAATCCCGCAAACCGGTTCGCATCTATGGCTTGATATTGGTGCTGGTCAGCATCTGTAAGCTGATCCTGCTGGACATTTCCTACGGCAAGCTGGAACTGCGGGCATTCAGTTTCCTGATTTGCGGCGTGATCTGTTTTGGGATCAGCTTCTTGTACAACCGCATGGATAAGAATAATTCGAAATAGTTTGTGCAGTGTTGCCCTTGCACTTTTGTAAAAGATATGCTATACTATAAGAGCCAGTTCAGTATCTCTTACTGAACTGGCTCTAAGAATACAAGCACATTGCCTGCATGACAGTCGTGCAGCAGAATACGAGGAATATTATGGCAAATAAAAAGAAACCGTCCGAAAAGCAGGAATTTCTGGCACAGCAGCGGAGAGAACAACGCCGAAAAACGGCAAAGGAAGAAAAGAAAAAACACCACAAGAGAAAAATTGTTACCACCGTGGTATGCTGTGCGGCAGCTGTCGCCGTAGTTGCCGGCGGAATCACATGGTTTGTGCGGGAAAAACCGATGACCCAGATGATTCCGGTGGAAAAGACAGAACATTATTCTGTCAATGCGGCAGAAGTATCGTTCTACGCATGGCAGATTTACAACAGCTATATCAACAGCAGCACCGGTTCTGATTCGGCGAACCTGCCGGATACAGAAAAGCCGCTGGCTGACCAGAACTACGATAACGATACCACTTGGGAAGCCTATTTCACCGATGCGGCACAAAAATACGCGGAAAACGTACTGGCGTACTGTGAAGCGGCAGACAAGGAAAATTACGAATTTCCGGAGAATATCTCCGCTATGGTGAAAACTGCAAAGGAACAGATGGACTTCAGCACACTGCCGAGCAGCGTGACACAGGACAACGTCACCCATGCACTGGAACTGTATTTCAAGGCTCAGAGTTTCAGCACCAGCGTGGAGGAGAACATGTCTTTTACCGATGATGAACTGGAATCCTATTACAAAGAGAATGCCAAGACGATGGACGTTTGCAGTTATATGGAATTCTCTTTTTCCTATGATGATTCCGGCGACAGTACAACGATCAGCCGGAGCGAAGCGGAAGAACTTGCCCGTAGTCTGCGGCGGTGCAATACGAAAGATGAATTCCAGTCATGGGTGTATGACTACTATGCCAAGAATACGTCTTTGACAGAGGAGGACTTGCAGTCCCAATTAAGCACACTCTACAGTCATAACATCTCTTATACAGAGGGTGATGATGTCAGCGAGTGGGCATTTTCCGGCGAAGCAAAGGCAGGGGACTCCAATCTTTTTACAGATACGGATAACAAACGAATCACCGTGTGCCTGCTGTTGGACGAACCGAAGCGGGACGAATCTCACCCTGTCACAATTCGCCAGATCCTGTTCACCACAAACACCTATGAATCCTCTGACGGTGCTCACAGTGCCGCAGAAAAGGCACTGGAGGAATGGAACAGCGGGGAACAGACCGAGTCCGCTTTTGCAGCACTGGCAGACCAGTACACAGAAGATACCACCGTTTCCGGCGGACTGTACCAGAACATCACAGAGGGACAGCTTTCCTCTGCATGGCAGAACTGGTGCTTTGATGCCGCACGGAAATCCGGTGATGTGACGATTCTGGACAGCTCTTATGGTTCCTGCCTGGTCTATTATGTAGAAGCCGCAGAACAAGCTGGCTGGGAAATGACTGCCACAAATGCCCTGCAAAATCAACGCTATAATGAGTTACAGGAAACCTATCAGAAAGAAGCAGACCTCAAGTCTTCTGACTGGGGCATGCGTTTTGTCACTGTCAACAATCAAAAGTAAAGGCAATACCGCACAAAGATTGTGCGA
>NZ_KI260415.1:102050-103320 GCF_000468015.1 Ruminococcus callidus ATCC 27760 | reverse complement strand
GACGCTCTTTGTGCGGTATTGCCTAAAGACAACAGAAAAGCCTGTCCGTGCCATTAGGTGCAGACAGGCTTTTGCTTGTTAGGGCATTAGTTGTTTCTGAAAGATCTGCCCGTTCCACGGCGAAGAAACCGGCTGCTTTGTCGCCGGCTCTCGTGTGGCAGTCGCTACCGGCACATTGGTTTGCATGGCACACTGCATCTGAAAATCATGGGTGTACTGTACCACATGTGCCAGATAGACCGCATCGGCGGAATCCATAGTACCGTCAAAATTGGCATCGGCAACCAGCGAATCTGCTATGCGGTTCTGCATCAGCAATTCCACATCAGCACTGGTCAGCTGAAAATCGCCGTCCAGATCCCCCGCCATTTTCTGTATCTGAAACGGGTGAACTGCTGTGACGAAGTAGCCCTTTTCCAATGTCTTTGCATCGCCCAGATACTCCACATACCACGAGCCGGAGTCCAGCAGATACAGGCGTTTTTGCGTGGTGTCTGCATAATCTGCCAGTACATAGTGGTCGCTGCCGGAGGCGGTCGTCATTTGCAAAATGCAGCACCAACCGGCATTGGAACTATTTTCTGCACAGACTGTGTATGCCTGTTCCATGCGTTCTTCCGTGCTGCCGGACAGCCAGACAGTTTCTTCTCGGGTCAGGTATGCCGAATAGGCATCTGCTACCTGATCCATTTTGGTGCCGCTGCCGGAAAGGAGCTGGTTGGTAAAGGCGGTGTAATAGGTATAGGAATCCGAGAGCAGGTCCACGCCGGAAACCGGCAAGTGATAGCGGACGCTCATTTTGGCGAGGGCGTAATTCAGACAGCCGTCTGTATCGATTGCCGGCGTGTGGGTGTCCGGCGAAGCAAACTGCATCCACGATTCATAGGCGGCAATTGCCGGCTGTGCCGCACTGCCGCCGGAAGCAAATTCCTCCGCAGTCGTCGGCGTGGAACAGCCGGGAAAGAGAACCGCTGCGGTCAGGGCAGCGGCGAAAAGGCGATAAAATCGTTGCATAAAGACCTCCTGTTTTTACGTCATGTTTTATACGGCATAGTGCAGTATATGCCGCAATGCATGATTTCAGAACATGTGCAACACCGTATTGCCCTTTGTACAGTGCGATCTATGCTCTATTTCTATCCTACCCAGTTTTCTGGGAATTGTCAATTCAGAAAATCTGGCAGATTTGCAGGAAAATTTTCAGGATACCTTTTCAAACCGCAGAAAATATGGTATAATAAAGGCAATACCGCACAAAGATTGTGCGACA
>NZ_KI260415.1:39111-101950 GCF_000468015.1 Ruminococcus callidus ATCC 27760 | reverse complement strand
GTCGCCAGACGCTCTTTGTGCGGTATTGCCTAAACACATATGCGAATCTGAAATCCCGAAAGTAAGGAGAGAAAGCTATGACAGAAGCAGAGTGCATTGCATTAAAACAGCAGGCATTCCGAAAATATTTTCATTCTCTGAATGAACAACAGCAGCAGGCGGTTTTTTCCGTAAACGGACCGGTTCTGGTGCTCGCCGGTGCCGGCAGCGGCAAGACCACCGCCATTATCAGCCGAATTGTCAACATGATTTATTTTGGTGACGGCTACGCACAGGCAGACGGCTACCTGCCGGAAGAAGATGCCGTCTGGCTGCAAGCCTACATTGACGGAAAAGAACCGGAAGACGTGGAACGCCTGCGGGAGATACTGGCAATTGCCCCGATCCGTCCGTGGAACATTCTGGCGATCACCTTTACCAATAAGGCTGCCGGAGAAATGCGGGCACGTCTGGCAAGCACCCTGGGAGAGGAACTGGCATCTTCCGTGCATGCCTCCACGTTCCACTCTGCCTGTGTACAGATCCTGCGGCGAAGCATCGAACGGCTGGGATACGGCAGTGACTTTGCCATTTATGATGCGGACGATTCCCGAAAGCTGATGAAAAGCTGCCTTGCAGACTGCAATGTTTCCGAAAAGCAGTTTCCACCGCGGGGTATCGTACAGGAGATCAGCAACGCCAAAGATGCGATGATCTCGCCGGAGGAAATGTGGGAAGATGCCGGAGAAGACTACCGCAAGCAGACGGTTGCCAGACTGTATGCGGCGTACCAGCGGCATTTGCGGGAATCCAACGCTCTGGATTTTGACGATATTATTTACCTGACTGTGGAACTGTTCCGGCGGTTTCCGGAGGAACTGGCAAAGTATCAGTACCGTTTTCCCTATGTACTGGTGGACGAGTATCAGGACACGAACCATGCTCAGTATCAGCTGATTTCGCTGCTGACTCATGCCAGCGGAAACCTTTGTGTTGTGGGTGATGATGACCAGAGTATCTACCGGTTCCGCGGAGCGACGATCGAAAATATTCTCGGATTCGAAGAAGAATTTCCGGACTGCACCGTGATTCGTCTGGAACAGAATTATCGTTCCACCCAGAACATTCTGGACGCTGCCAACAGCGTGATTGCCAACAATACCGGCAGAAAGTCCAAGCATCTCTGGACCAATGCCGGAGCGGGGGAGAAGATCACGTGGTACAGAGCAGCAGACGAATCGGACGAGTCTGCCTATGTTTCGGATACTATTCTGAAACAGGTGAAAGCTGGCGAAAAGTACAGCGACCATGCGATTCTGTACCGTATGAACGCCCAGTCCAACATGCTGGAACGGGCATTGGTACATAAGGGAATCCCGTATCGCATTTACGGCGGCACACGATTCTATGACCGCAAGGAAATTAAAGATATTCTCGCCTATATGAGCATCGTGGAAAATCCCAACGACCGTGTGCGGTTTGAACGTATCGTCAACGAGCCTAAGCGGGGAATCGGCAACGCTACCCTTGCCCTGCTGCTGCAAATTTCGCAGGATCTGCACCTTTCTCCGCTGGAGGTCCTGCAGAATGTGGAACAGTATCCGGCACTTTCCAAGAAAAAAACGGCACTGAAAAAGTTTGCAGAACTCTGGGAGACGTTGATCACCGCAGAACGGGAACAACCGCTGGAACAGTTTCTGGATACGATTCTGGAGAAAACCGGCTACCATGGCATGCTGGAAAGCATGGGTGAGGAGGGCACGTTCCGTCTGGAAAACATTGAGGAATTGAAAACCTCGATCCTGACCTACCAGAACGAAGCTGAAGAAGCTTCTCTCGGCGGATTTCTGGAAGAAATTTCTCTGTACACGGACGTGGACAAATACGAACCGGATCAGGATACGGTGATGCTGATGACAGTGCATTCCGCCAAGGGTCTGGAATTCCGGAATGTTTTTCTGGTGGGTATGGAGCAGGGTGTTTTCCCCGGAAATCGCAGCCTGAGCACACCGCAGGATCTGGAGGAGGAACGCCGTCTGGCTTATGTAGCACTGACCCGTGCCAAGGAGAAGCTGACGCTGACTACTGCTGCCAGCCGTATGCTGTTTGGTATGACCATGCGAAATCCACCCTCGCAGTTTCTGGAAGAAATCGACAAGTCACTGCTGGAAGAAAAAACTTCCCGGCGGCAGTCCAAGCGGGGGATTCCGGCAGGCAATGCGGAGTCTGTGCAATCTATTTCTTTGTTGCAGCAGCAAATGGCTGCGTCCAAGAAACGGGTGTATCAGGCACAGCCCAAGGAATTTCACGTAGGTGAACGGGTAAGACATGCGGTTTTCGGCGACGGCACCGTGCTTTCAATTACCAAAATGGCAAATGATGCAATGCTGGAAGTCGGATTCGATCAGGTCGGCACCAAACGGTTAATGGCAAGCCACCCAAAAATCAAAAAGCTGGAGGAATGATTCTTGAAAAACGGTTATCGTATCACAGATGCTCATGCCCATGTGTTTCCGGACAAGATCGCGGAAAAGGCAACAGAGGGGATTTCTCATTTTTATGATCTGCCGATGCAGTACCATGGCAGAGTGGCAGAAATGTTAGAGAATGGCACGGCTGCTGGTATCGATCATTTTCTGGTCTGCTCTCCGGCAACTACCGTGACACAGGTACACTCGATCAACAGCTTTCTGGCATCTTGTGCGGCGGCATACCCCATGTGCACTGCTTTCGGAACGCTGCACCCTTATGCGGAAAACGTGGAGGCAGATTTTCAGCAGCTGCGATCCCTACAGCTTCGCGGTGTCAAGCTGCATCCGGATTTTCAGAATTTTCCCATTGATGATCCGCGGGCATATCCTATGTACGAAATGATCCAGAGCTCCGGTTTGCCGATCCTGATGCATATGGGTGATGCCAAGTCCGACTTTTCCCACCCGTACCGTCTGGCAATGATTTTGCGGCAGTTCCCGAAATTGCGGATCATTGCAGCACATTTCGGCGGCTGGGGGCAGTGGAAAGAGGCAAACGCCATTTTACAGCCGGATGAACGGCTGCGGTTCGATACCAGCAGCAGCCTGCCGTTTTTGCCGCCGGAGGAGATTCGAAAGCTGCTGTCCCACTTCGGGGCAGAGAACTGCTTCTTTGGCGTAGACTACCCCATGTGGGATTATAGAAAGGAACTGGAACGCTTTTTTGCATTGGAACTTTCGGATTCGGAAAATCGTGCAATTCTTTCCGAAAATCTCGAGGCATTTTTGGACGAATCCTACAGCTGATTTGATAATCAAAGAAATTTCAGAGAATGCTTATCTCAGAAAAGAAAAAAGTAAAATACTTTTCGTAAAATTAACTTTTCATTTTCTGTGTTTTGTGGTATACTAATAAAAGATAAGCATATGAAAGAATCTATACAACCAAAAGGATGCGTGAATTACTTATGAGAAAGACAAAGATTGTTTGTACGATCGGACCGGCGACAGATGACGATTCCGTTATGCGGCAAGTTATGCTTTCGGGCATGAACGTCGCTCGTTTTAACTTTTCCCACGGCGACCACGCCACACACGAAAAACGGTTTGAGCAGATCTCCCGCCTGCGGGAAGAACTGGGTCTGCCTATTGCCACACTGATGGACACCAGAGGACCGGAGATTCGGCTGGGCAAATTTGTAGATGATAAGCCAGTCACCATTGAAACCGGCGACACCTACACACTGACTACTGATGATGTTCTCTGTGATGATAAGGTAGGCAGCATTTCTTTCAAGAACCTGCCCCGTGATGTCAAGCCGGGCGTGCACATTCTGGTGAATGACGGCGTAATTGAAATGGTTGTGGAAAAGGTGACTGTCACTACAATTGTCTGCCATGTCATTCACGGTGGTGTTCTTTCGAACAATAAGGGAATCAACGTGCCGGGGGTACAGCTGTCTATGCCATACCTCAGTGAAAGCGATAAAAACGACTTGGAATTCGCAGCGAAAATGGGATTTGACTTTATCGCTGCCAGCTTCGTGCGGACTTCTGCGGATATTGACTATCTGCGGAAGTATACCCAGAGTCTGGGCTGGTTTGATGTCCGCATCATTGCCAAAATCGAAAATGTGGAAGGCGTTCGGAATATCGACGAGATTCTGGAAGCCTCTGACGGCATCATGGTTGCCCGCGGCGATCTGGGCGTAGAAATCCCCTTTGAGCAGATTCCGTCTGTCCAGAAGCAGCTGATTCGTAAGGGCTATCAGGCGGGCAAGCAGGTCATCACTGCAACCCAGATGCTGGAATCTATGATTACCAATCCGCGTCCGACCCGTGCCGAGATCACAGACGTTGCCAACGCGATCTATGACGGTACCAGTGCGATCATGCTTTCCGGCGAAACCGCTGCCGGTGCCTTTCCGGTAGAGGTTGTCCGCACCATGGATCTGATTGCACGTACCACCGAAGACGATATTGACTATAAGGGCATGCATTCTGCAAGCCGTACCAAAAAGAACGCGGACATTGCCAATGCGATTGCCCACGCGACAGTTACCACAGCACACGATCTGGACGCAGCTGCCATTCTGACAGTAACCATGTCCGGTGTCACTGCTAGAGAAATTTCCAAGTATCGTCCGTGCTGCCCGATCATCAGCTGTACGGTAAGCGAACGGGTACGCCGGCAGATGAACTTGAGCTGGGGCGTTTATCCGATGCTGGTCGATGAAGTTTCCAATACCGACTCGCTGTTTGATGCATCGATTCACGCTGCTCTCCGTTCCGATTTGGTCAACAAGGGGGATATTGTAGTAATCACTGCCGGTGCACCGGTAGGCGTTTCCAATACCACCAATATGATGAAGGTAGAACGTATCTGATTTCAGAAATCATAAAATGATACAAAAAACCGGCACAAGATGCTTTCACAACATCTTGTGCCGGTTTTGCTTGTTATGGCAATTATCACCGGATATAAAGGCAACATGCAGTTTTACATGCTGTCACCTCAGTTTATCAGTCAGTTTCCTTGTCGTCTGTTGCCGGAAGCACTTCCAGCACGATACAGGTAATATTATCCACGCCACCGTTCTGTAGTGCAGCCTGCACCAGCACTGCGGCTTCATTGAAATAATTTTCGGAGAGAAGCTCTGCAATTTCTTCGTCCGAACACATATTGGTCAGTCCATCGGTGCACAGCACAAACTTTGTGCCGACTTCCAACGGCAAGGGGGGTCTGCTGTCCGCATTTAACCCCGTCTTTTTGCGGTCGGAGCCGATGAACAATGTCAGCCGATGCTGATCGGGACTGTGCTTGGCTTCTTCTTCTGTATAGATCGCAGCTTCTACTTTTTGGTTGGCAACGGTATGGTCGCGGGTGAGCAGCGTCAACTGATCCGTCTGATAGCGATAGATCCGGCTGTCCCCCAGATAATATAACTTTACCGCATCTCCCAGAAAATAAAGCATGGAAAAAGTAGTTCCGCCGGTTTGGCAGTGCTTTTCTGTGAGCATGTCGCAAATGGCGTTGTTTGCCTCCGTGGTATAAGAAGAAACCAGCTGATCCAGCATACGTGTCCCGTCTGCGTGTTTCAGCTTTTTCTCGTATTTTCGGAGTGTCTGCACCGCAATTTCCGATGCCACTTCGCCATACGCTGCTCCGCCCATACCATCGAACACCGCAAAACTCATGCCGTCTGCGTAATGAATGGTATAGGAAGCAGAAAAATCGTTCCGGAATATGTCGTTCATATACAACCCTTCCAGATAGAAGTTGTCCTCATGATTGCCCCGCACTTTTCCGATGTGTGTTGCAACAGAAACACGCAGGTTGTAGTTCTTGATTCCGGAATGATAAAAGGGTTCTGATGTTTCTCCGGGATAATTTCCGCCATAGTAGAAAAATGGATTAGAACTTCGCGATTGCTCCGGCTCTGTATTTTTATGATTGAAAAACATCATAGAATCTCCTCATTCTTCAAAGCGGCTGTGGGGGAGCCGCTTCTGAAATTGGTATGACCTCAATTGTCATCATACCATATTCCGCGGGAAAAGTAAACACTTTTCCGTGAAAATTCCGAGAGAAGCCATGATTTTTCTCACATGGTACAGTTTTTTGAAAAAATATTGTGCAATACTTCCAAAATATAAGACCATTTTCTTTGTGTCAGGTACAATTGCAGCAGCAATCCAGAATCAGGTTCAGCAAAATATTTGCCGCACAGCAGCGAACACAGCCGCTGTCATCGAAGCCGCCGCCCATATAAGGCTGCTGCATTTGCTGGTAGGAGAAACCAGGGGATTCCAGCTGCTGTACCAGTTTCTGATATTCATAATTGTTGGGTTCCATTTGTGCAGCGGTTCTGGCATACTGGAGAGCCATAGCGTTGTTGCCGGCACCAGAATGTGCTACAGCAGAAACATAGTACCACTGGGCATTTCGGTTGCTGATGCCTTCCAGTACGCGGACAGCTTCGGTAAATCTGCCGTTGCGAATGAAGTTTACGGCAGCCTGCAAGTGAACGCTGTTCTCGTCGCCGGCTCCCGCAGAGGTGTTCCGGTTGTAGAAGTCGCCATATCCGCCGGAGTTCTTGTGCTGGCGTTCGTCCATGATCGTCTGGTATGCCTGCTGGATCTGCTTGAACTTTTCTTCATACATTTTTGCATTGGGTTTGTCCACGTTGGCATCGGGGTGATATTTCCGGCTAAGGGCACGATAAGCCTTTTTCACTTCCTGATCGGTTGCGGTGCGGGGAATCCCCAGTACTTCATATGGATCCATGTTTTATTTCTCCTGTTCTTTCTTTTTCTGATAAAACTTTGTCCAGACACCGGCATATAAAATATTTCGCAGGATCTCTTCATAGTGCAGAATGGGCAGCCGTTCAAATGCCGCCGCACAGGAAGACATCATCATTTGCAGCAGAGCCTCGCAGTTCTGCGAAAACTGCGGCTCGGTGGTGTCTGTCTGGTGAAAAGGGTTGTAGCACTGTTTTTTTCGGTCGTGTTCAAGATCGTCATAAGCGTCCAGCAGATAGATGAACTTTCCCAGATAAAATCCCACCTGCCGGAGCGTGTCTGCCCAGATGTCATCTTTCCAGACAAATAATTCGCCCAGCATGGTGCCAAAGCAACCTGCCGGAATTTCCGGATTGGATTCGTGATTCTGCTCCATTTCGTGCAGTTTTTCCAGTTGTGTGCGGACAACGCTGCACTTTTCCGGATACTGCTGTTGGATTTTCCGGTAGCTTCTGGAGGACATGCCGGCGGCGGCACGACGGGAGATCTTTCGCTCGTCGTTCCAGTCGTCCATGCACTTGTCACGAAACAGCAGAATGCTCATATCTGCGGCATAGTCTGTCACGGCACTTTGTATGTGCAGATTCTTGTGAAACGGGTGTGCAATACAGCGTTGTTCCGTCTTGGTTTCTTCCGGTTCATACAGACCGGTCAGCAGCAGGATCAGAAAAGTCATGTCATAGCTTAGCGTCCAGCGTGCCGCTGTACCGTGCCGCCGATGCAGTGCCTCACAAAGTCCGCAGTAACAGCCATGGTAAATGTCATATTCCCGAAACCGCAGTTCCGGCTTGTATGCCCGAATGTACCCGTACATCGCTTAACTCCGTTTGATAAAGTGATTGCGGCAGTTCGGACAGGTGATCTCGATCTTTCCCTTGCCCTTGGGAACACGGACTTTCTGTCCGCACTGGGGGCACTGGAAGATCCGGTGTGTTTTGTCGCCGCTTTTCTTGCCGAAGAAGCCGCGGATCGGGGCAGTCAGTTCCAGAAACTTTGCGTTTTCTGCCTGCCGGCGTGCAATATTCTTGGAAAAGATGCGGAAATAGGAATACACCAGCACTGCAATGGCAAGCAGATTAAAGATGCTGTTTGCCGCACTGCTTTTGCTGGAAAAAATGGCGACCAGCAGGAAAAACAGAAATACCCCGAAAAGGAATTTGTTCAGGGTATCGTTCCCGCCGTATCTGCCACGCATGAATTGCATCAGCCTTTCTCTGAAATTGGACATAGGGAAAACCTCCTTTTGTAAGGAAACAGGGTTGTCAAAAGTGTATTTCATATTATTATACCACACTCTTGCAGGAATGAAAAGCGGATTTTCCAAATTTTCATGCAATTTTCAGAAAAGGCAGTGCAATGCTTGTACGGAAGCTGATGTAAAAAAGGCAGATGAAGCGTTTTATCGCAGTAAAGCGGCTTTTTTCAAAGAATATTCAGAAATGCTTCTTGAAGCCGGAAAAGATTTCATGTTACAATAGAATTGCAATCAAATGTAAAGCAGCATGATGAAAGGAATGTGGTAAAGCATGGAATGGCTGGATATTTATGATGAGCACGGCAACCGAACCGGAAAAACAGCAGAACGCGGCACCTTTTTGTCTAAAGGGGAATATTTCCTGTGTGCCCATGTGATTCTGGAAAACACGGACGGTCTGTTCCTGATTCAGCAGCGTTCAGACACAAAGGCAACACGTCCCGGACAGTGGGATATTACTGCCGGTGCAGTGGACTGCGGTGAAGTCAGTCTGGACGGTGCTTTGCGGGAGGCGAAAGAGGAGGTCGGACTGACACTTCCCAGAGAAAAGATGCAGTTCCTGTTTCGGGACAAACGCCGCAGCTGTTACCATGATGTGTACTATATACAGATTCCTTTTTCCCTGCAAGACTGCACCATGCAGGAATCAGAAGTGCAGGATCTGCGGCTGGTGACAAGGAAGGAACTGCTGGACTTGCTGGAACAAATGTCCCACCGCTCCCCGAATTATAAGCGGCGGCTGACAGAATTCCTGTCCCACCGGAGCTGAAATTGATCTTCTGAAACACCGTGAAAATGGAAAATCCTGATTTGTTCTCATATTTTTTTGAAAATCGAAAAAAATATCCGGATTAGGGTATTGTAAAATGTCAGAAAAGGTGGTATAATAAATAAAGGCGTGCCAAAGGAGAAAAGATTTTAGGAAAATACTGCCATAGCCTGTGCGGTGTTGTCCTGGGGGAACGCCGAATATAACAGCCGATATTTATATGGACGGCTGTGGAACGGAAAGGATCGCTATGAAAAAAATTTCAATTGTGGTACCATGTTATAATGAACAGGAAGTGTTGCCACTTTTTTACATAGAAATTCAGAAAGTGATGCAGCAGATTCAGGAAGAACATGCAGATACCGAATTTGAACTGTTGTTTATCAATGACGGCTCCCGTGACGGAACACTGGCAAAGCTGCGGGAACTGGCGAAGCAGGACGAACGCGTTCGTTACATTTCGTTTTCCCGTAATTTTGGAAAAGAATCCGGTATGTATGCCGGCTTGGAAAATGCCACCGGAGATTATGTGGTCATCATGGACGCGGACTTGCAGCACCCGCCGGCATTCCTGCCGAAAATGTATAACATTGTTTTAAGTGGCGAATACGACTGTGCCACGACCCGCCGCGTCAGCCGAAAAGGGGAGCCGAAATTGCTTTCGTGGTTCTCCCGCAAGTTCTACAAGATCATGAAGCGGATTTCGCAGACGGAAATTGTGGACGGTGCACAGGATTTTCGCTTTATGACACGGCAGATGGTAGACTCCATTCTGGCTATGAAAGAGTATAACCGGTTTTCCAAAGGCATTTTCAGCTGGGTGGGATTCCGCACCAAATATATTGAATACGAGAATGTGGAACGTGCAGCAGGTACCAGCACATGGTCTTTCTGGAAACTGTTCCGCTATGCACTGGACGGCTTCTTTGCGTTTTCCACGGCACCGCTGACAATTTCTTCGATCCTCGGCGTGGCAAGCTGTCTGATTGCATTTATCATGATTATTGTCATCATCATCAAAAAGCTGGCATTCGGTGATCCGGTACAGGGCTTTGCCACTTTGATCTGTGCAATTTTCTTCATGGGCGGCTTGCAGCTGTTCTGTGTGGGCATTGCTGGTCAGTATCTGGCAAAAACCTATCTGGAAACCAAAAAACGCCCGATCTATCTGGTACAGGAAACTGAAAAAGATGCCCGCAAGGATATGGATACCGCGGCAGGAGAACAGTAAATGAACAAACATACCCGTCTGGCGGTAGGCATTCTCGTATTGGTTCTGGTGCTTCTGATCGTGGCAACTGTCAGCTTTTCGATAAACATCTCCAAAAAGTCTGCCGGCTCTCAGAACAGTACTTTTGACACGGGAACGAATTCCAACGGCAATGTCATTGTAGAGGGGGACGATCATCTCTACGGTGTATCCGATGCGGCAGGCAACCTGATTCTGGAACCGGAATGGAAAGAATTGCATTTTATCGGTTCGGATTACCTTTCTGCCGTACAGGAAAATGCTGACAGCAATTGTGTTGGTGTGCTGGATCTGGACGGCAACGTGGTCGCTCCTTTCGTCTATGACCATGTGGAGGCGTTGACAGATTCCTATTATCTGGCGGTGCTGGCGGAAAACCAGCAGGTGGTGTTGTATGACCACGATTTCCGTGCAGCAGATGCTATGGTCTGGGACAGCAGCACATGGGAAAAACCATTGCTGACAGTCACCAGCGGGGAAGATTCGTTTCAGTTCTCTCTGGAAAAAGATATCCTCCAGCTGGTGCAGTGTGACCTTGCACGGAAAACGGAAAAGATTTCGTTTTCTGTCCATGCTGAAAAAGTACATGCCGGGCTGCTGCTGCCGGAAGAATGGAGCAGCAGTGCCGATCAGACAGCGGCGTTTCTGGATATGGTGAAAATGCAGGATTTTTCCAAACTGCAGGACCTTACCGGACAGGATCATGAAAATGCTGTTCTGGGGAATATCGCTCCGGCGGATGCCAGGGTGACCCGTATGGATTCTGACGTGTATTTGCAGGCAGAACAAAACGAGGCGGGAAAACTGATTCTGACATGGCAGATCGGGCTGACGCTCCGCAATGCGGAAAATGCGTCGGAAAATAAGACACTGACGTTCAAAATGGAAAAGAACGGAAAAGAAACATGGGTGATAACAGAGGCGAAGCTTTCTTGATTCGCATTCTGCTTTCATAAACCGGCGAGGCATACTGCCTTGCCGCAACAGCACACCGGCTTGCAACAAGCGGTGTGTAACTCTGATTCAGGAGGAATACATATGTCAAAAAAAGTAGCAGTGATCATGGGCAGTGACAGCGATCTGCCGGTAGTAAAGGGTGCACTGGACGAACTGGACAAGTTCGGGATCCCGTATGAAGTGCATGTCATGTCCGCACACCGGACACCGGCACTGGCTGCGGAATTTGCCGGAAACGCGAAGAAAAACGGCTTCGGCGTGATTTTGTCCGCCGCAGGAAAGGCTGCACATCTGGGCGGCGTTCTGGCGGCACATACCACGCTGCCGGTGATCGGCATTCCGGTCAAGTCTTCTACACTGGACGGGCTGGACGCATTGCTGGCAACCGTACAGATGCCGAAGGGCATTCCGGTGGCAACTGTCGCAATCGACGGGGCAGCCAATGCCGCAATTCTGGCAGCACAGATGCTGGCACTGTCTGATCCGGAAATCGACGCAAAGCTGGAACAGATGAAAGCAGACATGGAACAGGGCGTAAAGGCAAAAGACGCAAAAATTTCAGCAGAATACAGTAACTGCTGATTTCATAATGATATAAATTTAATTTTTTTGGAGGAACAGAAAATGGCTGATTGGAAAAAAACAGAGCAGCTCTATGAGGGCAAGGCAAAGAAAGTATTCGCAACCGAGAATCCGGAAGTTGTGATCGTAGACTATAAGGACGATGCAACTGCATTCAACGGCGAAAAGAAGGGCACGATCGTTGGCAAGGGTGTTATCAACAACCGTATGTCCAACTACATCATGAAGCAGCTGGAAAAGGAAGGCGTTCCGACTCATCTGGTAGAGGAACTGAGCGACCGCGAAACTGCTGTAAAGAAGGTTTCTATCGTACCGCTGGAAGTTATTGTCCGCAACGTTGCAGCCGGCAGCTTCTCCAAGCGTATGGGCGTAGAAGAAGGCAAAGATCTGCTGTGCCCGATTCTGGAATTCAGCTACAAGTGCGACGAACTGAACGACCCGTTTATCAATGATGACTATGCACTGGCATTGGGTCTGGCAACACAGGAAGAAATCGACACGATCAAGAATTACACCCGCAAGGTCAACGAAGTTCTGAAGAAGTTCTTCCTGTCTATCGGCATTCGTCTGATCGACTTCAAGATCGAATTCGGCCGTCTGTCTGACGGTACAATCATTCTGGCAGATGAGATCTCTCCGGATACCTGCCGTCTGTGGGACGTAAAGACCAACGAGAAGCTGGATAAGGACCGTTTCCGCAGAGATATGGGCGGTACAGAAGAAGCTTATCAGGAAGTTATGAAGCGGATCTTTGGAGAATAATCCATGGGTGGCTTTTTTGGTGCAGTTTCAGCAAACGACTGCGTTCTCGACGTATTTTATGGGACGGACTATCATTCACATCTGGGGACACGACGCGGCGGTATGACATCCTATTCTGCGGAACTGGGATTCCAGCGGAATATTCACAGCATTGAAAACTCGCCTTTCCGGACAAAGTTCGAAAAGGACGTGGAAAAAATGCGGGGCAATATCTGCATCGGCTGTATCAGTGATACAGATCCCCAGCCGATCATGGTACGTTCCAAACTGGGGCTTTATGCAGTTTGCTCGATCGGCATTATTCAGAATGCAAAGGCACTTTCCGAAGAACTTCTGGAAAGCGGCTGTGCGAACTTTGAAACCATGAGCAGCGGTAACATCAACTCCGGCGGTCTGATCGGTGCGTTGATCGCACAGAAGCCGACCTTCGTGGAGGGGATCCGCTATGCTCAAAGTAAAATTGAAGGTACCATGTCTTTGGTCATCATGACAGAGGACTCCATTATCTGTGCAAGAGATCGGGCAGGAAAGCTGCCGATTCTGATCGGAAAGCGTTCAGACGGCTACTGCTTCTCGTTCGAATCCTTTGCATACCAGAAACTGGGGTATGAAACCTGCCACGAACTGAAGGCAGGGGAGATCACCTGTCTGACCAAGGACGGCTACGAAGTTCTCTATGAGGGAACGGAGGAGATGAAGATCTGTACCTTCCTCTGGACGTATTACGGGTATCCCACCGCCTGCTACGAGGGCGTGAATGTAGAAGTGATGCGTACCAAAAACGGTGAGATCATGGCGGAGAACGATATGAAAAACGGAAAGCTTCCGGACGTGGATTATGTCTGCGGCATTCCGGATTCCGGTGTTCCCCACGCCATTGGTTACGCCAACCGAAGCGGCATTCCATTTGCAAGACCGTTTATCAAGTATACACCCACATGGCCGAGAAGCTTCATGCCAGCCAATCAGTCCATGCGGAATCGGGTTGCAAAAATGAAGCTGATTCCTGTTCCGGAACTCATTCGGGGCAAGAAACTTCTTTTCGTAGATGACAGCATTGTTAGGGGCACACAGATGCGGGAAACGGTTGAGTTTCTCTATGAAAACGGTGCGAAGGAAGTCCACATGCGGTCTGCCTGTCCGCCGATTATGTACGGCTGTAAATATCTGAACTTCTCCAGAAGCACTTCGGAGATGGAACTGATCGCACGCCAGATCATTGATGAAAATGAGGGCGTTGCCGGTTTGCAGCATATTGACGAGTACAGCAACTCTAACACAGAGCGTGGAAAGCTGCTTCGGGACGAAATCTGTCGGCGTCTGCAACTGACGTCATTGGAATTTCAATCGCTGGAAGGCACGATTCGTGCCGTAGGAAAACCCGACTGTCAGCTCTGTTCGTATTGCTGGAACGGAAGGGAATGATTGTATTGAAGACAGGACTGCATGAGGAATGCGGTGTGTTTGGTGTCTATTCACCGCACACCACAGACGTTGCGGCGATGACATATGTTGCACTGTATGCACTTCAGCACAGAGGGCAGGAAAGCTGCGGGATCGTGGTAAACGATCGTGGCGTTTTCTCGCATCATAAGGATCTGGGATTGGTGCCGGAGGTATTTAACCGCAGTCAGATCGAAAAACTCGGACAAGGGAACATTTCGATCGGACATGTGCGGTATTCCACAACCGGAAAGCCGAGCCGTTCCAATGCACAGCCCATTGTGGTCCGCCATGTAAAAGGTCCCATGTCGATTGCCCATAACGGTAATCTGGTCAATGCACATGAGCTGCGGAGAAAGTATGAACTGCGTGGTGCGATTTTTCACACCACCAACGATACTGAAGTGATCTCTTATGCGGTGACGGAACAAAGACTGGAGCGTTCTTCTATTGAAGAAGCTGTGGAATACGCCATGTATGACCTGAAAGGTGCTTATTCCCTGGTCGTTATGTCCCCGCAGAAGCTGATCGCTGCCAGAGATCCCAACGGCTTCCGTCCTCTCTGTATGGGACGGCGGAAAGACGGCAGTATCGTATTTGCTTCGGAAACCTGTGCACTGGACAGCGTAGAGGCTGAGTTCGAACGGGAACTGGATCCCGGCGAAATTGTTATTGCAGACAGCGACGGCGTTCGCTCTGTCCGGACACACTGCGGACAGAAGCCCTCTTTGTGCGTGTTTGAGTATGTGTACTTTGCACGTCCGGATTCTGTCATCAATGGCTGTACCGTACACGATGCCCGCATTCGTGCCGGAAAGCTGCTCTGGAAAGAGCATCCGGTAGAAGCGGATGTAGTTATCGGTGTACCGGACAGCGGACTGGATGCCGCACTGGGACTGTCACAGGCTTCTGGAATCCCATATGAAGTCGGCTTTATCAAGAACCGCTATGTCGGCAGAACCTTTATCCAGCCCAATCAGAAGATGCGGACGGATTCCGTGCGGATCAAGCTGAATGTGGTAAAAAGCGTTGTGGCAGGCAAGCGTGTCATTCTGGTAGATGACAGTATTGTCCGCGGCACGACCTGCCAGCGGATCGT
Organism: Ruminococcus callidus ATCC 27760; assembly: GCF_000468015.1. Lineage (GTDB taxonomy): Bacteria > Bacillota > Clostridia > Oscillospirales > Ruminococcaceae > Ruminococcus_C > Ruminococcus_C callidus. Next base: position 87,079 of record NZ_KI260415.1, on the reverse strand, counting down.
CAGTCTGCTGCGGGAAGCTGGTGCAACAGAAGTACATATGCGGATCTCCTGTCCGCCGTTTACAAATCCGTGCCATTTCGGCGTGGACATTGACAGTAAGGAAAACCTGATCGCATGCCAGATGACCATTCCGGAGATCTGTGAACATATCGGAGCAGATACACTGGGGTATCTGAGCATAGAAGGTGTGCAGTCGCTGGCAACGCCGGACATGACACCGCAGACTGGTTTTTGTACAGCATGTTTCACCGGCAATTATCCTATCGAAGTGCCGAAGGAAATGCCGAAAGATAAATTTGAAAAGAAGATAGGCGAATGATCGGGAAATTGCGAAAGGCGGTTTCCTGCGGCGATTCCGTATCGGATTCGCCCGACAAACTTTGGAGGTAACACATAAATGGAAAGCTATTCGGAAAGCTATAAAAAGGCAGGCGTAGATGTCACTGCCGGTTACAAGGCAGTGGAGTTGATGAAGTCCCATATTGCCAGAACCATGACAGCAAATGTGCTGACAGACATTGGCGGCTTCGGCGGTCTGTATGCACTGGATGTGGCAGGAATGCAGCAGCCGGTACTGGTTTCCGGTACAGACGGCGTAGGAACAAAGCTGAAAATCGCCTTTCTCATGGATAAGCATACTACCATTGGTATCGACTGTGTGGCAATGTGCGTCAATGATATTATCTGCTGCGGTGCAAAGCCCCAGTTCTTCCTGGACTATATTGCACTGGGCAAGAACGTTCCGGAAAAGGTCGCATCGATCGTTTCCGGTGTGGCAGAGGGCTGCGTACAGTCCGGCTGTGCACTGGTCGGCGGCGAAACTGCCGAGATGCCGGGCTTCTATCCGGAAGATGAATACGATGTTGCCGGTTTTGCCGTTGGTGTCGTAGATAAGAGCAAGATCCTGAACATGGACAGCCAGAAGGAAGGCGATGTGCTGATCGCAATGCAGTCCAGCGGCGTACATTCCAACGGATTCTCTCTGATCCGGAACGTATTCACAGTCAACGAACAGAATCTGGCTCGTCACTTCTCTGATCTGGGCACCACACTGGGCGACTGCCTGCTGACACCGACCAAGATCTATGTCAACGCGATTCAGCAACTGCTGGCAGAGGTACAGCCGAAGTCTATCGCTCACATTACCGGCGGCGGTTTCTATGAGAACATTCCGCGGGCACTGAAAAAGGGTCTGTCTGCAAAGATTGACCGCAGCGACGTGCAGGTTCTGCCGATCTTCGACCTGATCGCAAAGACTGGTAAGATTCCGGAACACGACATGTTCAACACCTTTAATATGGGTGTCGGCATGATGGTATGCGTGGCTCAGGAAGATGCAGATAAGGCAATCCGTATTCTGAATGCAGCAGGGGAACATGCCTATGTGCTGGGCGAACTGGTTGCATCTGATGATGGCGTGATCCTCAAGTAATAGAAAGAGGCAGAGCAAAATGAAAAATATTGTTGTGCTGGTTTCCGGCGGCGGAACGAATTTGCAGGCATTGATCGATGCACAGAAAAACGGGAAGATTCCGAACGGAAAAATCACCTGTGTGATTTCCTCCAATCCGGACGCATACGCACTGACCAGAGCCAAAGAAAACGGCATTGGCACCCGCGTTATCGTCCCGAAAGAATTTGCATCTCGTGAAATGTACAGCAAGGCACTGCTGGAAGCACTGTTTCAGGAATATGCCGATCTGATCGTACTGGCAGGCTTCATGACCATTCTGGATCAGTCGATCATTCGGGCATATCATAATCAGATCATCAACGTGCACCCGTCTTTGATCCCGTCCTTTTGCGGAGAGGGATTCTACGGACTGCATGTACACGAGGCAGCTTTGGCACGGGGCGTGAAGTTTACCGGTGCGACAGTGCACTTCGTCAACGAAGTCGCCGATGACGGACCGATCATTTTACAGCAGCCTGTTGCTGTATTTCCGGACGACACACCGGAAGTGCTGCAAAAGCGTGTCATGGAACAGGCAGAGTGGCAGATTCTGCCGCAGGCAGTGAACCTGTTCTGCAACGGACAGTTAGAAGTTCGAGAGAAAACCGTATTCATTAAGCAGTAAAGGCAATATCAGTAGGAGGAAATTATGAAGATTGCATCATTGCAGCAGGAATTGCAGCAGAATTCTTATCCGGGCCGCGGCATTGTGCTGGGACGTTCGGAGGACGGAGCGTATGCGGTTTTTGCATACTTTATCATGGGAAGAAGTGAAAACAGCCGGAACCGCGTTTTCGTAGAGGACGGTGCAGGTATCCGCACACAGGCATTTGATCCGTCGAAAATGGTAGACCCGAGCCTGATCATCTACGCACCGGTTCGCGTCCTGGGAGATTATACCATTGTGACCAATGGCGACCAGACAGACACTGTGTATGATTTGATGCAGGCTGGGAAAACTTTTGAGGAATCCCTGCGGACCCGTGAGTTCGAACCGGACGCACCGAACTATACGCCGCGTATCTCCGGACTGATCGACCAGAGCAATAATGGCTTTTCCTATGCACTGTCTATTCTGAAAAGTGCAGACGGCGATCCTTCCTCCTGCCAGAGATATACATTCTCCTATTCTAATCCCATTGCCGGCGTTGGACATTTCATTCACACCTATGAGGGTGATGGAAATCCGCTGCCGAGCTTTTCCGGCGAACCGCAGAAAATTGCGGTTTCCGGTGACATCGATGCGTTCACAGAAATGCTGTGGAACAGCCTGAATGCGGAGAACAAGGTTTCTCTGTTCGTTCGGTACATCGACCTCAAAACCAAGAAAACTGAAACCAGAATCGTAAACAAGAATCAGTAAGGAGGCACTTTCATGGCTAGTGAAATGCAATTAAAATACGGCTGTAATCCGAATCAGAAGCCGTCCCGCATCTATATGGAGGACGGCAGCGATCTGCCGATCACTGTACTGAACGGCAAGCCGGGCTATATCAATCTGCTGGACGCTTTCAATGGCTGGCAGCTGGTATCGGAACTGAAAGAAGCAACCGGCATGTGTGCGGCAACTTCTTTCAAGCACGTTTCTCCGGCAGGTGCCGCAGTTGGTGCACCGCTGTCTGATACCCTGAAGAAGATCTATTTCGTAGATGATCTGGGCGAACTCTCTCCGCTGGCGTGTGCTTATGCCCGTGCCCGCGGTGCAGACCGTATGTCTTCTTACGGTGACTTTATTGCTCTGTCTGACGTTTGCGACGTGCCCACTGCAAAGATGATCCAGCGGGAAGTTTCCGACGGTATCATTGCACCGGGATATGAGCCGGAGGCACTGGAAATCCTCAAGTCCAAGCGGAAGGGTACCTATAATATCATTCAGATCGATCCGGCATACCGTCCGGCAGAACTGGAACGGAAGCAGGTATTTGGCGTTACCTTTGAACAGGGACATAACTTCCTGAAGATCGACAAGGAAATGCTGTCCAATGTTGTTACCGACAACAAGGAAATTCCGGAAAAATATCAGAGAGATCTGCTGATTTCCCTGATTACGCTGAAGTATACCCAGTCTAACTCTGTATGCTATGTCAAGGACGGTCAGGCAATCGGTATCGGTGCCGGACAGCAGTCCCGTATCCACTGCACACGTCTTGCCGGCAATAAGGCAGACATCTGGTGGCTGCGTCAGCATCCCAAGGTTATGGGCTTGCAGTTCGTAGACGGTATCCGCCGTCCGGATCGTGACAATGCAATTGACGTGTACATTTCTGATGAATATATGGACGTGCTGGCAGAAGGTGCATGGCAGAATACATTCAAGGTAAAGCCGGAAGTGTTCACCAAGGAAGAACAGCAGGCATGGCTGGCACAGAACACAGAGGTTTGCCTCGGTTCTGACGCATTCTTCCCCTTCGGCGACAACATCGAACGTGCTCATAAGAGTGGCGTGCAGTACATCGCAGAGCCGGGCGGTTCGATTCGTGATGACCATGTTATTGCAACATGCAATAAGTACAATATGGCACTGGCGTTCACAGGCATTCGTCTGTTCCATCACTGATCGCAGGAGGAAGACAGCATGAAGATTTTAGTGGTTGGCGGCGGCGGACGGGAACACGCCATCGTCATGAAACTGGCAGAGAGCCCGCAGGTCGAGGCACTTTACTGTGCACCGGGCAACGGCGGCATTGCCAAGTATGCGAAGTGTTTTCCGGTAAAGGCAACCGATATTGACGGTATGGTCAAGCTGGCAAAGGAACTGGCAGTGGATCTGGTGTTTGTTGCACCGGACGATCCGCTGGTACTGGGCATGGCAGATGCGATGCAGGCAGAGGGCTTCATGACCTTTGGACCGAAGAAAAACGCAGCGATTCTGGAGGGCAGCAAGGTGTTCTCCAAGGAACTGATGCAGAAGTATCACATTCCGACTGCGGAATATCGTGTATTTGACAAGCCGCAGGAAGCTGAAGCTTACCTGAAAGAGAAGAACGAATATCCCACAGTTATCAAAGCAGACGGTCTTGCACTGGGAAAAGGCGTTGTCATTGCCCAGAATGAACAGGAAGCTTTTGATGCGATCGCATCGATCATGGAAGACAAGATCTTCGGGGAAAGCGGTTCCAAGGTTGTCATCGAAGAATTCCTGACTGGTCCGGAAGTTTCTGTGCTTAGCTTCACAGACGGCAAAACTGTTAAGCCGATGGTTTCTTCCATGGATCACAAGCGTGCACTGGACGGCGATCAGGGTCTGAACACCGGCGGCATGGGCACTGTTGCCCCGAACCCGTACTACACACCGGAAATTGCACAGCAGTGTATGGATACCATTTTCCTTCCCACCATTCGTGCGATGCAGGAGGAGGGCAGACCGTTCACCGGCTGTCTGTATTTCGGACTGATGCTGACACCCAAGGGACCGAAGGTCATCGAGTATAACTGCCGGTTCGGCGATCCGGAAACACAGGTAGTTTTGCCGCTGCTGGATACCGATCTGGTAGACATTATGCTGGCGATCTGGAACGGTACATTGGATCAGCTGGACATTCAGTGGAAAGACGGCTGTGCAGCCTGCGTAGTTATGGCAAGCGGCGGCTATCCGAAAAAGTATGCTACCGGTCTTCCGATCGCTGGTCTGGACGAAAACGGACAGACTGCAAACTGCTTTGTTTACCATGCAGGCACCAAGCTGGACGGGGACACATTCCTGACAGCCGGCGGTCGTGTGCTGGGCGTTACAGCAACTGCGGCAACTCTGCCGGAGGCACTGGACACTGCTTATGTAGGCGTTAAAACCATTTCGTTCCAAGATGCACATTACCGGAAGGACATCGGACAGCGTGCACTGAAGGCACTGTCTTAATACATTATCAATTGTAATGGAAAATCAACACTCGGAGGCGTTGTATGAATTGTCGTTTACCTGTACTGCGGGAAAAAACTGCAAAGTTAACAACGTCGCCGGGTGTTTATTTGATGAAAGATCAGAAGTCTGAGATCATCTATATCGGAAAAGCAAAGAATCTGAAAAATCGTGTGACAAGTTATTTTCGGGAGTCAGCCGACCATACCCCCAAAGTGGCAAGTATGGTGGAGCATGTGTATGACTACGATTTTATTGTCACCGACTCGGAATATGAAGCCCTTGTTCTGGAATGCAGCCTGATCAAACAGCATCAGCCGAAATATAACATTCTGCTGAAAGATGACAAGGGGTATACCTATCTCTGCTTTTCCGAGGAGCCGTATCCCAGACTGACGGTAGAGAAAAACAAGAAGAAAGCCGGCACCTATCTGGGACCTTATATGAGTGGCTATGTGGCACGGGAAGCTGCCAAAGAGGCAAACCGTGTATTTCAGCTGCCCACGTGCCGCAAACGTTTTCCGGAGGATTTCAAAAAGACACGCCCCTGCCTGAACTATCACATCAAGCAGTGCATGGGCGTTTGCCGCGGCTGCATTTCGCAAAAAGATTACGCAGAAGTGATTCAGCAGGCGAAAGCGTATATCCAGATGGGCAGCACAGATTCCGTAAAGCGAATGCAGGAGGAAATGGAGCGTGCAGCAGAAGCACTGGACTTTGAACGTGCGGCAATGCTGCGGGATCGGATCGCCGCAGTGACCAAAGCCGGAGAAACCCAGAAGATCATGGACGCGGCTCTGGAAGAAGCCGACGTGATCGCCATGGCGGAACATATGGGTACCCAGTGTGTGTCCATTCTGCGGTATCGCGGCAGACGGCTTTTTGATAAGGAAACGTTCTTTTTCCAGGAAAACGCCTCCCGCGAAGAAGTCATGGACTCCTACCTGACACAGTACTACGAACATCACCGCGGAGAGATCCCCAAAAATATTGTGCTGGAATTTGCCATGCCCGATCCGGAGATGTACGAGCAGCTGTTCACCAATTTTGCCGGCAGACGGGTGCATATCACCGTTCCCCAACGTGGAATGCTGTGCCAGTTTGTGCAGCTTTCCCGCAATAATGCCAACGAAGAACTGGCGATTCGCTTCAACCGGACGGGCAGGGAAGTGCAGGCACTGGAGGAACTGGGAGCCGTGCTGGGATTACCTCAGCCGCCGCAGTATATCGAAGCCTACGACATTTCCAATCTCTCCTCTACCTCTATGGTCTGCGGCATGGTGGTATTTGAAAACGGCAGACCGCTGAAAAAAGCCTATAAACGTTTTCGCATGAAAGAGCATGTCACACAGGACGACTATGCCTGTATGAAAGAAGCCCTGACCAGACGGCTGAAACACTATCTGGCACAGGACGAGGAGGGCTTTTCCAGACTGCCGGACTTGATTCTGCTGGACGGCGGACAGGGACATGTGAACACGATCGCACCGGTAATCAGCGGCTTCGGGCTGCACATTCCGGTGTTCGGCATGGTGAAAGACCAGAAGCACCGCACCCGTGCCATTTCCAGTGCCGGCGGGGAGATCTCCCTTTCTGCCAATCGTTCTGCATTCCACCTGCTGACGCAGATACAGGACGAAGTGCACCGTTACTCCGTAGCGTATATGCACAGCATTCACGTCAAGTCCTCATATCAGATGGAACTGACAAAAGTCCGTGGCATCGGGGAGAAAAAGGCACAGAAGCTGTTGCTCCGGTTCAAGACACTGGTGAATCTGAAACAGGCAACACTGGAGGAACTGGAAACCACTGCCGGCATCAATCGGACAACTGCTGAGGAGCTCTACGGCGTGATTCAGGAGATGACCGGCGGAAATTCTACAGGGTAAATAAAAGCGGTATCATAAGCTTTGCAAAAAAATACTGGACATTTGCCGCATTTCGTTGTATAATAAAAAGAGTGTGTTGCCCTGGGGAACATGCTTTGAGAAAATCACATGTCATGCGGGAATTCCCCATGACATCTGCAAAGGAGAGATCGGTATGCGTGTAATTGCCGGCAGTGCAAGAGGAAGAAGACTGAAAACATTGGAAGGCATGGACGTGCGTCCGACTACCGACAAAGTAAAGGAAGCCATTTTTTCGGCAATTCAGTTTGATTTGCCTGATGCGGCAGTGCTGGACTTGTTTGCAGGCAGCGGGCAAATGGGAATCGAGGCGTTGAGCCGCGGTGCGGCATCAGTGGTATTTGTAGATCGTTCCGCACGTTCCCTACAGGTGACACGGGAAAATCTGGAATCGGTACAGTTTGCAGAACAGGCACAGCTGCACCAGACAGAGGCACAGTCGTTTTTGCAGTCCACTGCCATGCAGTTTGACATTGCCATTCTGGACCCGCCGTATCGAAAGGGCATGCATGAAAAGCTGCTGCCGCTGTTGGCAGAACATATGGCGGATAATGGCATTGTCATCTGCGAACACGAAACCGGTTTGGAAATGCCCCAGTCTGTAGGCGTTCTGGAACAGAAAAAGCAGAAAAAGTACGGTGCCATTACAGTCACCACCTACATTTGCAGAAGGGACTGAAATACATATGGAACGAATTGCGGTTTGTCCGGGAAGCTTTGATCCCGTTACAGTGGGACATCTGGATATTATCACCCGTGCATCGAAGCTGTTCGATCAGGTGATCGTGTTGGTGTCCAAGAACATCATGAAGAATAACGCCTGCTTTTCGCCGCAGGAACGCAGGGACATGATCTTGTGTGTTACACGGGATCTGCCCAATGTGACGGTAGATATTTCTGACGGACTGCTGGCGGATTACGTCAAAGACGCAGGAGCAACGGCGATCGTCAAAGGCTTGCGTGCGGTGAGTGACTTCGAATACGAGTTCCAGATGGCACTGGCGAACCGGAAACTGTACGCCGGAGCCGAAACCGTCTTTCTGACTACAACTTCAGAGAATATGTACCTGAGTTCCAGCGTGGTGAAACAGATCGCTGCATTTGGCGGTGACATCAGCCACTTTGTGCCGCCGGAAATACTGGATATGATTGTAAAACGATTGGTAAAGGAGAAGCTGTCATGAATATAGAAGAAATTTTAGATGATATGGACGACCTGCTGGATCGTTCCCGCCCGATTCCGTTTGCCGCACATAAGGCTGTGATCGATGCAGACCGCATGCGGGAATTGCTGAATTCTGCACATCTGAATATTCCGGCAGAGATCAAGCGTGCAAAGCTGATCGATTCTGACTGCGACCGCATTATCAATGAAGCCAGAGAAAAGGCGGAAGCAATCATACAGGACGCGGAAACCCGTGCAAGCCGCATGATCTCGGAACAGGCGATTTTGCAGGAAGCCAAAAAGCGTGCACTGGATATGCTGACAAAGGCACAGAACGGCTCCAATGACATTAAAGATGCTGCGGAAAAATACGTCAATCGTTTGCTTGATGAAGCACAGGATTATTTCCGGAACAACTTACAGGAAGTACAGCGAACGAAAGACAAGATTAACAGCGTAAAAAAGTAAGAAAATAAAGAAAAATCCGAAAATTTATATTTTTTCTTATAAATAGACATATCTTTTTGCTATACTTAAATTATGAAAATCATGAAGCAAATTTATGCAGAGATGCACCGGAAAAAGTTTGTTTCATAAGGTTTCTTGAAAAGAAAGCCAAAGGAAGGACGGGATAGATTCATGGATAAAATTGATGCCATGTTAATCACATTGTTACAGGAAAATGCCAGAGCACCATTGAAGCTGCTTGCTTCGAAGGTATTTTTGTCGGCTCCGGCGGTTTCTTCCAGAATCGATAAGTTGGAAAAGCAGGGAATCATTCTGGGATATAATACCGTAATTGACAGGCAGAAGCTGGGTTATCATATTACCGCTTTCATCAATCTGGAGTTGTCGGCAGACCAGAAGTCGGAGTTTTATCCGTTCATTAACAGCTGCCCCAACGTGCTGGAGTGCAACTGCATTACCGGTGTGTACTCCATGCTGATCAAGGTGGCATTTCCGTCCACGCAGGAACTGGATACGTTTATCGGAAAGATTCAGCGTTTCGGAAACACCTCCACCCAGATCGTGTTCTCCACGCCGGTGCCGCATCGGGAAATTATCGTGGAACCGAATTCGTGAGGGCATTTGTAAAAATACGTTTTGTACAGCCGCAGTGTGCGTATCACATTGCGGCTTTTTTGCATTTCTTTGCGGAAAAATTGACTTTTTGCGATTTAGCTGGTATAATAGAAGTGACTCTATTTTTCACGAGCGTGAACCACTTTTTCAATTACAGGAGGTGCATGGAATTTGCTGCATATTCTTATTGGTGGTGCCGGCTGCGGAAAGTCCACATGTCTGATTCAGCATTTGCAGAAGCAGCTGGAAGCAGGCGAACAGATTCTGACTCTGGTGCCGGAGCAGTTTTCCTACGAATTTGACCAGAAACTCTACCGGATCCTCGGACCGGTTGCATTTAACCAGCTGGAAACCCACAGCTTCAAATCTCTGGCACGTGCGGTATTCCAGCGGTTCGGCTGCGTGCCGGACGGCAAGACCAATGCGGACGAACTGACAAAAATGGCACTGCTGTATCAGGCGGTGTTGCAGGTTTCGGAACGGGAGAAAAAATTGCAGCTGTTGGGAAAACAGTGCCGGCAGGCTTCGTTTATCAGCGAATTGGCAATGATGTTTACCCAGTTTCGCCGCAGCGGAATCCCGCCGGAACAGCTGTACAATTCCAGTGCGGAACTGAACGGCAGATTGCAGGAAAAGATGCTGGACGTGTTTGAGATCTATCAGCGGTATGACCGGCTTCTGGAACAGCACCAGCTGAAAGATACCGAAACGGACTTGTCCGAAGCGGCTGCGATTGCCAATGGACATGACGCATTTCTGGGTGATGTGATCTTTCTGGACGAATTCGAGAGCTTCACAGAAGATGAGTACCAGATGCTGTCTGTGCTGCTTTCGTCCGGCAAGGATTTATATATCGCACTCCGCATGGAGCATACCCGAAAGGAACCGTTCTCGCTGTTTGCCGCCGTGCAGGAAACATTTTGCAAGATTCAGGACATGGCAAAAAAGCTGCGGATTCCGGTGGAAACGGAAGTGTGCGATACCCCGTACCGATTTCAGGCAGCTGAACTCAGCTGGCTGAATCAACACGTTTTCCGGAATACCCAGCCGTTTTCCGGAGAAGCACCGCACCTGCATATTTTGGAAGCACAGTCGCCCACAGAGGAAGTGGACTACGTCTGTGCAACCATTCGGCGGCTGCTGGCGAAAGATCACACGCTCCGCTGTCGGGATATTGCCGTGCTGTCCAACCAGATGACTGATTACCGGAGCATTCTGGAAACGGCAATGGAACGCTATAAACTGCCTTACTACATGGACGAAAAAGAGTCAATGCTGTACACGCCCCTGCTGGTGTATCTGCATACGCTGCTGGGCATTTTGCGGCAAACCCGTCCGGACACAGAATTACTGATGCGTCTGGGAAAGACCGGTCTGACTTCCTGCTCCGTCGAAGAAATTTCCGATCTGGAAAACTACTGCTATATGTGGCAAATTGACGGAAAAACGTGGAATACGCCCTTTACTGCGGGGAATTTTGCATCAGCAGAAGCGGTTCGTCTGAAATTATTGACCCCATTGCAGGAACTGCGGGAAAAACTGAAAGGGCAGCATACCGGTGCGGAATTTTGCAGCATGCTGTACCAGTTCCTGACAGAACAGCAGGTGGAGGAGCAGTTAAACCGTCAGCTGAAAGTGATTGCAGATGAGCAGAAACGCATGCAGACTTCCGAGGAGTGGGCACTGGTCTGGAATAGCTTTATCGATATTCTGGAACACCTGTCCACGCTGTACCGGACACTGGAAATGGAATTCTCGGAGTTCAGCACAGTGTTTGCGGCGTTGACCGGCAACATTCAGCGTGCTACGCCGCCGCGGACACTGGACGCTGTGCTGATCTCACAGGGCAGCACCGCACGTCTGAATGCTCCGAAAATCGTTTTCCTGCTGGGTGTCTGTGAGGGAACATTTCCTGCATTTCCCGGCGGCAGTATGGTTTTTTCGGAACGGGACTGCGAATTCCTGCCGGAAGACGTGCGGCTGTCTGTGGCAAAGCCGGCGGAAAGCCAGATGGCAGATGCACGCCTTGCCGCGTATAAGCTGCTGTCCTCTGCCTCCCATGCACTGTATCTGACCTATCCTGTGGTAGACGTGACTCATCAGAAGTGTTACCCGTCTGCGGTGATCGCACAGATACAGCGGACGTTTCCGGAGGCGGAAACCCTGCATCAGAATTGTGCATCGCTGGAACCTTCGTATTACAGCGTGACGATGCATGCGGCGTATTATCAGTATGTGCAGAATTATGCGGCACATAACACCGACACAGCCAGCATAGAACAACTGCTGCTGGATGATGCGTCATTTGCCGAGAAACTGAAACGTCTGGGGAAACTTGCCGAGCAGCGTTCAGAAGATGCCCCGCTGTTTTCGATTTCCAGTCCGGAACTGATGCAGCAATATCTGGGCAACACCATGCAGCTTTCCGCATCTTCGCTGGAACGCTATCAGAAGTGTCCGTTCCGGTATTACTGCAATGACATTCTCCGGCTGTACCAGCGGCAGAAGGTGCAGATGAATGCTGCCAACTACGGCAGCATGGTGCACTATTGTCTGGAACAGCTGCTCCGAAAATACGACAAGAAAAGCTTTCTGGCACTCACTGCGGAACAGCTGCAACAGGAGATAGAGACATCTGCGGCAGTGTACTGGCAGGAGAACATGGGCGGTGATTTTTCCAAGAGCGAAAGAGAACAGGCGGCATATCACCACGCTGTAGAAGAAGTTCTGCCGGTGTGCCAGCATTTGCAGGAAGAATTCCGGCAGTCTGCATTTGTGCCGTACTGCACAGAACTGCAAATTTCTTCCGAAAATCCGAACTTTCCGCCAATTTGTCTGCACACCGAGGCGGGACAGACAGTAAAGCTGATCGGTAAGATTGACCGTGTGGACATCTGTCAGGACGGCGACCAGCAGTGGGTGCGTGTCGTAGACTATAAGACCAATGGAAAGATCTTTGAGCTGGGAAATCTGCTCTATGGACTGGACATGCAGATGCTGATCTATCTGTTTTCCATTTTGTCAGAAGGCACTGCACTGGCAGGATCAAAGCCGGCAGGCGTGCTGTATCTGCCTGCCGGAAAGGTGAAGTGCAACCTGAAGCGGGAAGATGCCGTATCACCTGCTGCAAAACGCAACCAGTCCTATCAGATGAACGGCGTTCTGCTGCAAGATGCACACCTGCTGCGGCTTATGGAGAAAAACGGCGACGGCGTGTACCTGAACGGAAAGCTGAATGCCACTGGCGGTCTGGAACTCAACAAAGGCATATTCCTGACGACAGGACAGATGAAAGGTCTGCGGCAGTACGTACTGGATCAGCTGATATACATGGCAGAACGGGTGTACCGCGGGGAGATCGATGCTCTGCCGCTGGATATGGGCAGCAAGACGGTATGTGAATACTGCGACTTCTCCAATATCTGCGGTACAAGCAGCCTTTGCCGGAAACGTCTGCGGCTGGGAAGTGCGACCGTTCAGAAAAGTGAAATGATGAGGATTCTGGAAGAACTGGCAGAGGAGGAAAAGCACTGATGGATTGGACAGAACAGCAAAAAGAAGCAATCACCCGACGGGACAGCGGTCTGATCGTTTCCGCGGCAGCGGGCAGCGGAAAAACATCGGTGCTGGTGGAACGTCTGCTGCGGATTCTGATGGACGAATCACCGGAGAACAAAGTTCCCGCAGATCATATGATCGTGGTAACATTCACCAATGATGCGGCAGCAGAAATGCGTTCCCGTCTGTATCAGGCACTGGATCAGAAATTACAGGAACAGCCGGAAAATACGTGGCTGTACCAGCAGCAGATCCGCCTGCAAAACGCCCATATCTGCACGATCAGTTCTTTCTGCTTTGAACTGATTCGGGAAAATCTGGGCGATCAGGGGATCACCGCAGGCTTTCGCATCTTGAGTGAAACCGAAAGCAAAATGATGACTTCCAAAGCGGCGGACGTGGTACTGAACCAGTGGCACACAGACCGTGCAGAAGATATGCAGCTGTTGTGGAACAGTTTCTGTGAAAAAGACGACACCGATCTGGAAAGGTTGTTGCTGGAGCTGCACAAGTTTCTGGGCACAGTGCCGTTCCGTGAAAACTGGGTACAGCAGGTGCAGCAGGAACTGCAAAAGCCGCTGGAGGATTCTACCTATTATCAGATGCTGTCGGCAGGCATGGAACAAAATCTGCAAATGATTCTGCGGCTGGCAAATGAAGCGGCAGATACTGCTTCGGAACTCTACGAATCTGTTACGGATAACAAGGCGTTGGCGTGGATCGAAGCAGACGTGCACATGCTGGAGAAGACGCTCCGCATGGTGCAGCAGCAGGAATCAGATGCAGAAAAACTGCTGGAACCTTACGCAAAGCTGAAACAGGAACGGACAGGGAAAAGATTTTCCAGCAGCAAAAAGGGCTTGCTGAACGAAGAAGCCCTTGCACGTGCCAAATCACTCCGCGAAATGTATAAAGGCATGATAGAAGATGTGGCGTTGCAGATAGAAACCATTTACCCCTATACGGCGGAAGATCTGGCACAGACGGCACAGCTGATGCCGCTGCTGCTGGAACTGGAAGAACAGATTTCCGCGGAAATCTGGAAAGAGAAAGTGCAGCAGAATGCCTTGTCCTTTGACGATGCGGAACGCATGGCACTGGAACTTCTCGCAGTGCCGCAAAAAGACGGCAGAATTTTTCCGTCCCCGCTGGCAGAGGAGTTGCAGGCATACTATCAGCTGATCATGATCGATGAATATCAGGATTCCAACAACAAGCAGGACGATATTTTCAAGCTGCTCTCCCGCAATTGCATTGAACCCCAGACCGGAGCTCTGCGTTACGGGGAAAACGTTTTTCTGGTAGGCGATGTCAAGCAGTCGATCTATCGGTTCCGCCTGGCAAATCCGCAGAACTTCAGTGATGCCATTGCCTCTGCCGGAAAGCCGGACAGCGTGTGCAATCCCATTGTGCTGAACCAGAATTTCCGAAGCGTTCCTGCGATTCTGAACTTTGTCAACTTCGTCTGCGGCAACCTGATGACGGGATCCTGCGGCGATGTGACCTATAACGAAGCGGAGGCATTGTATGCCGGCTCTGCCATTTCCGAGATCCTGCCGAAAGAGCAGCAGAAAGTCTGCGTGGCAGTTCTGGAACCGGATAAAGAATACGATGCAGAAATGACTTATGTCGTTCGGAAAATCCGGCAGATGATTGCAGAAAATGCACCGGTGGTGCAAAAGGACGGCACAACTCGCCCCTGTCAGTATCGGGATTTCTGCGTGCTTCTGCGAAATAATGATACCTGTGCGGCATATGCCCACGCTCTGGAAGAAGCCGGCATTCCGGTGCAGAGCCCGGAGGAAAAGGGCTATCTGAAAGCACGGGAGATCAGCATTCTGATCGACATGCTTCGTGTGCTGGACAATCCCACACTGGATACGCCGCTGGCGGCAGTGATGCTTTCTCCGATGTTCTGGTTTACGCCGGAAGAACTGATGCAGATTCGTATGCTTGCCAAAAAGTCCAAGCTGTTTCACGCAGTGCAGATCGCCATTGGTGTGGCAGAAGAGTCCGCATCGGAAAAGCTGGATTCAGTATTGGTGGAGAAGTGCCGGCATCTGTATGACACCGTACAAAAGCTGCGGCAGGACTCCGGCATGATGACGCTGGAATCTCTGATTCGGCGAATCTATGACACCACGGATTTCCTGTCTGTAATGCAGCTGGCAAAAGACGGGGAACGAAAGCGGGCAAATCTGCGTCTGCTGCTGCAATACGCCAAGCAGTATGAGGAGAACACCGACGCATTTCACGGCAGCGTTTCCGGCTTCCTGCGGTATATCGACTGGCTGCTGGAAAACAACGATGACTTTCAGCAGTCGTCCGTTTCCGCCGGTGCGGAAAACGCTGTGGCAGTAAAGACCATGCACGGCTCCAAAGGACTGGAATATCCCTTTGTATTCCTCGGCAATCTGGAAAAGGCTATGAAGTACAGGGACGGCGAAAAGAGTGCCCTGTTTTCCGAGAGAGGGCTTGCCGGATTCTGCGTGAAAGACCCAACGACCTATGTCCGTGCCAAAACTGTGCCGTTTGCAGTTTTGTGCCAGGAAGGTGAAAACGCCTACAAAAGTGAAGAACTGCGTCTGCTGTATGTGGCAATGACACGTGCAAAACAGCAGCTGTTCCTGCCGCTGGAATGGAAAAAATCCTATCTGGGGAAAAGCGGCTGTCTGACCAAGTGCAGTGCAATGATCTTGCCGGAGGGGAAACTGCCTGTCTATCTGGTACAGTCAGTGAGCAGCATGGCACAGTGGATCTGGATGTGTCTGTTCCTGCGGCATGATGCGGAATTGGCAGATGCATGTAATTTCCCGCCGCAGTACTGGAAAACGCCGGCGTGGAGCGAAAACCTGCAAATTGCCTATGAATTCGAACTGCCGGAGGAAACTGAAACGGAAGAATTACAGGTAGAGGTGACGGCTCCGCCGGACGAGGAAACACTGGAAGAACTGCGTCGGATCACGGCGTTCCAGTATGTATCGCCGGACTGCGAACGGGAGTCCCTGCTTAGCGTTTCGGCAATTCAGGAGGCAAGACAAAATCGTGCTCCTGTCTGGAAACGTCCGGATTTCCGGCAGAAAGAGGGCAGGCTTACCGGTGCGGAACGGGGTACAGCGATCCATACCTTTTTCCAGTACGCCGATTTCCGGAAAGCGGAAGCCGATGTTCCTGCGGAAATCCGGCGGTTGCAAACATACGGCTTTTTGACACCGGAGCAGGCGGCTGTCGTAAAGCCGGAGATTCCGGAAGCATTCTTCCGCGACCAGCTGTATCAGCGGCTTCGCCGTTCCCGCATGGTACTGCGGGAAAAGAAATTTCTGGTGCAGTGTCGGGACTTGCAGGCATATCCGGAAGCTGCGGCGATCCTGCACCGCTATGAAAACTCCGACAGTATCCTGAAAGGTATCATAGACCTGGCATTTCAGGAGGAGGACGGCTTTGTGCTGGTGGACTATAAGACCGATACCGCTTCTTCGCCGGAGGAACTGGCGGACAGCTATCGGGAACAGCTGCTGCTGTACCGCGGTGCATTACAGTGCATCACGGGAATGCCGGTGCGACAGTGCTATCTGTACAGCACACATCTTCAGAAAAGTATTGAGGTAAAATCATGATGATCAATTTAACAGATATGAAAACCGTCCGTTCGATTCTGGGACGGCACGGGTTTCACTTTTCCAAGAAGCTGGGGCAGAACTTTCTGATCGACCCCTCTGTCTGCCCGCGAATCGCCGAGGAGGGCAACGCTGCGGCAGGTTATGGTGTGCTGGAGATCGGTCCGGGTATCGGCACCCTGACACAGCAGCTGGCACTGCGTGCCGAAAAGGTGACTTCCGTGGAACTGGACCAGCGGCTGCTGCCGATTCTGGAAGAAACTGTCGGGGAATTCGAAAACCTGCACATTCTGCACGGCGATATTTTGCAGTTCGACGTGCCGCAGCTGCTGGAACAGGAATTCGCCGGTCTGCACGTGGCAGTCTGTGCCAATCTGCCATATTACATCACTACGCCGATTCTGATGCACCTGCTGGAAAGCGGAGCGAACATCGATTCCATTACGGTAATGGTGCAGAAAGAAGTGGCGGAAAAATTGCAGGCTCCGGTGGGCACCCGCAACTCCGGTGCAATCACCGCCGCAGTGAACTATTATGGAACAGTAGAGATGCTGTTTACTGTGCCGCGGGACAGCTTCCTGCCGCCGCCGAATGTGGATTCTGCTGTCATTCGCATCGATGTGCAGAAACGCTATGCCGACCAGACACGCGATCCCCAGCACTTTTTCTCCATGCTGAAACACGGTTTTTCCCAGCGGCGGAAAACGCTGGTGAATGCACTGTCCGCAACGATGCACTATGAAAAACCGGTTCTGCTGGAAGCCCTGCATGCCATGGAACTGCCGGAAACGGTACGTATGGAGAACCTGACCATGGAGCAGCTGGTGGAGCTGAGCAATCGGTTGTCCGGAGCAACTGCGGAAAAAGTGTAAATTTTTCGGAAATTGCAGAAAAGCACTGGACAAGAGCCGGAAAATGTGGTATACTAGTAAAAACCAAACGAGTGCGTTGGATATGCACTCGGAAAGAGCGATTCCTTTAAGTTGATCCCGTGAGATTGACAAGGCGTTTCATAAACCGGATAAGATCCCTTCTGCATGTACGGTATGTTGATGCAGAAGTTGTTGTACGCACTTGCCTGTCTGAAACGGGTAAGTGCTTTTTTTGTGAATGATCTCTTAGGAGGTGTGTATGGAACAAAAAGCGATCATCATGGACGAAAGTGCCATTCGCCGTGCAGTGGCACGGATTACGTATGAGATTCTGGAACGGAATCGTGGAGCCGAAAATCTATGTATTGTGGGCATTTTGTCCCGCGGCGTTGTGCTTGCAGAACGGATTGCCCGTAAAATATACGAGTTGGAACGTGCAGAGGTGGAATTCGGTGCACTGGACATCACCCCATTCCGCGATGACCGCATTGCCAATGCCACACATTCCGCAAAGAGTACCATTCATTTTCCGGTACAGGACAAGCGTGTTGTCATTGTAGATGATGTGCTGTACACCGGTCGTAGCTGCCGTGCTGCCATTGATGCGATTCTGGCGATCGGCAGACCGCAGTGCATGCAGCTGGCAGTACTGGTGGATCGCGGACATCGGGAACTACCCATTCGTCCGGATTATATCGGAAAGAACGTTCCGACTGCACAGAGCGAAACCGTTCGGGTTTCCGTGCGGGAAATTGACGGAACCGACTGTGTTGTGATTTATCAGAACACTGATGCAGAAATGAGGAAAGAATGAAGCAAACCATTTTGATTCGTGATGTACAATTGGTGCAGGGCGGCATTTCGCCCCGTTGTGACATGCTGATTCAGGACGGCGTGATCGCAAAGCTGGGAAAAGATCTGAACGAATCTGCCCACTTTGTCATTGACGGCTCCCGCCTGACAGCACTGCCGGGGCTGTTTGATATGCATGTGCATCTGCGTGACCCCGGGCAGACACATAAAGAGGACATCTTCACCGGTTCCGCAGCGGCACTGGCTGGCGGCATCACCGGTGTGGCATGCATGCCGAATACCTCGCCGGCAATTGACAGCGTAGACACTGTCCGCTATATCTGCGAAAAAGCAGCTTATACCGGCGTGGAGATTCACCCCGTGGGCTGCATTACCAAGGGGCTGAAAGGCGAGGAAATGTGCGACTATGCGGCGTTGAAAGATGCCGGCATCTGTGCCATTTCCGACGACGGCAGACCGGTAGAATGTGCAGAAACCATGCGGCAGGCTTTGATTCAGGGCGATGCACTGGGGCTGCCGGTTATTTCTCATTGTGAAGATCTGTCCATTATTAACGGCGGCATTGTGAACCGCGGCGTGGCTTCGGAAACGCTGGGTGTCAGAGGCATGGATCGGGCTTCGGAAGACTATATTACCGCACGGGAGATCATTCTGGCGGCTTCTGCCAATGTGCCGATTCATATCGCTCACGTCAGCACTTACGGCAGCGTGGAGATCATTCGTCACGCCAAAGCACAGGGTGTCAAGGTGACCTGTGAAACCTGTCCGCACTATTTCCTGATGACAGAGGAAGCGGTGCTCTGCGGTGATGCGGATTACCGTATGAATCCGCCTCTCCGGACGGAAAAAGACCGCAAGGCAGTGCTGGAGGGACTTCTGGACGGTACCATTGACTGTATCGTTACTGACCATGCTCCTCATGCTCCGTCGGAAAAGGCGGATTTCCGTTACGCTCCCAACGGCGTGATCGGCATGGAAACCTCGCTGGCAGCTTCGCTGAAACTGGTGCATGCCGGTCTGATGACCCTGCCGCAGCTGGTACAGAAAATGGCAGAGAATCCCCGCAAGATTCTGGGCTTGCCGCAGCATCAGCTGGCAGTAGGTGAGCCGGCAGATCTGACGCTGGTAGATCTGGATTATCACTGGACAGTAGATCCGGAAAAAATGCACTCCAAAGCGAAAAATGTGATCTGGAAGGGCAAAACACTGGTGGGCAAACCGGTGTGTACCATCACAGACGGCATCATTCGCTATCAGGATACAGAGTATTTAGAAGAAAGGAACCGATGCAATGGCTTTTGATAGACTTATCAAACGAATTGACGAACTGCACAATCCGTCCGTAGCCGGACTGGATCCACGTCTGGAATACGTGCCGCAGTTCATACAAGATGCCAGCTTTGTGAAGCTGGGACATACACTGGAGGCAGCTGCTGATGCAATTCTCCAGTTCAACAAGGCGTTGATCGATGCCCTGTACGATGTGGTTCCGGCGATCAAGCCGCAGGCTGCATACTATGAAATGTACGGCTGGGCAGGTGTCCGCACACTGGCGGAAACCATTCGCTATGCACAGAGCAAGGGCATGTTCGTCATGACAGACGGCAAACGCAATGACATTGGTGCGACCATGACTGCATATGCCACCGCACATCTGGGAAAAGTAGATGTGGACGGCGTGGAACTGGAACCCTTTGGAGCAGATGCACTGACAGTCAACGGCTATCTGGGAACAGACGGCATTCAGCCGCTGCTGGACGTTTGCGAAAAATATGACAAGGGTATTTTCGTGCTGGCAAAGACCTCGAATCCGTCCAGCGGAGAACTGCAGGACAGACTGATCGACGGCAAGCCGGTCTATGAGATCATGGGCGAAATGTGCGAAAACTGGGGCAGCAGGCAGATCGGTGCCTATGGCTATTCCGCAGTGGGTGCTGTGGTAGGTGCGACCTATCCGGAACAGCTGGCGGAACTCCGGAAAAAGCTGCCGCATACGCTGTTCCTGGTGCCGGGATACGGTGCACAGGGCGGCGGTGCACAGGGCGTTGCCGGTGCATTTGATGAAAACGGCAGAGGTGCGATTGTCAACTCCTCCCGTGCCATTATGTGTGCATGGAAAAAGGAAGAAAACTGTCCGGAAACGGCTTTTGCAGAAGCTGCCAGAAGAGAAGCAATCCGTATGCGTGATGATATTACCGCATATTTATAATTTTTCAGGGCAACGCCGGTGCATTGCAAGGTGCATCGCAGGCTCTTAGATCGGAAAGGACTGGTGTCATGTCATTATTGGAACGAGGCGATAACGCCTATCTGCTTCTGGCAGACGGAACGATTTTTGAAGGTTTGCATTTTGGTGTCAAGGGAACGGCAATCGGTGAGGTAGTCTTTACCACCGGTATGACTGCTTATCAGGAAACACTGACCGACCCCAGCTATTATGGGCAGCTGGTCACACAGACATTTCCGCTGATCGGCAACTATGGTGTCAATGCAGCAGACAGCGAATCTGCACGTTCTTATATCCACGGTTACATTGTGCGGGAATGGTGCAACACCCCGTCGAACTTCCGCATGGAAGGGGATATTGACGGATTCCTGAAAGAACAGAACATTGTGGGCATCTACAACATCGATACCCGTAAGCTGACCCGTATCATTCGGGAAGTCGGCGTTATGAACGGCGTGATTACAACAGAAGATGTTTACGCCAAGAAAGAAGAGCTGCTGGAACAGGTTCGGAACTACACCATTCAGAATGCAATTCTCAGCGTGACCGGCGACGAGCCGAGAACTTATCGTGAGGGAACACCGAAGTATAAGGTCGCTCTGTACGATTTCGGTTACAAACGCAATATCCGGAACGAACTGGTAAAACGCGGCTGTGAAGTCGTAGTTCTGCCGGCAGCCACCAGTGCAGAAGAATTAAAGGCGATGCACGTAGACGGCATCATGCTTTCCAATGGACCGGGGGATCCGTCCGAAAATCAGGCGATCATCGACAATGTGGGCGAGATTGCAAAGCTGGGCATTCCGATCTTCGGCATCTGTCTGGGACACCAGCTGCTGGCACTGTCGCAGGGATGTCGGACAGAAAAGCTGAAGTACGGTCACCGCGGTGCCAACCAGCCGGTTATCGACCTGAACAGTCACCGGACTTATGTCACCAGCCAGAACCACGGTTATGCAGTTGTAGGAGAAAGTCTGGATCCGGAAGTGGGAACCGTTTCTCATATCAACGCCAATGATAAAACCTGTGAGGGAATTCGTTATCACAAGATCAATGCCTTTACGGTGCAGTTCCATCCGGAAGCACACGGCGGACCGCTGGATACCGCATATTTGTTTGACGAATTCGTTGCTGTGATGGAAAAGGAGAAGAAGTAAGTTATGCCATTGAGAAGTGATATTAAAAAGGTTCTCGTGATCGGCTCCGGTCCGATCATCATCGGACAGGCTGCGGAGTTCGACTATGCAGGAACACAGGCTTGCCGTGCACTGAAACAGGAAGGTCTGGAAGTTGTCCTCATCAACTCCAATCCGGCAACGATCATGACAGATAAGGCGATGGCGGATAAGGTCTATATCGAACCGCTGACGCTGGACGTGGTAAAGCGGATCATTCGGATCGAAAAGCCGGACAGCCTGCTGTCTACCATGGGTGGTCAGACTGGTCTGACCTTGTCCATGCAGCTGGCGGAAGAAGGCTTTCTGGAAGCCAACGGTGTCAAGCTGTTGGGTGCTGACCCGCTGACCATTCATAAGGCAGAAGACCGTCAGGCATTCAAGGATACCATGGAAAAGATCAACCAGCCCTGTATCCCGTCAAAGGTCGTAGAAACCATTGAAGATGCCGTAGATTTTGCCAAGATCATCGGCTATCCGGTTATCGTGCGTCCGGCATTCACACTGGGCGGCACAGGCGGCGGTATCGCAGACAATGAAGAAATGCTCCGCGACATCACCAAGAACGGTCTGCGTCTTTCTCCGATCACACAGGTTCTGATCGAAAAGTGCATCAGCGGCTGGAAAGAAATCGAGTTTGAGGTGATCCGTGACCGCAAGGGCAACGTCATCACCGTCTGCTCCATGGAAAATTTCGATCCGGTCGGCGTACACACCGGCGATAGTATCGTTATCGCCCCGACTGTAACTCTGACAGATCGGGAATATCAGATGCTGCGTACCGCTGCGATCAACATTATTTCCGAACTGAAGGTAGAGGGCGGTTGTAACTGTCAGTTTGCACTGCACCCCACCAGCATGGAATATGCAGTCATTGAAGTAAACCCCCGTGTATCCCGTTCTTCTGCACTGGCTTCCAAGGCGACCGGTTACCCGATTGCAAAGGTTGCCGCAAGAATCGCGATCGGCTACACACTGGACGAAATTGTCAATCAGGTTACCGGCAAGACCTACGCCTGCTTCGAGCCGGCTCTGGACTACGTCGTTGTCAAGTATCCGAAGTGGGCATTTGATAAGTTTGTCTACGCAAAGCGGACACTGGGCACCCAGATGAAAGCGACCGGTGAAGTCATGGCAATCGGTACCAGCTTCGAAGAAGCCATTATGAAGGCTGTTCGTTCGACGGAACTGGGCGTAGATTCCATGAACATGAAGAAGTATGAAAAAATGCCTCTGGAAGAAATTATGGAGCGGCTGCAGGTCGTAGACGATGAGCGTGCATTCCAGCTGTATGAGGCAATGAAGCGTGGCAAGACGGTAGAAGAACTGCATGAACTGACCATGGTAGACTGCTGGTTCCTGAACAAGCTGATGAACCTGATCGAACTGGAACGGGAAATGGCTGCCAAGCCGCTGACCGAAGATCTGTACCTGCTGGCAAAGCAGTACGGCTATCTGGACGCGACCATTGAACGTATTTCCGGCAAGAAGTGCCCAATGCACCGCCATGCTGTATATAAAATGGTAGATACCTGTGCAGGCGAATTCAAGGCAGAAACGCCGTATTTCTACTCCACCTATGATGACGAGAACGAAGCGGAAGAATTCATTGAACGTCAGCACAGCGACAAGAAAAAGATTATCGTATTCGGTTCCGGTCCGATCCGTATCGGTCAGGGTATCGAGTTCGACTACTGTTCTGTACACTGCGTATGGACTCTGAAAGAAATGGGCTGTGAAGCGATCATCTGCAACAACAATCCGGAAACCGTTTCCACCGACTTCGACACCGGCGACCGTCTGTATTTCGACCCGCTGACAAAGGAAGACGTTGCCAATATCATCAACACCGAAAAGCCTTACGGCGTTGTGGTACAGTTCGGCGGACAGACCGCCATTAAGCTGACACGGTATCTGGCAGATATGGGTGTTAATATTCTGGGTACTTCCGCAGACGATATTGACGCAGCCGAAGACAGAGAGCGTTTTGACGAACTGCTGGGCAGATGCAGCATTCCGCGTCCGGCTGGTGAAACCGTCATGACGACTGAGGAAGCCCTCAAGGCTGCCAACGATCTGGGCTATCCGGTTCTGATGCGTCCGTCTTACGTACTGGGCGGTCAGAATATGATCATCGCACATTCGGACAAGGATATTGAAGAATATATGGCGATCATCACCAGCCATATGATTGAAAATCCGGTGCTGATCGATAAATATATGATGGGTACAGAAGTCGAAGTTGACGCGATCTGCGACGGCAAGGACTTCCTGATTCCGGGTATCATGGAGCACGTAGAGCGTGCCGGTGTCCACTCCGGTGACTCGATCTCCATTTATCCGGCACAGAACCTCAGCGAAAAGATTACTGATACCATCGTGCGTTATACCGGACTGCTGGCAAAGGAACTCCACGCAGTTGGTCTGATCAACATTCAGTACGTGGTATACAATAACGAAGTCTATGTAATCGAAGTAAACCCGCGTTCGTCCCGTACCGTGCCGTATATCAGTAAGGTAACTGGTATCCCCATGGTAGATATCGCAACCAAGATTATGCTGGGTGAAACTCTCCAGAGTCTGGGCTACAAGTCCGGTCTGTATCCGAAGGGCAAGTACGTTGCCGTCAAGGTACCGGTATTCAGCTTCGAAAAGCTACAGGACGTAGACACTATGCTCGGACCGGAAATGAAGTCCACTGGTGAGTGTCTGGGTATTGCCACCAATCTGGAGGACGCACTGCTCAAGGGCCTGATTGCCGCAGGCTATGACCTGAAGAAGGAAGGCGGCGTGCTGATTTCTGTCCGCGACAGCGACAAGCAGGAAATCATTGAGATTGCAGACAAGCTGGCACGTATGGGCTTCGAACTGTACGGTACAAGCGGTACCGCAGCTGTGCTGAACCATAACATGATCGCCACCAATCTGGTAAAGAAAATCTCTGACGGAGAACCGAATACCATTACACTGCTGGAAAGCGGCAAGATCCACTATATGATCTCCACTTCGGCAAAGGGTCGTCTGCCGGCAAGAGATAGCGTAAAGATGCGTCGGAAGTCTGTAGAACGTTCGATCTGCTGCCTGACTGCGATCGATACAGCCAAGGCTCTGGCAAACGTGCTGGAGTCTGGCCGCAGCATTGATGATGTAGAAATGGTCGATATTACAAAGATCTGACTTTAAAAATCACGCAAACCGTGGCGGACGGGGAGATTTCCCGCCCGCCCTTTTTGCTGTTGAAAGGAGAAATTGTCATGGCATATGAACAGATGCTGGTGCCGGTTCTGGAAAAGCAGGCACTTGCTAAAAATATTTATCGCATGGTGCTGCAATGCCGTTCCATTGCACAGCAGGCAGCGTGCGGACAGTTTGTGCACCTGCTGCCTGTAGGCTGCACGCTGCGTCGCCCGATCTCGATCTGTGAGATTAACAAAGCTGCCGGAACCCTGACCATTGTGTTTGAGGTAAAAGGCACTGGTACCGATGCTCTCGCCAATGTGCGGGCAGGGGAAAACGTGGACATTCTCGGACCGCTGGGACATGGCTTCACCATTCTGCCGGAGGCAAAACATGTGGTAGTCGTTGGCGGCGGTATCGGCAATCCGCCTATGCTGTCGCTGGCACAGGTGTATGGCGAACGTGCCACAGCAATATGTGGTTTCCGTTCGGCAAATATTGTCACATTGCAGGACGAATTCCACGCATCTGGTGCGGAAACCATTCTCTGTACCGATGACGGCACTGCCGGCAGACAGGATTTGGTTACAGAGCCGCTGAAAGAGCAGCTTGCAAAGGGTGATGTAGACATGGTATATGCCTGTGGCCCACGCCCCATGCTGAAATTCGTGGCTGCCGCCGCAAAGGAATACGGCGTTCGCTGTGAGGTTTCCATGGAAGAACGCATGGGCTGCGGCATTGGTGCCTGTCTGGTATGTGCATGCCAGCTGGAACGGGAAGGCAAATCCGTGATGGGACACGTCTGCAAAGACGGTCCGGTATTTCCGGCAGAGGAGGTTGTTTGGTAATGGCAAATTTAGCAGTAAATGTAGCCGGCGTATCCTTTAAAAATCCGATCATTCCGGCATCAGGCGTATTTGGCTATGGCAGAGAGTACGAGAAACTGTTCCCGCTTTCGGAACTGGGCGGCATTGCCACCAAGGGTACAACCGGACAGCCCCGTCCGGGCAATCCGGCTCCCCGTATCGCCGAAACTCCCAGCGGTATGCTGAACTCGGTAGGGTTGCAGAATCCGGGAATCGACGCGTTTCTGGAACGGGAACTGCCGAATCTCCTGACAAAGGATACTGTAATTCTGGCAAATATTGCCGGTTCTACCGTAGAGGAATGCGTTTCCATTGCGGAAAAGCTGGACGAAACCGATGTGCATATGATCGAACTGAACATCTCCTGCCCTAACGTGAAAAAGGGCGGGGCAGCGTTTGGCGTGCACTGTGAGAGTGCGGAAATGATTACCGCAGCAGTGCGAAAGGCAACCAAGAAGCCGCTGATCGTAAAGCTTTCTCCCAATGTCACCAGCATTACCGATATTGCCAAGGCAGTGGAATCTGCCGGTGCCGACAGCGTTTCCCTCATCAATACCCTTTTGGGCATGCGGATCAATATCGAAAATCGCCGCCCGATTCTGCGGAACAACGTCGGCGGCATGTCTGGCCCTGCGGTTTTTCCCATTGCTGTACGTATGGTATGGCAGGTCGCACAGGCAGTTTCCATTCCGGTAATCGGTATGGGCGGCGTGTCCAGCGGTACAGATGCCATTGAAATGATGATGGCAGGTGCCAGTGCCGTGCAGATAGGAGCTGCTATTTTCACCGATCCTTATGCTCCAGTTCGCATCATTTCGGAGATGAACGACTGGCTGGACGCACATCATATTGCTTCGGTGCAGGAAATTATCGGCACCGTGCAGCCGTGGTAAGTGAGGCGTTTTATGATTATTATGGGCGTAGATTTCGGCGATGCCCGTACAGGGCTTGCCGTTTGCGATAAGGGCGAAATGCTGGCTTCTCCAGCTGGGGTGATTTCGGAAAAGGACTTTACCCGGTGTCAGGAAAAAGTCGCTGCCGCTGCTAAGGAACACCGTGCAGAACTGCTGGTGGTAGGCTATCCCAAGAATATGAATGGTACCGTGGGAGAACGTGCGGAACTGTGTCAGAAGTTCGGGGACGGTCTGAAAGAACTGACCGGTCTGCCGGTGGTGATGTGGGACGAACGCTGTACCACAGTTTCAGCACATTCCTACCTGAATGTCACCAATACCAGAGGCAAAAAGCGGAAAGCCGTAGTAGATGCTGTTGCGGCAACGATTATTCTGGAAAGCTATCTGGCATACCGGAAGAATCAGGCGGATGCCGAATAAAAAATACAAAATCCCCGAAACCGGATTTGTTCCGGTTTTCGGGGATTTCTTTATGGCAATACCGCACAATCTTTGTGCGGTATCACCTTATGTATGCTATATGCAGTTCAGTACTTTTCCTTATAGAGATTCTTTGCGGTGCATGGGAATTTGTTCTGCTCCCAGCTTTTCCAGATTCTCATGAATGCTGCGGTTGTCTGCCTTTTTGATCATGTTTTCTCTGGCACGTTTGAACTTGTTCACTTCACCGTGGCGGCTGGGGCCGCCTACACAGCCGCCGTCGCAAGCCATGCCCTCGATAAAGTCGCCGGAGAATCTGCCCATTTTCAGCATCAGCAGGGCACGCTTGCAGGCATCAGTGCCGTTGCAGCGTTCCACATTGACTTCGTCGGTCACGCCCTGTTCTTTCATGCTTTCCAATACGGCATCTGTCACACCGCCGCTGTTGCCGAACCATTTGCCGAAAGTGCTGGACTGCTGATTGGTTTCCTCTGCTTCGTGAATGGTAACGCCCTTGGCACGGATAATGGCACGGATCTCGCCGTAGGTCATGGCGTAGTCCGCACTGCCCTCAATGTGCTGGTCGATGACTTCGCTCTTTTTGGCGATGCAGGGACCTACAAAAACAGTTACCGCTTCCGGATCCTTGGACTTGATCCAGCGGGAAACCGCACACATGGGGGAAACGGTAGTAGAGATATTGTCGATTAGATCCGGATAGTGCAGACGAATCAGATTGACAAAGCCGGGGCAGCAGGAGGTTGTCAGCTTTTTGCCCTCCCGATATGCTTCCGCCCACTCCGCTGCTTCGGCATAAGCGGTCATGTCACCGCCCAGTCCGACTTCTACCAGATCGGTAAAGCCCACTTCCTTCAGAGTGTTCCGCCAGCTTTCGAAAGTAATGCCTTCGCCGAACTGTCCTTCTGTAGAGGGAGCAAACATGGCATAGACATGTTTGCCGTCCACTAGTGCCTGACAGACATCTACCAAGCAGGACTTAGAACTGATCGCACCGAACGGGCAGCTGTGGATACATCTGCCGCACTGGATACATTTTTTCTCGTCAATGATGCAGATGCCGTTTTCGTCCATGGAAATCGCTCCTACCGGACAGCTCCGGCGACATGGGCGAATCAGGTCTGCAATGGCGTTGTAGGGACATGCTGCCGCACACTTGCCGCATTCCCGACATTTCTGCGGGTCAATGTGTGCCCGCGTGCGGCCAATATCGATTGCTCCGAAATGACAGGACTGCTGACAGGCTTTCCCCATGCACTTCTGGCAGTTGTCTGTGACAACGTAGCGGGAAATAGGGCAGTCCTCACATGCCGCCTGTACGACTTGTACCACAAGGTCGTTGTGTGATCCCTGCGGAGCCTTCCCCTCTGCAAGGCGGATTCGCTGCCGGACAATTTCCCGTTCTTTGTAGACACAGCAGCGGTATTTTGCTTTCGGACCGGGCATCATGCGATAGGGCAGCTCGTCTTTTTCTGTTTCAAATTTTCCGGCGAAAACCAATTTTGCGACTTCGCACAGAATATCATGTTTGATCTGAATGATCGTACCATCATTTGTTACCATATGGACCTCCGTTGCAGTTATTGCAAGTCTTCTTTTTCTATTATACCATGAAATTTATCGTTTGTAAAGACAAGATTGTTAGGACAAATTTGCAGCAAAAATGCCCCAGCCGTAAAAAGCAGCAGGGGCATCAAAACATAATTTATTTCTAGGGCAATACCGCACAATCTTTGTGCGGTATTGCCCTATAGATTACAGCAAAGGCAGGACTTTCTGCATCACGGGGAATGCTTCCGCATCTGTCAGACCGAAGTCCATTTCTTTATATGTCCAGGCAGCCCGTCCGATGTGGTGCTTTTCAAATACAGCGGAAATAGTCTGATACCAATGCAGAGTGCTTTCCAGATCTGCCTGATGAATGACACCGTACTCGCTGCAATAAAGAGGCACATCATATTTTTCCGCAGCAGAAATTGCCGCAGAAAGATTTGCTTCAAAGAAAGAAGTTTCCACATCTGTGAGCCCTTCATGCAGAAGTGAACCGATATATTCCTTGCTGAATGCAGCGGACCAGCGGCGATAGTTGGCGAGAGTGTCCGGATATGCAATGTGGAAGTCCTTCGGCATACCCTTGATCCACTGTGCAGTCTGATGCGTGAAAATGATCGGATCATAGCAGTGGAAACTGTAGACGATGCGGGAATCTGCCGGTGCATCCAGCAGTGTCACACCGTCGGCACCGTTGTAGTGAATGCCGCCTGCCAGAATAAAAACATCCGGTGCAACAGAGCGGATCGCTGCAATGGCGTTGGCAGCGATCTGGTTCCAGTCTTTTGCAGTGTGCATGTCTGCCGCTTCATTCAGCAGTTCAAAGGCGACAACATCGCTGTCATTTCCAAAGCGTTTTGCAAATTCCTGCCAAAGAGAGATAAAGCGAGCCTGCAATGCCAGATTGGTGAAGAATTCGCCGGAATCTGACTCATCGGCAAAAGAATAGCCAGCAGTTTTGTGTAAATTCAAAATCATGTGCAGATCGTATTTTCTGCACCAGAGAATGCACTGCTTGATCCAGCGAAAACCGTCTTCCTTGAGAATGCCGCCCTCGGATTCTACCAATTCATAGTCCACCGGAATCCGGACGTGATCCAGTCCCCAGCGGGCAACTGTTGCAAAGTCCGCTTCCGTGATAAATGTCTGATAATGCTTTTCGGTATGCTCTTTCTGTGAAAACCAGCCGCCAAAATTGATACCATGCTGATAGCCTTTCCAAATACGCATGATGTGACCTCCTGTCAATCGAAATAGCAGTGGCTGTTGTCTGTTACGGAAGCAATTTTCTATTTGAATTGCTTTGAATCCGCTATGCTTATGAAGCGGACACGTGAAAACGAGAGCCGTGGGGAATGCTGCTGAACACCAAATAATTCCAGAGTCAATGCCCCTTTAAAATATCTGCATTTTCATTTTACGAGGAATATCAAAAAAATGATACCAAAAAACTTGCTTTTTTGATAGAAATGTGATACAATATTTCTGTACAGGATAAATGCAACTTTTTGGGTCCTGAAATCATAGAGTAATTATAGGAATTTCTTATTTTTCCCATGCTTCCGTAAAAAACCAGCAGAGGTCGATGTGTATTTTCCAGTTGTTCTGGAAAATACAGTACTTTTTTCAGTGCAGGTTGCCGAAGAGAACGGATAGAGCAGGATTTTGTTATAGATTTGCTTCTGAAAGGAATTCTATATTTATTCACATTTAAGGCGATATAAAATAGTAGGAGGAGATTTTCATGACATTGGAATTAGAATGGCAAAAAGCAGAGCAGGAACGGCAGGAGGATACGCACCAGCACGAACCGCCGGAAGTCGAATTTGGCTTTTATAATCAAGTGCAGCAGGGCGATGTGGATGCAGTGCAGGAAAATCTGCGATCCGGATTATATCGGCAGATCGCCATGAGAGTAAGGCTTTCTGACGATTTGGTGCAGAATTTCCGGTATCACTGTATTATCTGTCTGTCAATGGTATCGCGATTTTGTATTGAAGGCGGCATGCCGGGGGAACAGGCATATCGTATGAGCGATTTCTATATTCGTAAAATTGACACGGCAACGACCATCGATCAGGTGGAGAAACTGCATGATGACGCTTGTATGGACTATGCCAAGCGAATGCAGCAGCGGAAAATCAAGCAGGTCTGTTCCAAGCCGGTTTCACTGTGCCTGAACTACATCTATTCACATATGCACGAAAAAATTTCCACAGAGGAACTTGCTGCGGAAGTGCACCTGCACCCCAGTTACTTATCCCGTCTGTTTCGGGAGCAAATGGGCTGTACGCTGCATGATTATATTTTAGATCAAAAGATTCAGTCTGCCAAACGCATGCTGCAATTTTCCGACCGCAGCTACGCTGAAATTGCAAACCTGCTGGCGTTTTCTTCCCAGAGCCATTTCATACAGGTCTTTTCCAGAAAAGTCGGTGTTACGCCGAAGCAGTTTCGGGAGGCGGAATTTCGTTCAAAACTGATGCGTGGAGAACAGGAATGACAAAAAGCAGTCCGCGGCAAACGGACTGCTTTTGAAACTGTTTTTGCAATAGATCAGATTATACCATGACGACAGCATTTCCCAACAGCTTGAAATCCCGACAGCTTTTGCAGAGATCATTCAAAAATGCGGCAATGCTCCGGTCGCGGAGATTGCCCTTGAAGTCGATGTGAAAAACAACGTCGAAGCTGCCGTCCCGAATGGGTCTGCTTTCGATTTTGGTCATGTCCAGTCCATACAGGAAGAATTTGTTCAGGATTCGGCTCAGGCTGCCGGGCTCGTTGGAAATGGACAGCATCACGGAAATCACAGACGCATTTTCCGCCACCTGCATGTCCTTGGTGATGCAGATGAACTGAGTGAAGTTCGGGACAACATTGGAAATACGGGAAGCCAGAATCTGTAGGCGGTTGTGCTTGGCACAGTCTTCGGAACAGATCGCGGCAATGGTCTTGTCACCGGATTCTGCCACCATTTTGGCAGCAGTGGCGGTGTTGCTGTAGTCGTGGCTGTGGAGAGAACGTGCATCTAAGAAATCGCTGCACTGAGAGAGTGCCTGCGGATGGGAATACACTTCGGTGATGTTCTCCATTTTAGCATCCGGCAGGGCAGCCAGACAGTGCATCACTTCTACCTGATTCATTGCGGTGATAAAGAAACTGTACTTTCCCATCAGGTCTACAGTCTGTGTAACCGTTCCGGAGGTGCTGTTGTAAATTGGCAGAACGCCGTATTCCAGTTCGCCGGATTCTACTGCTTCAAAGACCTGCTCAAAGGTCGGATAGAACTGAATGTGCCGTTCCGGAAAGAATGCCTGTGCGGCGGTTTCGGAGTTTGCACCCACGGTGCCCTGACAGCCGACACGGACGGCTTCCTTCATGCGGGGCGTTTTGAAATTGGGGGCATCTTCGGCAGCGACCAGCATTTTCTGCTGTAACTGGGAGCTGATGCTCATCATGTTGGCGAACATGGTGCGGGAAGCCAGTCCCAGCCCCTCTTTGGCATTCTGTTCTACGCGGTCGAGGATCTGCTGTTCCCGTCCTGCCTGAAAAACCGGCATGTTGTGTGCTTTTTTATATCTTGCAACATCTTGGCAGAGAAGCATGCGTTCTTCAAATAAAGACTGGATCTGTTTGTCCAGCCGGTCGATCTCATTGCGGATTTCCTGTAATTCCATGTTGTATTCCTTTCTGTGAAGGGATTTTCGGTGCAGATGCGGTGTTGCCCTTGAAATTTGCGGGAGGTTTCTTTCTGTGAGAACAACTTCTGCTACCGTGTGCAAAGTATGCTAACTTCCATTATACACAATTATTTTTCAAAAATCAAGATAAAATTTTGAATAGCTATTGAAAACAGCAATCATTTTGTGCTATAATGAAATGTACGTGTGAAACGAGGCAGGCACTGACCTGCAAACAGGAGGGCTGGAAATGCGGATTTTAGGAATCGATCCGGGCTATGCCATTGTAGGCTTTGGAGTGGTGTCCTATCACGGGGCGGATTTTACGCCGCTGGAATACGGGGCAATTACCACAGAAGCCGGCACACGGTTTGCAGCACGTCTGACGGCGATCTATGACGATCTGGATTTTTTGCTGAAACGGTTTCAGCCGGACTGTATCGCGATTGAACGGCTGTACTTTACTTCCAACCAGAAAACGGTGATCGATGTGGCACAGGCACGCGGTGTTATCGTCCTCTGTGCGGAGCAGCACCAGATTCCGATGTATGAGTACACACCCCTGCAAGTCAAGCAGGCGGTCGTGGGCTACGGAAAGGCGGAAAAGCGGCAGGTCATGGATATGACAAGGCGAATTCTGAAGCTGGCACAGATCCCGAAGCCGGACGATGCCGCCGATGCCCTTGCCCTTGCGATTTGCCACGGACATTGTGCGACCGGCGTGCAGCTGCAAAAGAGAATCATCAAAGCAGGAGATACAATATGATATATAGTGTACATGGAAAACTGATCGCCAAAGAACCGGCAATGGCAGTGGTGGAATGCGGCGGCGTAGGGTATGCCTGCCGTACCACTCTGCATACACTGGGGCAGGTGGGAAATCTCGGTGAAACCGTTCTGCTGTATACGGTCATGAGCGTGCGGGAAGATGCCGTAGAATTATTTGGCTTTTCCACACAGCAGGAATTGCAGTGCTTTCAGCTTCTGACCTCGGTTTCCGGCGTGGGACCGAAGGCAGCCCTTTCCATTCTGTCGGATCTGACACCGGATCAGTTCCTGTTGACAGTGGCTTCCGGTGACAGCAAGGCACTGACACGTGCCAAGGGCATCGGGGCAAAGTCTGCCCAGCGAATCGTCATGGAACTCAAGGATAAGATCGCCGGCGATGCCACCGGGCTGCTCTCCGGCACTGCCGGTGCAGGAGAGATTGCGGCGGCGACCCAGTCCGGCGGCAATGTGGGCGAAGCTATCGAAGCTCTTGTCACACTGGGCTATACCCAGAGCGAAGTGGCACCGATCGTGGCAAAGCTGGATCCGTCCCTGTCGTCCTCCGACCTGATTCGGCTGGCGTTACAGGAATTCGGAAAACAGCGTAACTTTTGAGAGAGAGGGAATCAACCAAAATGATTGAAACCAGTGATATGCAGTTTGAGGAGCGTATGGTGACACCCCGCGAAGTGGAAGAAGACCGCGAAGCAGAAGTGACACTCCGTCCGCAAACGCTGGTGGAATATATCGGACAGGATAAAGTCAAGGAAAATCTGGCAGTCTATATCGAGGCAGCCAAGCGGCGTGGAGACCCTTTGGATCACGTGCTGCTGTACGGGCCTCCGGGACTGGGAAAGACGACCTTGTCCTCGATCATTGCCCACGAAATGGGCGTGAATCTTCGTGTGACAACTGGTCCGGCAATTGAAAAAGCCGGTGATCTGGCGGCGATCCTGACCAATTTGCAGCCGAATGACGTGCTGTTTATCGATGAGATCCATCGCCTGAACCGTCAGGTAGAGGAAATCCTGTATCCGGCACTGGAAGACCATGCCATTGATATTATCATGGGAAAAGGGCCGTCAGCACGTTCGCTACGGGTGGATCTGAACCCGTTTACACTGGTAGGGGCAACCACCAGAGCGGGGCAGCTTTCCAGCCCGCTGCGTGACCGCTTCGGCGTAATTCTGCGGCTGGAACTGTATACCACAGAACAGCTGACGGACATTGTCCGCCGGAGTGCAATGCTGCTGAAGATCCCGTGCTCCATTGACGGGGCAATGGAAATTGCAGGGCGTGCCAGAGGGACACCCCGTATTGCCAACCGCCTGCTCAAGCGGGTGCGGGATTTTGCCGATGTCATGGGCAACGGTGAGATCACACAGGAAATCGCCCACATGGCACTGGATCGTCTGGAGATCGACGAACTGGGACTGGACAGCAATGACCGCCGCATGCTGGAGATGATCATCAAGGGCTACAGCGGCGGACCGGTAGGACTGGAAACGCTGGCTTCTGCACTGGGTGAAGAAACGGTCACACTGGAAGACGTGTGCGAGCCGTACCTGATGCAGCTGGGCTTTCTGGCGAGAACGCCGCGGGGACGCTGTGCTACTGCATTGGCGTATCAGCATCTGGGCTATCAACAGCCGGATTCCGGCGGCGGTATGGACGGTCAGATGAAATTTTCCACAGAAGAATCTTAAAGCAACACTGTACAAAGCTTGCCTGACGGCTTTGCGTGCAATCGCATTTTGTGCGGTGTTGCCTAAAAATATCAAATCATTGACAAAAACATCGGAGTGATCTCCGTATGTATGAAAGGAACATAAGAATCATGGGTAGATTGTTTGGGACAGACGGTGCGAGAGGTGTCGCAATTACAGAACTGACATGTGAAATGGCAATGCAGATCGGCCGTGCCGCTGCATTGGTGCTGACAAAAGAGGCAAAGCACCGTGCGAAGATTTTCATCGGCAAGGACACCCGCATTTCCTCAGATATTCTGGAAGCGGCTCTTTGTGCCGGCATTTGTTCGGTAGGAGCAGAAGCGGTAAAGCTGGGCGTTGTCCCCACACCGGCTGTGGCATATCTGGTGCGGACACACGGTGCAGATGCCGGCGTGATGATCTCCGCATCACACAACAGTGTGGAATTCAACGGCATCAAGCTGTTTGCCGCTACCGGTTATAAGCTGCCGGATGCGATCGAAGCAGAGATCGAAGCACTGATTCTGGATCATCCGGAGCAGATCACATTGCAGTCCGGTACCGCAGTCGGTGCCATTTCGGAATACGCTAACGCCAAGGAAGACTATATTTCTTATCTGGCAAGCTGTATTGCCGCAGACTGTACCGGCATGCGTGTGGTTCTGGACTGTGCCAACGGCAGTTCCTCCGCAACGGCAGAATCCTTGTTCACTCGTCTGGGTGCAGAGGTACATATGCTCAGTGCATCACCGGACGGCACCAATATCAATAAGAACTGCGGCTCCACCCACATGGAAAACCTGATGGAATATGTAAAGACCCACGAGTGCGATCTGGGTCTGGCATTTGACGGTGATGCAGACCGTTGTCTGGCGGTGGACGAGAACGGCAAACTGGTGGACGGCGATAAGATCATTGCTATCTGTGCCCACGCATTGCAGCAGGAGGGCAAGCTGAAAAAGAATACTGCCGTAGTGACTGTGATGACAAATCTGGGCTTCTTCCACTTTGCCAAGGCAAACCAGATTGCCACAAAGGCGACCAAGGTCGGCGACCGTTATGTGCTGGAGGAAATGCTCTCCGGCGGCTATAACATCGGCGGCGAACAGAGTGGTCACATCATTTTTCTGGACGAAACCACTACCGGCGACGGCGAACTGT
This sequence comes from Ruminococcus callidus ATCC 27760, assembly GCF_000468015.1. Lineage (GTDB taxonomy): Bacteria > Bacillota > Clostridia > Oscillospirales > Ruminococcaceae > Ruminococcus_C > Ruminococcus_C callidus. Next base: position 51,086 of record NZ_KI260415.1, on the reverse strand, counting down.
CCGGCATCAAGCTGCTGGAAATTCTCAAGAAGTCCGGCAAGAAGATGAGCGAACTGGCAGGTCTGATGGAGTGCTTCCCGCAGGTGCTGTACAATGTGACCATTCAGCCCCAGAAAAAGGGACTGTGGCAGGACGATGCCGACATTGCAGCAGTCATTGAAAAGCATACCGCGATCCTCGGCGACAACGGCAGAATCCTCGTGCGGGAAAGCGGTACCGAACCGCTGATCCGCGTCATGGTAGAGGGAAAAAACGCCGGTCAGATCGAAGCCGCTGCACAGGAAATCACAGAACAGGTCAAGATTTTTGCCGCATCATAATGCAGGATAGATAAAGGAGTAGCCCGAATTGAGAGTAGCAAATGGTTGGAAACAATATCGCATTTTAGACACTTCGCAATTGGAAAAGCTGGAGAACTGGCATGGTGTCACACTGGTACGCCCTGATCCGCAGATCATCTGGAAGACCCCGAAAAAGCACCCCGCATGGAACAGGGCGGACGGACATTACAGCCGCTCGTCCTCCGGCGGCGGAAGCTGGGCGTTTTCCAAGAAGCTGCCGCCGTTTTGGGAAATGGAATATGAACCGCTGGGGCTGACATTCAAGATTCAGCCCACCGGCTTCAAGCATACCGGATTATTTCCGGAGCAGGCAGTGAACTGGGACTGGATGGCAGAGCAGATTCGCAACGCTGGCAGACCGATCTCTGTCCTGAACCTGTTCTCCTATACCGGCGGTGCAACGCTAGCATGTGCCTCCGCCGGTGCTTCTGTGTGTCACGTGGACGCATCCAAGGGCATGGTACAGTGGGCAAGGGAAAATGCCGCACTGTCTGGACTGACGGAAAAGCCCATTCGCTGGATCGTCGATGACTGCGAAAAGTTTGTGGCACGGGAGATTCGCCGCGGCAGAAAATACGATGCCATCATTATGGATCCGCCCAGCTACGGCAGAGGTCCGGGCGGTGAGGTCTGGAAGCTGGAAGAAAACATTTTCGATCTGGTAGAACTCTGTTCCGGCGTGTTGTCGGAAAACCCGCTGTTCTTCCTGCTGAACAGCTATACCACCGGACTTTCTCCCGCAGTAATGGGGTATCTGCTGGGGAGCGTTCTGAACCCGAAATTCGGCGGCGGGGTGACAGCCGATGAGATCGGGCTGCCGGTAGAACAAAGCGGCATGGTATTGCCCTGCGGTTCTACTGCGATCTGGAAAAAATAAGGGAAACACTGCATAACGCTGTTTGTGCGGTGCTGTCGGAAGTCTATGCGTCGAAAACAATGGGGAACGTTGCTTCTGGGGGTGCTTTCTTTGGCGGCGGACTGCTTCGCAGCAGGGATACAGTATCTGGATCGCCGCTATGTGTATGGGGACCCGCCGGAGGGCATCGCAGAAATGGTGCACTTTTTTGCTCCGTATGGGTTGTTCGCAGCGGGTGTGGCGGTACTGGTGGTGCTTCTGCTGCTGGTATTCCGGCAAAAATAAAGATACGGCAGGAATTTTCTGCCCGTATTGCCTGAAAAAAGGAGAAAATACCGTGGAAAAACTGATTGCGGCAGAGCATCTGTCATTTCACTATACCGACGAGGAGGGAAAACCAGCTTCTCCGGAAATCCTGAAAGACCTGACTCTGACACTGGAAGCAGGCTCTTTTGTGGCAGTCCTGGGGCACAACGGCTGCGGCAAGTCTACGCTGGCGAAACATATGAATGCCATTCTGCTGCCCACCGGCGGAAAAATGTGGATTGCCGGCATCGATACCTGTGACGAAGAAAAGCTGTATGAGATCCGGCAGCATGTAGGTATGGTGTTTCAGAATCCGGATAATCAGATCGTGGCAACGATCGTCGAAGAAGACGTGGCTTTCGGACCGGAAAATCTGGGGTTGCCGCCGGAAACTATACGGGAACGGGTGGACGATGCTCTGAAAGCGGTCGGCATGTACGAGTATCGCATGCATGCTCCCAATCAGCTTTCCGGCGGACAGAAACAGCGAATCGCCATTGCCGGCATTATCGCCATGCGTCCGTCCTGCATTGTACTGGACGAGCCCACAGCGATGCTGGACCCGAAAGGCCGTATGGAAGTCATGAAGACCATTCGCATGCTGAACCGTTCCTATGGCATTACCATTGTGCTGATTACCCACTATATGGAAGAAGCAGCACAGGCAGATCGTGTGATCGTCATGGACGACGGAAACATTCTGCTGGACGACCGTCCGGAGGAAGTGTTTTCCCATGTGGAACAGATGAAAGCAATCGGACTGGACGTGCCGCAGGTGACGGAACTGGTGTATGAACTGCGGCAGCAGGGGATTCCGCTGGACAGTCATATTATCAGTGAAGATGCCGGCGTAGAGGCAATTTTGCAGAACATGGCGTGAAATGAGGTGTGCAAGTGGCAACGATACAGACAGAAGGACTGACCTATCGCTATGGCATTGGGACACCTTTTGAAAAAACGGCAGTAGATCATGTAGATCTGGAAATTGAAGCAGGCTCCTTTGTGGGGATTATCGGGCATACCGGCTCCGGCAAATCCACGCTGATTCAGCACCTGAACGGGCTGCTGCGTCCCACAGAGGGAAAGGTTCTGCTGGACGGTGTGGACATCTGGGCAGACAAGTCGAAAATGCGGCAGATGCGGTTTCGGGTAGGACTGGTGTTCCAGTATCCGGAGTATCAGATCTTCGAGGAAACCGTGGCGAAAGACATCGCCTTTGGTCCGCGGAATATGGGACTTGCCGAAGAAGAAGTGCAGGCACGTGTGCGGGAAACGGCTGCCATTGTGGGGCTTTCCGAGGAAATCCTGAAGCAGTCACCTTTTTTGCTGTCCGGCGGTCAGAAACGCCGTGTGGCAATTGCCGGCGTTATGGCAATGCGTCCGGAGGTGCTGATTCTGGACGAGCCTACCGCCGGACTGGATCCCCGCGGGCGGGAGGAGATCCTACAGGAGATCCAGGCGTACCGCAATCAGACCGGAGCGACTATTTTGCTGGTTTCTCACAGCATGGAAGATGTGGCACGGCATGCGAAAAAAATTCTGGTGATGAATGCGGGAAAGGTGTTCTGTTACGATACGGTGGCAAATGTTTTCCGCCGTTCGCAGGAATTGCAGGCGATCGGTCTGGCAGTGCCGCAGATCACCCGCGTTTGTGATGCACTCCGTGCCAGGGGCGTACCGCTGACAGATGATATTTTCACCGTGGAGCAGGCAAAACAGCAGCTTCTGGAATGGTATCATCGGACAAGAGGAGGGCAGGGAACATGCTGAAAGACATTACGATCGGACAATATTTCCCCGGCTCCAGTCCGGTACACCGCATGGATCCGCGATTCAAGCTGATCATGACGCTGTTGTTTATTGCCATGTTGTTTATGGGACAGCATCTGTACTCCATTTGTTTCGGAATTGTGTTTTGCATTCTGGCACTGGCTCTCTCCCGCATTCCGGTGAAGCTGATCTGGAAAAGCATCAAACCGCTGATACCGGTGCTGCTGATCACAGCAATTTTAGACCTTTTCATGGTGGACAGCGGTGATGTGTATCTTCACTGGCATTTTCTGAAAATCACAGCAGGCGGCGTGCGGACGGCGGTTTTAATGGTTACACGAATCATTGTGCTGCTGGCAGGCTCTTCGCTGCTGACTTATACCACTTCGCCCATTGCTCTGACAGATGCCATCGAACGGCTGCTGTCCCCGCTGAAAAAGCTGCATGTGCCGGTGCATACATTTGCCATGATGATGACGATTTCTCTCCGGTTTATTCCCACGCTGCTGGAAGAAACGGACAAGATCATGACGGCACAGAAAGCACGGGGAGCCAGCTTCAGTGAGGGCAATCTGTTGCAGCGTGCCAAGGCACTGGTGCCGATTCTGGTACCGCTGCTGGTGTCGTCTTTTCACCGTGCGGAAGAACTGGCAACGGCAATGGAATGCCGTTGTTACCGCGGGGAAACCGGCAGAACCAAAATGCGGCAGCTGCATGCTGCCGGACGGGATTATGCAGCAATGACAGTGACGCTGCTGTTGTTTACCGGTGCGGTAGCGGTAAAAATCATCTTTTAAGGAGAATTTGCATGGAAATAGCATCATCTGTGAAAACGCCGCTTTCTCAAACAAATGTAAAAAGTCAAAAGAGCCGCATTTTTCTGCTGCTGTCGTTTGGTATCCCCATGCTGTTTCTGGCGGTAGGGCTTGTGTTGCAGAACGTGCACCCTTTTGGAGATCAGCAGATTCTGGTGGTGGATTTCTGGCATCAGTATTACCCGTTCCTGCGGCTGCTGCATGAAAAATTGCAGCATGGAGGTTCTCTGCTGTATACATGGGATTCCGGCTTGGGTTCCAACTTCGTATCTATTTTTGCCTACTATGCTGCCAGTCCGCTGAACCTGCTGACGGCACTGGTGCCGGAAACATTTCTGCGTGATGCGGTAACATTGGTATTGCTGTTGAAAGTCGGCTTTGCCGGCTTGTTTTTCGCATGCTTTCTCCGCGGTGCATTCCGGAGAAATGATTTTTCCCTCTGTATCTTTTCCGTGATGTACGCTCTGTGCAGCTACATTCTGGGGTACTACTGGAATATCATCTGGCTGGATACAGTCGCCCTGCTGCCGCTGGTAGTGCTGGGACTGGTATATCTGGTGCGGGACGGAAAGTGCCGGCTGTACTGCATTGCACTGGGGTTGTCGCTGTTCACAAACTTCTATATCGGCATGTTCACCTGCATCTTTGCAGTGATCGCCTACTGTTGTCTGTGTGTGTGCTATCTTCGCTGGAAACAGCTGCCGATGCGGACATTGGCAATGGCAGGTTGTTCTTTGCTGGGCGGAGCGTTGGCGGCAATTGTGCTGATACCCACTTATTACGCATTGCAGCTGACCTATAGCGTGAACAATGCGTTCCCTACAGCGGTGCAGTTTTATGAAAACTGGCGGACGCTGGCGGCAAATCTCATCAGCTTTCATGAACCGACTTCCAAGGACGGTCTGCCGAATCTGGCATGCGGCGTACTGCCGCTGGTGCTGATCGGACCATTTTTGCGTTCCGGCAGGATTCGGATTCGGGAAAAGATCATGGCATTTCTGGTGCTGGCGTTCTTGATGATCAGCTGTAACTGCAATGTGCTGAACTATATTTGGCACGGATTCCATTTTCCGAATATGCTGCCTTATCGATTCTCATTCCTGTTTTCCTTTGCCCTGCTGACAGTGGGCTATCGTGCTTTCTTGGTCGTGCTGGAGGAAAAATGCCGCGTGTGGGACTTGCTGGCAATGCTGGCAGTGACAGTAGGTGTGTTCCTGATTGCATACAATGTGCAGGAAAACCGTGCTGTCTACTGGACAGCCGCACTGATGCTGCTGTATACAGGCATTATGCTATTGGCATATCGGCAGATTTTCGGAAAGAAGATGCTGTATCTGGCGGTGTCGATCGTGCTGGCATTCGAGATGTTCCAGAACGTGAAGCTCGGTACAGAAACGGTTTCAACATCGGCATATACCGGTTATCCGGCTTCCTATACAGACGTAGAGAATCTGCTGGAACAAATCGATGAACAGGACGAAACGCCGTTTTACCGGACGGAACTTTCCACATGGTATACGCTGAATGATCCGGCGTTGTATGGCTATCACGGCGTTTCGCAGTTTTCTTCCATGGCAAATGAAAATGCCACCAAGTGGATCCGTTCGCTGGGCTTTCCGGCATCAGAGGCGGGAAATCGTTACTACTACGGCGGCGGCACGCCGGTGGGAAATGCCTTTACCGGTGTTCGCTATCTAATCAGCCGAGCAAGCACAGTGCTGGACGACAGTGCGTGGGAGCAGATCGCTTCTTCGGAGTCCTGCTATGCGTACCGGAATCAGTACGATCTGCCCATTGGTTTCCGTGCCAATGCCTCCTTGCTGGAATACGATCCGAATCCGGAGGCGAACCCGTTCGATAATCTGAACACGCTGTTCCGGCTGGCGACCGGCATTGAAACACCGTTGTTTACCATGCTGGAAGTGGACAGCGTGGATTATGAGGGAGCAGATGCCCTGAAAAACAGCTATGGCAACTACACATATCATACTGATGCCAGTGCGGAATCTCACAGCCTGCAATACAATTATCGGGTGCCGCTGGATACAACACTGTATGGTTACATGAATTTGCAGGACGTTTCCAATATTACGATTCTGCAAAACGGCGTCTACAAGGGCTATTTCAACAATGGCAAGCAGGGATTCATTTTCCCAATGGGCACCTATCAGGGGGCAGATACGGCAAGTGTTTCTATGACCTTGCCCAAGGACGCAGTTTCCGGTCTGATCGTGCTGTATATGTATCAGATCAATCCGGACGTGCTGGAGCAGGGCTTTGCAGCATTGCAGAACGGCGGCATTACGCTGACGGAAGCTTCGGACACTAAGCTTAGCGGCACTCTGACTGCGGAGCAGGACGGCGTATGCTATTTTTCGATTCCCTATGAATCCGGCTGGCATGCGAAAGTGGACGGCGTAAAAACCGAGATCACACCCATTGCCGGAGAAATGGTTGCCGTTCCGGTGACTGCGGGAACGCATACCATTACGCTGACCTATTGCCCGAAAGGTTTTGTGGCAGGGGCTTGCTGTACTGCCGGTGCGGTGTTGCTGCTGCTTGCCGTGCCTTTTGTGCAATGGAAAACCGGAAAGCGGCTGTTGCAGCCGGTTCCGGAGGAACAGGCAGAATTTGCTGTTCCGGAAAAAGAAAAGGCGGAGGAAACAGAATCGTGAGAAATCTGAAAGTAACAATGGGCTTTCGCGGAACCAATTATCACGGGTTTCAGCGGCAGCCCAACGGCATCACTGTGCAGGAAGTGGTGGAAACAGCACTGTCACAGCTGTTCAACGAGCCGGTGACCATACAGGGCTGCTCCAGAACAGACACCGGCGTGCATGCCAAGGAGTACTGCTTCACCATGCAGACGGAAAAACAGCTGCCGGAACGGAACTTCATTCGGGGAGCCTGCGGGTATCTGCCGGAGGATATTTCCATTTATCGGGTGGAGGAAATGCCGCCGGAGTTTCATGCACGGTTCAGCTGCAAGGCAAAGGAATATATGTACCGGATCCACAACAGCGAAAGCAAGAATCCGTTTACCACCGATCTGGAATTGCTCTATCGGCGGAAAATGGATATTCCGCTGATGCAGGAGGCGGCACAGCACTTTGTGGGCACCCACGACTTTGCAACGTTTTGTACAAATTACACAGAAAAACAGAATACCATTCGTACAATCCACGACATAACCATAGAAAAGCAAGGAAATACCGTGATTCTGCTTGTCAAAGGCAATGGTTTTTTGTATAATATGGTTAGGATACTGGTGGGGACGCTGTTGAGTGTCAACGAGGGAAGAATCGCCGTTTCCGAACTGGACGACCTTCTGGCATCTAAAAATCGTGTCCTCGCCGGAATCACCGCACAGGCACATGGACTGTACCTGAATCGGGTGTTTTATGAATAAAGCCTGTCGGAAAGGAGATCGTCAAAAAGCTTATGAGCTATGATTCTGATGATATGATCGAAAAACGCAAGCGACGCAGTAAGCTGCGTTCTCTGCGGAATTTGCTGATATTCCTGCTGATCGTCGGCTTCTGCGGGTATTTGTATATACAGCGGGACGCGTGGATCCCGAAGCTGGAGGGGATCGGCGGAAGGTACGATTCTGTGACGCAAAATGACGGCACACTGGCAGAGGGAAACTTCCCGCTGACCATTTCCGGAAGTTCCAGCTATCAGGCAGCGTTGGCAGATGACACCTTGTTTCTGCTGCATGATGCCTATCTGAGTACCTATTCTATGCACGGCGATGCAGGAGATAACCGGCAGCACGCGTTCCAGAACGCCACCATGAATACTGCCGGAAAATATGTATTGCTGTTCGAAAACGGCGGCACCTCATTCCGGCTGGACACCAGGCACAAAAATGTCTATGGCAAGTCTGTGGACAACAACATTCTTTCCGGTGTCGTCAGCGACAACGGAACTGTTGCCCTGATTACGGAGTCTGGCTCCTATGCCTGTGCCATTGTGGTATACGACAATACCGGAAAGCGGCTCTATCAGCGGAACTGTACGGAGTACGTGGTGGATCTGGCATTTCACAAGGACAGCAACGGCTTGTGTCTGACTTCAGTGAAAGTGGAAAATGGTGTGGTGCAGAGCACTGTCACCAGCATCACATTTAATCAGGTGGACACCCAGTGGACTTCCATGCCGCTGGAAACTTTGAGCGTCAAATCTGGTTTTTCCTCCAACGACAAATTCTGTGTGGTGGGAAATACTGCTTGTGCATACTATAGCAGTGCCGGCGAAATGCAGGGAACATATAACTATAACGGCACACTGGTCAGTGCAGATCTGGAAAACGGAAAGGCTGCTCTGATCATACAGGACGACCAGAAGCGAAACACCTCGCTGGTGCTTCTGGATCAGTCTGTTTCCAGTCCGAAAGTGTTGTCTATTGACAGCACTGCGGAAGAAGTACGGGTGTGCGACGGCGATGCTATTGTCATGAGCCGCGGAAATATCACTTCCTATGATTTTTCCGGTACGGCACTGGCAACAGTAAATCTAGACGGTGCCTATACTTCGTTTCTGAAACAGGACGGTTATTTGTTCCTGCTGGGATATGATCAGATTGATCGTGTGGACTTTAAGGAGTAGCTTGTGGAATCTTTCATGCATCAGACGTGGTGGCTGTATGATCTGACAGTGTTGGCAGTGCTGATCCTCTGTATCTGGGGCGGCTGGCGGCGGGGTCTGATCAGTTCTGTTGCTGGTCTGCTGGGATATGCTGCTGCGGCATTGCTGGCAGGCGTTCTGGCTCAGCCGGCGGCAGAATATGTATACGACCGCTGGCTGGCAGAGCCATGTGCGGCGATTCTGGAACAGAAAATGGAACAGTATCATCTGGCAGACGATTTACAGCAGACGCTGGGGAATTATGGGATTCAGCTGGACGATGCGGCATTACAGCAGATCGCAGACAATCCGGACAATGCTTCGGAAGAGTTGTACAGCGTGGTGTCCCAGAAAACAGGACTGCCTGCGGAACTAGTGCAGCAAGGACTGTCCCAGAGTATTGACAGTGCATCTTCTCAGCTGTTTACGGAGATGCCGTCATGGATGCACGAGGCGATCCTGCCGCAGCAGAGTTCACAGGAACTGCAAAACCGGACTGTACAGGCGGCGGCAATGGTGCTCTCCAGCAATACCAGCGATGCTGCAAAGCAGCTGACAAAGCTGTATGTTCGTCCGGTGCTGATTATAATGGTTAAAACATTTACTTTTTCAGTTCTATTTCTCTTGATTTCTGTATTGATTCAAGGTATAATAAAAGGACTATCTGCTTTCCGCCGCACCGAGGGCATACGCCTGACAGATCAGGTAGTTGGTGCCGGACTGGGAGCAGTGCAGGCAATTTTTCTGCTGGTGCTGATGGTCAAACTGACGGGGTGGATCGTGGAGCACGGCGAAAATCAGATTGCCTTTTTCAATCAGGCTGAAATTCAGAAGTCTGTTTTATTTCAGCATCTCTATCAGCTGATGCAATAAACCTATCAGAAAGGTGTGTAGAAAACGATGATGTTATGCAGTCGATGCAAAAAACGGCCTGCCGTGGTATTTATTACAGCGATGCAGGGCGAAAAGAAGAAAAATGATGGTCTGTGTCTGGTGTGTGCCAAGGAACTGCACGTGCCGCAGATCGATGAATATATGAAACAAATGGGAATTACCGATGAGGAACTGGAGCAGATCTCCAATCAGATGATGGACATGATGGACGGGGAAAGCTTTGAAATGGGCGGCTCCGGTGTAATGCCGCAGTTCCTGCAATCTTTCATGAAGGATCCGGGAAAGATTTTCGGGAATCTGAAAGATGACGGTGAGGAATCCAATGAATTGCAGACCGCAGACGGTGATGAGGAGATTCCGTCAGCAGACTACACAGAAATCCCAAGCGGTTCCAGACGGGAACGCCGTTCCAAGCGGAAAAAGGAACTGCGGTTCTTGGGCAATTACTGCACGAACCTGACTCGCCGTGCCGCAGAGGGCAAGCTGGACGCAATCATTGGACGGGATAAGGAAATTGCACGGGTGATTCAGATTCTCTCCCGCCGCACCAAGAACAATCCCTGTCTGATCGGTGAACCCGGTGTCGGCAAAACGGCAATTGCCGAGGGAATTGCTTTGCGGATCCACTCCGGAAACGTTCCCATGCATCTGAAAGATAAGCAGGTATACCTGCTGGATCTGACTTCACTGGTTGCCGGTACCCAGTTCCGCGGACAGTTTGAAAGCCGTGTCAAGGGCTTGCTGGCAGAGGTGAAGCAGGAAGGCAACATCATTCTGTTTATCGATGAGGTGCACAATCTGGTAGGTGCCGGAAATTCTGAGGGTGCCATGAATGCAGCAAATATCCTGAAGCCTGCACTCTCCCGTGGGGAAGTACAGGTTATTGGTGCCACCACCTTTGAAGAATACCGCAAATATATCGAAAAGGATTCTGCACTGGAACGCCGTTTCCAGCCGGTAACGGTCAATGAGCCGACTGTAGACGAAACCATTGAGGTGCTGAACGGCATTGCAAAGTACTACGAATCCTATCACCGTGTGCACATTTCTCCGGAGATGATTCGTCTGTGTGCTGTGCTGTCAGAACGGTATATTACCGACCGGTTCCTGCCGGATAAGGCAATCGACCTGCTGGACGAAAGTTGTGCATGCACCAATCTGCGTTCTCCGGAAATCGAAGCTTATGATAAGCTGGCAAAGAAAAAGGAAGAACTGGAAGCCAAGGAAAAATCCATTGAAGATGAAACCGAGATCAACTTCGAAGAACTGGCTCAGGTCAAGGGCGAACTGATTCGTCTGAATACCAGTCTGGAAGAAGCCCAGAAGAAGCTGGACGAAGTGCAGGTGACTGCTGACGATTTGTCCAAGGTCATCGAACTGTGGACAGGGATTCCGGCACACAAGATCGCGGAAACTGAATTCACCAAGCTGGCACATCTGGAAGACCGCCTGAAAGCCCATATCATCGGACAGGACGAAGCAGTGAATTCGCTGGCAAAGGCAATCAAGCGGACGAGAGTACAGCTAAGCCCTCGCCGCCGTCCGGCTTCCTTTATCTTTGTAGGGCCTACCGGCGTGGGAAAGACAGAACTGGTCAAGGTGCTGTCGCAGGAACTGTTCGATTCCAACGACCCGCTGATTCGTCTGGACATGACGGAGTTCATGGAAAAGCATTCTGTGGCACGTATGATCGGTTCCCCTCCGGGATATGTTGGCTACGATGAAGCCGGTCAGCTGACTGAAAAAGTTCGCCGCCGCCCGTACTCGGTGATTCTGTTCGACGAAATCGAAAAGGCTCATCCGGACGTGATGAATATTCTTATGCAGATTCTGGACGAGGGCAAGATCGACGATGCACAGGGCAGAACGGTCAACTTTGAGAACACTGTCATCTGCATGACTTCCAATGCCGGCTCCACCGATAAGAGCATTGGTGTAGGCTTTAACCGGACAGACACTGAAATTTCCAAGGAAAAGGCAATGAAGGGACTGCGGGAATTCCTGCGTCCGGAGTTCATCAGCCGTATTGACGAAATCGTGGTGTTCCGGAATCTGACAAAGCCGGATTTCGAAAAGATCGCTGCTTTGATGCTGGACGAAATGAAACAGCCGCTGGCAGAAAAGAACATCACGTTGCAGTACGATGCTGCCGCACTGGCAGCCATTGCAGAAGAAGCATACGGCAAGCCCTACGGTGCCCGTGACATTCGCCGTGTTATTCGCCAGATCGTAGAAGATCAGATCGCTTCTCTGATTATTGCACACAGTACAGAAATTCACACACTGCTGGTTTCCGCCAAGGACGGCAAGGTGGAAGTAACTTTTCAGTGAGAATCAAGGCAATACCGCACAAAGATTGTGCGA
>NZ_KI260415.1:28672-39011 GCF_000468015.1 Ruminococcus callidus ATCC 27760 | reverse complement strand
TCGCCAGACGCTCTTTGTGCGGTATTGCCTCAAGTAAAATTCCCATAAAATAAAAAATCCCCCGTTTTGTGACAGAACAAAACGGGGGATTTTTTGCAGCAGGGGAGAAGAAGCACCAGATACCGGCAGAGCATAAAAAAACAGCCCCTACTATTGCAGGAGCCGTTGATTTGGTTGGGGTGGAAGGATTTGAACCCTCGGAATGATGGAGTCAGAGTCCACTGCCTTACCGCTTGGCTACACCCCAGTATCTTTTGTTGTTGGTATCTCTCCAACCGACTATATTATTATACCACGGTACGCCTGAAAAGTCAATTCTATATTTTGTAAAGGATACAGGAATATTCTATGAATCCAGAAACCGCTGCTGCAAAAAATAAAAAAAGCAGTTTCTCTTTCGAAACTGCTTTACTGGTTGGGGTGGAAGGATTTGAACCCTCGGAATGATGGAGTCAGAGTCCACTGCCTTACCACTTGGCTACACCCCAGTTTATTTTCTGTCGTCTGTATCAGCCGACTTAATTATTATATCACAATTCCGGAGAGATGTCAACCGATTTCCGAAAAACAGAAAAAAAAAAAGAAAGTAGAATTTGTTCTGAAAAATCAAATGTTGAATATCGATTGTACAATTGAAATAAAGCGATTTGTTCTAATTTTTACAGTTCACTTTTCAAGATTGACTTTTTGCAGTTGGCGTGATATAATGGCAATACCGCACAAAGAGCGTCTGGCGACTTTGCACGGTATTGCCAATAAAAAATACAACTTTGAATGAAAGAGAAAAGAGATGATCGCCTTGCGTACAAAGGCAAAACAATACGAAATGGATATGTGCAGCGGTCCGATCCTGCGGAAAATGCTGATGTTTGCACTGCCGCTGATGCTGTCCAGTATTTTGCAGCTGTTGTTTAATGCAGCGGACATTGTGGTGGTGGGAAAGTTTGCCGGTGACAATTCGCTGGCGGCAGTCGGCTCAAACACTGCCCTGATCAATCTGCTGACCAACTTGTTTATCGGGCTGTCCATTGGTGCGAATGTTGTGGCGGCACGTTCCTACGGGGCAAAGACGTGGGACGATCTGCGGGACACGGTGCATACATCTATGCTGTTAAGCATGATTAGCGGCGGCTTGCTGATGGTGCTGGGCGTGATCGGTGCCCGACAAATGCTGATCTGGATGCAGACGCCGGAGGAGGTGCTTCCGCTGGCAACCACATACCTGCGAATCTACTTTCTGGGTATGGCTTCTACAATGGTCTATAACTTTGGCAGTGCTCTGCTGCGGGCAGTGGGGGACACCAAACGGCCGCTGTATTTCCTGCTCTGTGCCGGTGTTATCAATGTGGTGCTGAATCTGATTTTTGTAGTCGGCTTTCATCTGGACGTAATGGGTGTTGCCATTGCTACGGTGATCTCCGAAACCGTTTCCGCATTGCTGGTGCTGCGTTGTCTGATGAAAGAGTCTGGCGGGATTCATCTGGAACTGCGTGCTCTGCATATTCATCGAAAGAAGATGATACAGATTTTGCGAATTGGTTTGCCGGCGGGATTTCAGGGCGTGGTATTCGCTTTGTCCAACGTGGTGATCCAGTCCTCGGTCAACATTTTCGGAAACATCGTGGTTGCCGGAAACTCTGCCGCTGCCAATCTGGAGGGGTTCGTGTATATGGCAATGAACGCCTTTTATCAGACCACCCTTTCCTTTGTCAGCCAGAACTACGGGGCAGGGGAACAGAAGCGAATCCACCGAATCGTACTTCTGGGAGAAGCCTGCGTGATCGTCACTGGTACGCTGCTGGGAAATGCGGTTGTATTTTTCGGGAACGAATTGCTTCACATCTACTCCAGCAATCCGGAAGTCATTGCCGCGGGAATCGTGCGTCTGCACTATATCTCTATGGTTTACGCTCTCTGCGGCATTATGGACGTTATGGTGGGAGCACTGCGTGGTATCGGATATTCTGTTATGCCGATGATCGTTTCCATTGTGGGCGTGTGTGTGCTGCGTCTGGTGTGGCTGGCGACGGTGTTCCAGATTCCGGCGTATCACCGAATCGAAACAGTTTATCTGTCCTATCCGGTCACGTGGATACTGACCAGTCTTGTCTATATCGTGTTCTTTATCTGGGTACGCGTCCGAACGTGCCGGAAATCGGCTGCTGCCTGAGTGCGTTTGAAAAGCTGCTGTATGCTCCAAAGGCATATGGCAGCTTTTTCTATTTCTGCATAAAATTCGTACTGTAAAATGCTTGACGTGTCATAATCTCCGTGCTATAATAGATTGGTAGTACCAATTAAAGAGGTGTTTGTCAAATGAAATGGATGAAACAATTTGGAATCATTCTGTTGGTTTCCTTTGTGGGAGAGGTATTGGAAAAGTGGATCCCGCTGCCGATTCCGGCGAGTATTTACGGCATCATACTGCTGTTTCTCTGCCTGAAGCTGCGGATCATTCCCCATGAATCCGTGCATGAAACGGGAAAATTTCTGATCGAGATCATGCCGCTGATGTTTATTCCGGCGGCGGTGGGCTTGCTGGAAACATGGGACGTGATCGCACCGGCGTGGCTGGAGTATGTGGCGGTCACAGTGCTTTCCACATGGATCGTGATGATTATTTCCGGTAAGGTAACACAATCAGTCATTCGACATAGAAAAAAAGGAGTGCAGGAAAATCATGTTTGACTTTTTGGAAAATTCAGCGTTTTTTGGCGTGGTGATCAGCGTGGCATCTTATGGCCTGGGACTGCTGCTGAAGAAAAAATTCAAGCTGGCAATTCTGAATCCGCTGCTGATCTCCATTATTATCACCATTGCATTTCTGGCGTGTACCGGAATCAGCTATGAGAAATACGATGAGGGTGCGAAGTATCTGAGCTATCTGCTGACCCCTGCAACCGTTTGCCTTGCTATTCCGCTGTACGAGCAGCTGGAATTGTTGAAGAAGAACTGGCACGCAGTCCTGATCGGCATCTTGTCCGGCGTGTTGTCCAGCCTGGGGGCAATTCTGGGAATGGCAGTGCTGTTCAGGTTCAGCCATGAGGAATATGTAACGTTTTTGCCGAAGTCCATTACCACTGCCATTGGCATGGGCGTTTCGGAAAAGCTGGGCGGCTATGTGTCTATCAGCGTTGCCGCAATTATCATTACCGGTGTGCTGGGGAATATTTTTGCGGAAATCGTTTTCCGGCTGTTCCGGATTCAGGAGCCTGTGGCAAAAGGCATTGCATTGGGCACGGCTTCCCACGCCATCGGCACTGCAAAGGCAATGGAACTGGGAGAAGTGGAAGGTGCGATGAGCAGCCTGTCCATCGTAGTTGCCGGTTTGATTACCGTAATCGGGGCAACGATTTTTTCACATATCATGTGAGGTGGCTTATGCAGGAAGAAACCAGAGAGTATCAGAAAGTGATCTCTTATTTGTCCCAGATGATCGCCAGCGGAGAACTGGCTATTGGTTCTCGGCTGCCTACAGAACGCAGTCTTGCGGAAACGCTGTCGATCGGGCGAAACTCTACCCGAGAGGCTCTGCGAATGTTGGAGCATACCGGCGTGATCGTCTGCAAGCGTGGCTCCGGCAACTATCTGACCGGAAACGTATCCCGCCCAATCACGGAAATGGTACATATGATGCTGTTGCTGGGACAGACTGACCGAAAAGAGATCTGCTCGTTTCGGCGGAATATGGAAAAAGCAGTCTGTCGGGCGATTCTGGATCAGGACACCTTTTTCCGCTGGAAGGAACAGGCAGCCGCCTTGCTGCAAAAGGCACAGGAACAACAGCCGCTGGATCGGCAGATCGAACTGGATCGGCAATTTCATTTTTTGCTGATCCATGCCACGGAAAATCAGTTCTGGATCGCATTGCTGGAACCAATTACAGAAGTTTACCGCAAGTGGATCGATACCGCATTGCAGACGGCAAGTGATACTGTCAAGCAAAAGCTACAGGAATCACATACCATGCTGTTTCAGGCGTTGTGCCGCGGAGATTATCCCGCCTGCGAAAAGGCAATCGATGCTCACTATGATTTGGTGGATAATGAACTGGAAAAAGAAATATGAGGGCAGCACCGTACAAGCTTTGTGCGATAATCCCTATAGAAAGCACTGCATCAACGAATGTCACAGTTTGTGCAGTGCTTTTTTATGCAACATTCCGATTTTGGGGTGAATTCTGCTGTGAAATGCCACAAAAATTCTTGACAGCTTCAGATTCTATGGTATAATAGAGGTATATGTCATTTGGAGGTACAAACGTATGAAATTTTGGAAAAGACTCACTGCCTGTGCATTGACAGCTGCTATGGCGGCTGGATTTGCAGGCTGTGGCAGCTCCGGCGGAGATGCTTCGAAAAAAGAAGATTCCGATAAGGAAGACGCAGTGATTCCCTACGACAGCGATTTCACCATCGGTGTGGACAAGATCGCTGAAGCTATGGGTGCCGGCTGGAATGTGGGAAATCAGCTGGAAGCCAATTCCGGCGGAAAAGTCAACGAAACCGTATGGGGCAATCCGGAGATCACACAGGAACTGATTTCCGCAGTGGCTGATGCTGGATTCACGACTGTTCGTGTGCCGGTTTCCTATCTGGATCGCATTGATGATGCGAACGGCTATCAGGTGGATTCCGCTTGGCTGGACCGTGTGGAAGAAGTGGTGCAGTATTGCTATAATGAGGGACTGTATGTGATTATCAATATGCACGGCGATGGCTATAATAGCATTGACGGCGGCTGGTTCCTGGTAAACGGCGAAGATCAGGATATGATTCGCGAAAAGTATGAAGCGGTATGGAAGCAGATCGCGGAACGCTTTGCAAAGTATGACGAACATCTGATTTTCGAATCCATGAACGAAGAATCTGACGGTACATATGATGGCGACCCGAACAAGGAGTACTATGCAAATCTGAATCAGTACAATCAGATTTTTGTAGATACGGTTCGTGGTACGGGCGAAAAGAACACGCACCGCTGGCTTTTGGTTCCGGGCTGGAACACCAACATTGAGTACACCATAGGGGACTATGGCTTTGAGATGCCTACTGATGAAAAATGTTCTGCTGGAGAAAGCCGCATGATGGTTTCGGTACACTACTATGACCCGTGGGATTACTGTGGTATAGAGGATCTGAAAACCATTCTGTGGGGCGAGTACGGCGATAATCTGATTGAAGTGAACGGCTTCCCGAAGATGAATAAGGCAAAATGGGGCGACGAATCTTATCTGGACGATCTGTTCAGTCGCATGCAGGAAAAATTCGTAAAGAATGATATTCCGGTTATCATTGGTGAGTATGGCTGTATCGACAAGTCCTCGGCTTATGCAGATTTTGCCGGACAGATTCAGGGTAACCGTGCATACTGGGACGGCTATGTTGCAGGTAAGGCTGCTTCAATGGGCATGATTCCGGTATACTGGGATAACGGCTTTAACGGCGTGTATGGCTTTGGTCTGTTCGACCGCAACACATATGAGCAGACACAGCCGGAGATCATCTCCACCATTCTGAAAGCAGTAAAGAACAAAGACCCGAAGGCTGGTCTGGATACTGTCGTAGAAAATAAGGTGGAAAAGACAGACGATGCACATGCATACATCGGCATTCAGACGGAAGTTTACACATTCCGGAACACCTGCAGCGATGCCAAGTACGGCAAGGACACGGATTACTTCAACACACTGATCAAGTGGGGCGAGGACGACCAGATCATTGACACTGGTGCGAAATTTACAGATGCGACCATTTCCGCAGACGGTACTTATACCGTTTCTGTGGACGGTTACGATTTCTCCTCTGACAGCAGCAAGCTGAACATGCTGTTTGTCAGCACAGACTTTGCCTTTAACAACACGCTGAAAGTCAGCGATGTTGTTGTAAAGTGCGACGATCAGGAGATCCCGATTGACAAACCGCTGGTAATGGCTGATGATCAGGGCAATTTCTACATGGAACTGGTGAACATTTACAACACTGATCTGGCAGCGTTGGATTATACCATGCCGAAGAACAGCTTTAGCATTACCTTTACCATTGAAGGTATGGACAGCGTTCTGGCTGCGTAAACTGTAATAAACCTTATTAAAAAAAGATTCCTCTCAACAGGTTAGTGGTTGGGAGGAATTTTTTTGCTTTGGGGATGGATTCGTCAGGAAATGGGGGATGCTAACTTTGGCTTTGCACGTTAGGATTTTGTTAGGATAACACAAAAAAGGCATAATACAAATTCCGGTTCAGGAACTGTATTATACCTTTTTTGCGTGATATTTTGTGGGGTGGGAGATGGGATTCGAACCCACGATCTTCGGGACCACAATCCGACGCTTTAACCAGCTAAGCTACACCCACCATATATGCGTCCCTCTGCGGGACTTTTGGCGCGCCTTACTGGATTCGAACCAGTGGCTTACTGCTTAGAAGGCAGTTACTCTATCCAGCTGAGTTAAAGGCGCTTTTGGAGCGGGTGATGGGAATCGAACCCACGTAACCAGCTTGGAAGGCTGGAATTCTACCATTGAACTACACCCGCATGGCGTTTATCGGTTTCGTTTATCTCGTCAACCGACTTATATATTATAGCACAGTACAACGAATTTGTCAAGCTTATTTTTCAATGTTTTTCCATCAATTTATGCGATTAAAAGTAGAATTCTGCAAAATAAACGAAAGTAAATGGAGCGAGTCACACTAAACATGCCGAAAACTGATTTTTACGCTTCTTCATTTCGATTTGCTATTCAGACGAAAATGTGCTATAATAAAAATGACAGCATTCAGGAAACACTGCATAAAGCTTGTACGTAAGATGCACGGTCAGATTTTTCGGCAGATTGCGTGCAAAGCCGTCAGGCGGATTTTATGCAGTGTTTCCGTAATATATAGAAAGAGGTATTCGCTATGGGAATAGAAAAAGTTCCTGCCAAGATCGATATGCTGCACGGGTCACTTTGGGACAAGCTGCCACGCTTTGCACTTCCGGTTGCAGCCACGGCGATTCTGGAACAGCTGTTTAATGCATCGGATATTGCCATTGTAGGCAATTTTTCAAGCGGGGATAAAACTGTTGCCGTTGCGGCGGTAGGGGCAAACAGTCCGCTGATCGGGCTGATTCTAAACTTATTTATTGGTATTGCACTGGGTGCCAACGTCGTAATTGCCAATGCTATCGGCAGAAAGGACATGCGGTCCGTCAAGAAAGCCGTACATACCGCCTTAATCGTAGCGGTGCTCAGCGGCATTGTGGTAACAGTTATCGGGGAACTGGTAGCAGGAAAAGTCATGGGACTGCTTCACGTGCCGGACGATGTTTTTCCGGAGGCATTGCTGTATCTGCGGATTTATCTGTTGGGGCTGCCGGTCATTTTTCTCTACAATTTTGAAGCGGCAGTGTTCCGGAGCATCGGCGATACGAAGATTCCATTGCAGGCTCTATTGATTTCCGGCGTTTTGAACGTGATTCTGAACCTGTTCTTTGTCATCGTGCTGCATATGACCGTCAACGGCGTGGCAATTGCCACAGTAATTGCCAACGGTGTCAGCTCTTTGATTTTGCTTTGGAAACTGCTGCATACTGACAAATGCGTTCGCGTGTCACGGAGCGACTTGTGCATTGACCGGCAGAGTTTGCTTCGCATTGTGCAAATCGGACTTCCGGCGGGAATTCAGAGTGCTGTTTTTGCAATGGCAAACATTGTGATACAGTCTGCTATCAACAGTCTGGGAACTACGGTGATCGCGGCTTCCAGTGCGGCGTTCAATCTGGAGATACTGGCGTACTACGTGCTGAATTCGTTCAGTCAGGCGTGCACGACGTTTGTGGGACAAAATTACGGGGCAGGCAATATGCGGCGTTGCCGAAAGGTACTGGGGCTGTGTCTGGCGGAAGATGCCATTGCATCTGCGGCGGCAATCGGGCTGATTTTGATTTCCGGTAAATTCCTGCTGTCGATTTTCAACCACGATCCGGAAGTAATTCAGATCGGGTATGTCCGTCTGGTCACCATTTTTTCCGCCTACGTGTTCAGCATGCTGTATGAAGTGATGTCCGGCTATCTCCGCGGATTTGGCATTTCGCTGGTGCCGGCAATTTTGACAACGATCGGTGTTTGCGGAATCCGGTTCGCGTGGATCTATATCGTGTTCCAGAAAAGTCAGACATTTCAGACGATCATGCTGGTTTATCCGGTCAGCCTCGCAGCAACCGCAGTATTGATCGGCATTGCCCTGCTGGTCTATCGTCCGTCACGGCGGCTGGAAAAGAAAGCTGTATAAGGGAAACACTGCATAAAGCCCGCCTGACGGCTTTGCACGCAATCTGCGTACAGATTTTCCCGTCATATTGCCCAGAAATCCCTTGCCATAATAACGGCAGTCTGCCTGCGGAATTTCTGACAATCTGCCAAAAAATCTGACTACGCATCTTACGCACAAGCTTTATTCAGTGTTTCCTAAGCATTCGTAAAACAGAAAAGAAACATACTTTTACCCGAAAGGAGAAACGATCATGGAAAAATTCGTACCATTTGAAAAACTAAGCAAGAAGAAACAGAAAGCACTGAACGACCAGAAACGCGGCGATTGGGGAAATGTCAACCCTGCCACACAGGTCTTGCCGGACAAGAAGAAATATTCCAGAAAACAGAAACACAAGGGGAGTGAACTCGATGATTAAAATAGAAGGCACTTATAACACAGCGATCGTCTATGCAGATACCATAGAAGCGGGTGCCGAGGGGCAGATTCAGAAGCTGGTATCACAGGAATTCACCAAGGGCAGCCGGATTCGCATTATGCCTGATGTACACGCAGGCAAGGGCTGTACCATTGGAACGACCATGACCATTACGGATAAGATCGTGCCGAATCTGGTGGGTGTAGACATTGGCTGCGGCATGGAAACGGTGGAATTGAAAGCCAAGAGAATCAACCTGCCGGAACTGGACAGTTTCATTCACAAGAATATTCCCTGCGGCTTTGAGATTCGCAGTGCCGCACACAAATATATCGCCAATACCAGACTGGAAGAACTGTACTGTAAAGAAGCAGTTTCCATGCCCCGTGCGGAATGCAGTCTGGGGACACTGGGCGGCGGCAACCACTTTATTGAAGTGGACAAGGCAGAGGACGGCACACTGTATCTGGTAGTGCATTCCGGCAGCCGAAATGCCGGCTTACAGGTGGCAAAGTACTATCAGGACAAGGCGTATGCTCTGCTGAAAGAAAACGGGGAAATTCCCTATGAATTGGCATACTGTGAAGGGGAACTGCTGGAGCAGTATCTTCACGATATGCAGATCATGCAGGAATTCGCCGACTGGAACCGTCGGGCAATTACGGATACTATTCTGAAAGGCTGTAAGCTGAAAGAACAAGGACGGTTCACGACGATTCATAACTATATCGATATAGAAAACCGGATTCTTCGGAAAGGGGCGGTTTCTGCACAGGCAGAGGAGTTGCTGCTGATTCCGATCAATATGCGGGACGGTTCGCTGATTTGCAGAGGAAAGGGCAATGCCGAGTGGAATTGTTCTGCTCCTCACGGAGCCGGCAGACTGATGAGCCGGAGCGATGCCAAGAATTCTTTTACCGTGCATGCCTATCGGAAGGAAATGGAGGGCATTTATTCCTCGACTGTCAGTGCAGAAACGCTGGACGAATGCCCTATGGCATACAAGAGCAAGGAAGCCATTCTGGAACAAATCACGCCGACCGCAGAAGTGGTGCGGGAAATCCAGCCGGTCTATAACTTTAAGGCGGAGTGATTGAATATGTATGGCATGGTTTTAGGTGGTGCGTGGCTGCTTTCGGTATCGGAAACGGCAATTGAAGTATTGCATCACCCCTCTGAAACTTTTGAGTTTGATTCTGTTGTGAAGCTGGTGCAGCAATACGGAAACGCCAGTCAACAGAAGCTGGCGGAACAGTATGCCTGCACGCCGAACGACACGCTGAAACGGCAGCTGATTGCGGTCTACCAGGACACGTGGTGCAAAGTGCGTGCGTGGGGTGTGTTTCAGGAGACAGTGACTTTTCGAATTGCCTCTGTAACATACCAGTGGTATCCGGCGATCACAGCATTTCTGCGTGCCAACCCGCGATTTCGGGAATCGAAAATTACGGTGGAACCGGAGCAGGCATGGGAGAAAAGAGCATATATTGATGCAGTGCCATATGATGTGATTTTGAATCCGGCGAATCGGGAGCGTTTTCCAAAAGCATTGACATCTGGAACTGACTTCAGATAGAATGTTTGCGTGAAGTGATGATTTTATGCCATTGTTCGCAGTATGGAATCGTAAAGGCAATACCGCACAAAGATTGTGCGACAG
>NZ_KI260415.1:15340-28572 GCF_000468015.1 Ruminococcus callidus ATCC 27760 | reverse complement strand
CAGACGCTCTTTGTGCGGTATTGCCTAAAATTGATCTTATTGAGGGGCATCGTGTCAGCGTGATTTGCAATGACGGCAGAGTATATGAGGGGTTCGGAGCTGTTCCGTGCATAGGGGAAGATGAGAATGGTGAAGAAACTGATGCGGTATTGCCTTATGAAATGATATGGAAACGAAAATGGGAGGTATCGCTATGAAACGATCGGATTTTCCTGATACCAATGATGAAGAACATAAGAGTTCTCGTTTTTTGCCCTGTGCGTTGCGGTTTCTCTATATCGATGATGACACGCTGCGTCGATTACAGTCGCTGGAGCTTACCAGTTATGAGGGATTTCCTTTGCATCTGGATTGTTGTACTGTGCATGGCGATAGAGCGAAACAGGTTTATTGGATCAATGTTCGTCTGGAAGATTGGGAACAAAATCAAAAATTTCGCAATGCACTGGCAGAAGAATATGGAAGAATGGTAGTGCCGCACATTCGAAATCCTCAGATTCGGGAGTATGTGCTTGTCATGAACGAGAAACCGGTGTATATCTTTTTGCAATACAGCGGCTGGGCAGACGGGTGTTCCGTGAATATCCTGAAAGTGATCTCGGATCATACTGCTAAAAATGAAATCGAGTATCTGAAGCAAGTCATTTCGAAGTGTGCAATGCTGCAATTTTCCGGCGGACCGGAGTATTGGTATCGGGATGACTATGCGGTTTTCATACCGAGCCAGAAATGAATGGACTTGCAAAGATTTTTTCAAAAAAGCTTGACATATAGATAGAATTATGCTATAATGAAAACATCATCATTTGCGGAAGGAGTGTCATATCATGCAGACGAAAGGAACAAAGCAGATTTGCGAAAACCGGCAGGCACGGCATGAATATTTCATTCTGGAACGCTATGAAGCAGGAATTTCTTTGCAGGGGAACGAGGTCAAGTCTATCCGGCAGGGGCATGTGAATCTGAAAGATGCTTGGTGCGATATTTCTGACGGAGAATTGTTTATCAAGGGCATGCATATCACACCCTATGAGAAAGACGGACTGTTCCGGACAGACCCTATGCGGGTGCGGAAATTACTGATGCATCGTCAGGAGATCAACCGTATGTTCGGCAAGGTGAAGCAGGACGGTTTGACATTGGTGCCGCTTTCGCTGTATTTTAAGGATTCCCGCGTGAAAGTACAGGTGGGACTCTGTAAGGGTAAAAAACTGTATGATAAGCGGCAGACGGCTGCAAAACAAGATGCCCAGCGGCAAATTCGCCGTGCAGTAAAGGAACACAACCAGTAAAGATTGGCAGAATGGGGGCGTAACGGTTTCGACGGGGACGATGAAGCATGATAAGCGAGCAGAGATTGTCGCATCTCTTTAAACAGCGGCACGTTTAAAATTAAACGCTAAAAAGAACTTTTCTGTAAGCTTTAACAAGAGCCTGCAGGTAGCTGCCTAAGTCAGCTACTGTCGCCCGTAGGAGTACCACGGCCTACGCTGCGGCATCATTGCAGTGGTGAACGTTCCGGCGGCCTGTTCACACCGCAGGATCGGATTTGAACTACCTTTCTTAGCAGCCTGTTTACCGGCGGTTTTGAAAGGGAATCAATGTAGATAAACTACGCTCGTAGAAAGTTGTGTGGATTTGTTTTCGGACACGAGTTCAATTCTCGTCGCCTCCACCATAACTGCACTTAACCTTTGATACAAAAGGTTAAGTGCTTTTTTTATATCCAAACAGAAAAAGTGCCGAAAATACGCTGGTTTTTGACAAATGCCTGTTCACGTAACGATTCAGTTCGTTGCGTGGACAGGCATTTTTTATTTTCCAGCCACGATTGCTAAAAAGCAATCGTTAAAATTTAAGAGCAATCGTTAAATTTTAGGCAGTAATCGTTAAAAGATTGTAGTTAGGGAGATTGAAACCATGAAAGAGCATCAGAAAGAAAGTGCGTTATACTTGTGCGACCCCAGTAAAAATGTGACTTGCCAAAAGAGCGTTTGCCAGTCACAGTGCGTACTTACAACAAAGGTGGAATATGCGAAAGCAGATGCCGATGGCAGTCCAATTATCGTTTACAAGAATCGAATGGAGGCTTTGAGCAGTATCCTCCCAAAAGAAAATGGAACTGCATCCCACGGGGTTTAACCCTCCCCGAATGCCATAGGTGATTACCTAACAACGCCCGTCGGGAGCGTATCCCGACCCAAGCCTGCCAGCAATCCGTAGACCGTGGATGTAAAGCAACGGTGTCGGCTGACTTTAAAACCGTGCATTGGTGGCTGCACGTTTTCATGACTGGAAAATCATGCTTCCCGTTGCAGATAGCGATTGCAACACGCTTCTGAGTCGTTGAGCGTATCAGCGACATCCAACTTACTTTTCATCTTGAAAAGTAAAATAAATGGTTAGGAGTGAATCACTATGGAGAACAACAAAAGGGTTATTGTGCGGGCTACAGAAAAGTATGAATTTTGCTGCTATCTTTCGGACATGGGAGTAGAGCGAATCTATACGGTACTCGCAGAAAATGAAAAGGATGCTCGTGAACGGTTTCATGAGTTGCTGAATGAGGAACGAGTGGAATTACTCCAAATCAGAAAGGTGGATGAAGAAAGATGAAAGACGGAAATTACTATACCGTTTACGGCTGGATGATTAACCGGCTAAAGCTGAAAGGGACAACTTTACAGCTGTACGCAGTGATCTATGGCTTTTCCGAAAACGGTGAAAATGAGTGCTCCGGCAGTCTTGCCTACCTTGCTGAAACGACTGGATGCACCAAGCAGACGGTTTTGAATGCCCTGAACAAGCTTGAAAAACTGGGGTATATTTTGAAACGTCAGACAAGGGATGATGACGGTGGTTTACGAAATCATTATCGGGTAAATTTAACCGCAATCGAACAGCGTGTTTCTCCACAAAAAGCGGAAAGCGGCTGTGGAAAGAATGTTGAAACAAAGGCTGAAAGGCCTAAAAAATTTACCCAGCCGGTCAAAAAAACGAAATGCCCTCAGCCAAAAAAGAGGAATGCCCCTAGTCAAAAAAACAGACCGTATAATACTACAAGAGAATCAATAGGTTTTGAATTATGTGAGGGGGACGCACGCTCGGAAAAGCAAACATTCGGTGATTTTCAGAATGTTCAGCTGACAGAGAACGAATATGCTCGACTGTCAGAACTGTATGGAACACAATTGCCGCAGACAATCAGCAGCTTATCCAGCTACATGGCATCGACTGGAAAGCACTATCGCAATCATTATGCAACACTGTTTCGATGGTGTCAGCAGGATATTCAGAAAGCAAAAAATCAAGGTCAGCAACACCACAAATATCGAAATCCAGAACGAGCCAGTGAATGGCTATCGGAAAACCGAGAATTCTTAGAGACCCTTAGCGGACTTTACTGAACCTTTGATAAAACAGGGAATGACGAAAGGAATGAATAAAAATGACAACGGAACAGATGCACGTAATTGCAAAAATAACAGATGCCAGAACTTTTGAAAGGCAGCTGGAGCAGACTGTTGAGGAGGCAGCAGAGTTCATTCAAGCAGCTCAGAAAATCAAACGGTATCCTGGAAATTCGTTGCAAATGAATCATCTCGTGGAGGAAACCGGCGATTTGCTGATTACCTTGGAACAAATCCGCATTTACCTTGTCCGAGATGGCTACGGTGATGCACTGAACAGTATGATTGACTATAAGCTGAACCGGGAACTTGGCAGAATGGAACAGGAGCGTAAGGACAATGAAAGCAAGGCTTATCACAATCGGAGAAAGCAAAATCCGTCAAAGGGTTGAGGAAGAATATCAGAAAAAGAAAGATCAGATTTATGAATCGGTAATTCAAGATGTTCTTCCCCAGTTTATGTCCGTTTGTATGGTGGAACTCAATAAAGAGTTCGGATTTGGAGAAAAGCGACTGCGGTCTGTTTTGGATGGCGTAAAAGACCATTTTAAGCTAATGGACGGGGTCGGGATTTTGAACCATCAGTATTCTACGCTAGACTGTCTTACATACTTGCAAGAAAAGTATGGTATTGATTTGGATAAGGAACTGCTGTAATGGCAGAAAGGCGGTTACAACATGAATAGAATCTGTAGACAATGCGGTGCAGAAAAACCACTCTGGGAGTTTGTTGACCGCAGCAAACAAACTGGTGAACGGAGAAAAATTCATCGTGTTTGTGCAGCTTGCAGATCTGAACGTAGCAAAGAACGATACCAGCAGAGACGGAAAGAGGTGCTTTCCTACCAAAAACAGTATCGTGAGAAACTAAAACGTGAGAGAATTGAAACTCCCGTCAGCAGTGACCAAAAGGAAAGCTGTGGTTCCGTGGACGATGGATATGTTCGCTTGGCTGCGGAAATTCTGAGGAGTGAGTTCTCTGCTTATCGGAGAGCATTGGAAAAGTATGACGGAAGTCCGGAATCTATCGGTAGAATTCGGTCGATTGAGCGTGAAATTCTTACGCCGTACTACGCTGCATTGACGATGAATGCTATCGATTTGAAAAGGTACTGCAATGATTTGCGAAAAAAGTATGGCATAGATGGAGGAATAGAAGATTGGGCTGGATAAGCGTGAGAGATTCCCTTCCAATCAATGAAAGGAGCAAAAATAATGAAGATTGAAAAAGAAACAAAGGTTGTCATTTTGCAAAATGGGAACGCAGTGACGGCTACACAGTATGTTAACGGCAAGAAAGTAAACGCAAGCATTGCAAGGTGCTGTCCGGAGGATGCTTTTAATTTTGCCTTTGGTGCAAAATTGGCTTTGGAACGGCTGCTTGATTGTATGGGTTCTGCACCGGAAACTGCTTTTGATTGGGACAAGTTTATTTCCGGTGACGTATGGGTACAGACGAACAGTTCCAACACTGATGCCTTTTTGCAGGTTTGCGAAGAGCATCATTTGACAGATCGAACCGGAGATCGTCCGACAAAGTTGAATGTATTTCGTGACTTTAACAATGCAAGTGAGATTGAAAAAGCGTTGTACGGGATTTTCGGAATGATTCCGAAAGAAAATATCTGGTTTGCAACACGGGATGGAAAATTGCGGTGGGGCAATGAGAAACCAACTGGAGAAATTTTTGAATGGGGACAGGCAGAATGAACGATTGTGTAAACTGCAAATATGCAAACCAGTCCAAAAACACAAGAGTCATCCGGACACCTGCTGCGGTTATTACGCAGAAACAGGGTGGCATTGTTTGCGAGAATACGGGGCAGAAAACAATACAGATAATCGATAATGGATTGCGATGCTCTGGCTTCTGCCGGAAAGAAGCGAAAGGCGGTGAATGAGAAAATGTGTAAGGAAAGAATCGGGCTTCATCCGATGCCGGATAATGTGAATCATCCATTTCACTATCAAGGAAAGTACGAGTGCATTGATGAGATGGTCGCATTGTTTGGCGTGGATGCTGTTCGCCATTTCTGTATGTGCAACGTATATAAATACCGTTTTCGCGCAAGTCGGAAAAATGGACCGGAAGATATAGAAAAGGCGGAGTGGTACATGGGAAAATTGATGGAGTTAAATCAGGAGGTAAAAGAAAGATGATTCTTCATGAGATGTTGGCTAATACCTCATACTACGGACAAGTCCTCATTTATGCAAGAAATGCTTATGACCAGTGTGTAGAAATTTTTCAGGGAAGTGTTGAAAACGCCCGAAAAGACGAATATGTGTGGGATTATCTGACATATGAAGTTGACCAGTGGATATGTGGAAATCACTGGACGTTGATTTATGTCAAGCACTATGCTTATGAAGATAGACTGGAAACTTGTTATTATGATTCAGACAGGTGGACAAGAGAAAATCGCCCTTACAAAAGTTCGTATGAGGTCGAAAAAGAATTGAAGTGCTTAAGCTAAAGAGCTGATTTTATAAAACGCTGCAAAAATCTGAAGAAAGTGGTACATGGAAAAACTAATGGAAATAAAACAGGAGGGAAATCATGAAAAAGCTGATTGTTGAGATTGATGACAAATATGCAGATGCGGTATCAATGTCATTTATCGGAACCAAATGCACCGAATCGGAAGAAATCCACATGACTGTTGCTGCAGTTGCTGTTAAGCATGATGTAACAGCGGTTGCAATTTGCGAAGATGGAAGTTCAGTTGGCTACGAAGGTGATTTGGAAGCCAAAGATCAGCTGTCCATTGAAAAATTGATAAATGCAGTCGGACAGCTGGAAGACTTACGTTGCGACCGTGAGGGCTTTGCAGCTGATTTTGAAGACGAAGAAGATAACGCTTTTCGCCTTGATGTTGCGGCAATTGACACAGCTTTAGCAGCGATAAAGCGGCTGATTGAATTAGAATACGAAAAGGAGTAATTGGAAATGAGCGATGAAACATTAGAACTGCTATGGTCAATGCTTACGAACGAGCAACTTTTGGAACTGCGGGAAAAAGGTGCAATGGATGATCGCACAATGGCATCTTTCAAGACTGAATTGTTTAAGCGGTGTTTGATTCAATTTGATGAAACAGCGGATGCAGTGGCAAAGGCGGTTATGGCGGCATTTATGGAGGGATTGACATGATAAAAATCGAAAATACGGAAGTATACGGCTGGGAAGCAGCCATCCGTGGAATGCGAAATCCGAAAAATTCGTGGGAAAAATCAGACAGTTGTTATTGCAAAGAACCCATAACAGCCAAATGTAACAATTCTGGTTGCTCTCATTGTGGGTGGGCTTGGACTAATCTTGGCAAGAATCCGTTTTGCATTGGCGATAATGATTTGACCTTAATGCAAAAATTAGTCCGAGCAGGAACTGATCATCGGAAATTTATGCGAATGATTACAGTGAGTTGTGATATAATCGCACCTTTCTATTGGTGGAAACAATTTGACACGTACAAAATCGGAACGGTTACCGATTCCTGCTCTACAATGCACAAAATTGCTGAAAAGGAATTTGTATTGAACGATTTTTCATGCGAATATCTGTTTAATGGCACCGAGGAAGGAACAGAGTTTCTCAAAGATTTTATGTACACAATTAAAGCCCTCAATAAAGCACGAGAAAAGTATTTGGAAACCAAAAAGAAGATTTACTGGTGGCAGATGATTCAGATGCTTCCGGAAAGTTATAATCAGCGAAGAACTGTAGTGTTGAACTATGAAGTGCTGCGAAATGCCTGCCAAGCAAGAAAAAATCATAAACTTGATGAGTGGCATGAATTTTGCAAGTGGGCAGAATCACTGCCATACAGTGAACTGATATTGGAGGTGTGAGCAGGTGTATAAGATGAAGTGTCCGAGATGTGGGAAACGTGCCTTTGATATTTCTGTGCTACCTAAAATTCCAGTGATTATTGAACTGAAATGCCCAAACTGCCGGAATATCGTGAAAGTTTCCTGCAGATCCGAGATGTGCATGGCTGATAAGAGATAGATAATATACCGAGCAACGGAGTGATTTGACTACCAAATAGCCGGATAGTATATGAGACGACTGTTTTATATGCTGTTCGGCTATTTTTGTTTCATATACTTGACTTCACTTGAGTTTTTTTGCAAGCTGACTTCTATCAATCAGAAAGGAGTCATGTATATGAAATTTCGTAAAACAAGAACAGCAGCCAGATCCGTTTATATCTATCGCTTTGCAGATGGAACAGTCGCTGTGCTGCATCCGGGAGAACAGGGTGTAAGCACTGAGATCATCGACTTTTTGCACAAGTTGGATGACCGTGAGGTGTATCGTAATCTGAAACAGCGAAAGGTGAAAGAACATTGTGCAAAACCTGTCGATACTGAAGTGGAATCTTTGGAAATCCAGCGTTTGCATGAGGTTGTGTCCAGTCTTACGCTGAAGCAGCAGGATACCTATCGCAGAGTGGTCGTGGAAGGAAACCCTATGACACAGGTAGCAAGAGAAGAAGGCGTATCGGAAACGGCAATTCGGCATCGCATGGCGAAAATCAAAGCCCAAATCAAGAAAAAATTTTGATTTTTCTACTGATAGGGTTCGATTTTATGCTGATTTTTTCGACTGCATTTATGGAAGGAGGTGGTGCATGATGGCGTGTTTCTAAATCCCATCAAAAATGCTAAGAAAGAAGGTCAAAGAAAATGAGTAAAGAACCTACAACATTACTGGATGTGATTCATGTGATCCGTCAGTTGGCAGACAAATTGGAAACTATGGCGGAAACCATGACAGAACGGGAAGTACAGACATTTGAGCAGGTATATCCGCCGGAAGAAGGCAATACGGAGGCTGTACAGAAGCCGGTGTCTGTGAAAGATACGCCGACAGTTTCTATTTCTGAGATTCGAGCGGTACTGGCAGAAAAGTCACGTTCTGGTTTTACAGATTCAGTAAAGGCACTGCTTCAGAAACACGGGGCATCAAAGCTGTCTGGTGTTTCTCCCGAAGAATATGCGTCCTTGTTAGAGGAGGCGAAGCAGATTGAAACTTAACGATCATGCAAGCCGTTTACACGCAGTGCTTTCTGCTTCATCCAGTGCTCGTTGGCTGGCGTGTCCGCCCTCCGCACAGCTTTGTGCGGTTTTACCGGATAAAGTCACTGATTATGCTCGTGAAGGCACGTGTGCTCACGAGTTGGCAGAGTACAAAGTGCAAAAACTGCTTGGCAATCCGGCATCTAATCCCACGGAGAACTTAGACTTCTACGATGCAGAAATGGAGGACTGTACGGACAGCTACGCCCAATACATCGCCGAACAGCTGGCAAATCTGCAAGAACCGATTGTTTTAGTGGAACAGCGTTTGGATTTCAGCCGATATGTTCCCAGCGGTTTTGGCACGGGCGACTGTGTGATTGTTGCAGATGATGTCCTGACTGTCATTGACTTTAAGTATGGTAAGGGCGTAGCAGTATCTGCTGATCACAACTCGCAGATGATGCTGTATGCTCTGGGTGCATTGCAGCTATTTGATGCCCTTTATGACATTGCAGAAATCCGGATGGTGATTTTTCAGCCGAGAATCCAGAGCGTTAGTGAATGCGTTATGCCTATTTCTGAACTGTTGCATTGGGCAGAAACAGAATTGAAAACGAAAGCAGAACTTGCATCCAAAGGCGAGGGAGATTTCTGTGCTGGTGAACACTGTCGGTTTTGTAAAGTGAAGGCAACTTGCCGAAAACGTGCAGAATACAATCTTCAGCTGGCACAGTATGACTTCGCTCCCCCGGAAATGCTGGTGGATACTGAAATCGAGGCAGTATTGGAAAAAGCTGATCAATTGGTTTCATGGGCATCCGATATCAAGGAATATGCTTTGCAGCGAGCAATTTCCGGCAAACAGTGGAATGGGTACAAAGTTGTGGAAGGTCGGTCGAATCGAAAGTATACCGATGAGGCAAAGGTCATTGAAAAAGTCAAGGCTTATGGGAAAAATCCGTACAACGAACCGGAACTGCTGGGAATTACCGCAATGACAAAGCTGCTTGGCGGAAAGAAAAAGTTCGATGAAATTCTTGGGAATTTCACATACAAACCGCCGGGTAAGCCTGCACTTGTACCAATTTCGGACAAGCGTCCGGTTTGGAATTCCGCAGAAAAAGATTTTGAAACAATACAGGAGGAAAAATAAATGGCAAACGAAAGAAAAACAAAAGTGATTACAGGAACTGTGCGTTTGAGTTACGCAAACATCTGGGAACCGAAATCCATCAAAGGTGGTGCCGCAAAGTATAGTGTTTCCTTGCTGATTCCGAAGTCTGATAAGGCAACTCTTGCAAAAATTCAGACTGCAATTGATGCTGCCATTGAAGATGGCATTGGAAAGTTCGGAGGAAAGAAGCCGAGTAAGGCTGCTCTGAAGCTGCCGCTGAGAGATGGCGATGCGGAACGCCCGGAGGATGAAGTGTACAAAGACTGCTATTTTGTCAATGCAAATAGCACCACTCCTCCGCAGATCGTTGACCAGCAGGTACAGCCGATTCTCGATCAGAATGAAGTCTACAGTGGCTGCTATGCAAGAGTTGCGGTAACATTCTATGCGTTTAACAGCAACGGAAATAAGGGCATTGCCTGCGGTTTGGGTAATATTCAGAAGGTACGAGATGGTGAACCGCTTAGTGGACGTACCAATGCTGCTGATGATTTCGATGCTCTTGAAAGTGACGATTTCCTTGATTAACTAAAATGGCAATTTAGTAATAAGGATGGTGAGAAAAATGGGGCAATTCTTTCCGTTGTTATTGCGGTTTTTTGGTGCATTTCAATGTTTTGTTGGGCAGCAATTTTCGTTGCTGCACTGATTGATCGTTTCAAGAATCACAAGTAAGCAAAAATGTCGGGTGGGCGACTGACGGAGTATCCGTTCGGGTGGGTAATAGGTGTAACAATGCAAAAATTGATGATTGACTTAGAAACAAAAAGTGATGTGGATATTACAAAAGCCGGGGTTTACCGCTATGCGGATTCCCCGTATTTTGATATTCTGCTTTTTGCGTACTCCGTAGACGATGCCCCGGTGCAAGTGGTTGACCTTGCCTGCGGCGAGCGGCTGCCAGAAGAAATCCTAAATGCCCTAACCGATGACCGCATCCAGAAGCACGCCTTCAACGCCAGCTTTGAACGGGTATGCCTGTCGGTCTGGCTGCGGCGAAACTACCCAGAACATTTCGTCTCCTACGGCTCACCAGAGGATGCCTGCGGCAACTATCTCAGCCCGAAAGCATGGCGGTGTACGATGGTGGCAGCTGCCTATCTGGGCTTGCCGCTGAGCCTTGCCAGCGTGGGAGCAGTTCTACAGTTACAGCAACAAAAAATGTCCGATGGCAAAGCCCTAATTCGCTATTTCTGCGTACCGTATGATCATGTAAACGGCATTCCGGTGTTTCATGCCCCTGCCGATGCTCCGGAGAAATGGAACGTCTTTCAGGCATACAACCAACGGGATGTGGAGACGGAACAAGCGATTGAACAAAAAATTGCTCGGTTTCCTGTGCCGGAATTTGTCTGGCGAGAGTACGATCTTGACCAGTCCATCAACGATCGAGGAGTACAACTGGATTTACAGTTGGTGCAACAGGCAATCCGCATGGACTCGCTCACGAAAGACAAGCTGCTGCATCAACTGAAAGATCTGACCGACTTGGACAATCCGAACTCTGTTCAGCAAATGAAACAATGGCTGGCAGAACACGGACTGGAGTTAGAATCGTTGGGCAAAAAAGAAGTACAGGAACAGCTGAAAAACGCTTCGCCGGACTTGCGAACCGTGTTGTTACTGCGACAACAAGTATCAAAATCCTCGGTCAAAAAATATCAGGCTATGCAGAACGCCGTCTGCTCGGATGGTCGTGCAAGAGGAATGTTTCAGTTCTACGGAGCGAACCGTACGGGGCGCGAGGCTGGTCGTATCATTCAGCTGCAAAACCTGCCACAGAATCATCTTCCCGATTTGGAAGATGCACGGAAGCTTGTGAAGTCTGGTGATTTAGAGGCGGTAGAACTGCTGTATGAAGATGTTCCGGACACGCTCTCACAGCTGATTCGGACGGCGTTCGTGCCAAAGCCCGGCTACAAATTCCTCGTGGCAGATTTCTCGGCGATTGAAGCAAGAGTGATTGCGTGGCTTGCCGGTGAAACGTGGCGAATGCAGGCGTTCGCAGAGGGCAAGGACATCTACTGTGCATCAGCATCTAAGATTTTCGGTGTGCCAGTAGTCAAGCATGGCATCAACGGGCATCTTCGGCAGAAAGGCAAGGTCGCAGAATTGGCTTGCATCGCAGAAGGACAATTGGTGCTTACCGATCATGGGCTGATTCCGATTGAGAAAGTGACTACAGATGACCTCTTGTGGGATGGAGAACAATGGGTACACCATGAAGGTGTCATTTACAAGGGCAAACGTGAGGTGATTACTTATGAAGGACTTACAGCAACCCCAGATCATCTCGTATGGATCGAAGGGCAATCACGGCCGATACAGTTTGGAATCGCCGCCTCCTGCGGCTCACATCTCGTACAAACCGGAGATGGTGGGAAATCAATACGGCTGGGTGAAAATTATCAGTGCGGAAAAACGCTGGAGCAAAACATGGAACCGTTGCTATGTGTTGACCGAATGCACCGGATGCAACTCGAAGCAGTGGACGCTACTTTCCAACCTTACATCAGGAAAATCAAATGGTTGTCAGAGATGTTCTCAGCCCAGAAAAATTCCGCTCTGGCTCGAAAAAAGACTAACCGCAGCAAAGCAACGCTGCGAAAACCCAAAAGATGCAGGATATTCCAATTACGGTGCAAGAGGGATTCGGTTCGATTTTCCTTCTGTGACAGCGGCAGGTTTGTATCTGATAAACAAGTTTGGCATACCAGAACAGGCAATGGAAATCGACAGGATCGACGACAATGGAAACTATGCTCCGGAAAATCTCAGGTTTGTTACTCATACAGAAAACAATTTGAACAAGCGGACGACCGTCTTAACACAATTCGTCCAAAGTTACTGGCCTTATGCGTACAGTACCACTATTCGAAAATTATCCAGCGGGATGACACGAGAAGAAATTATTCAGGATGCCGAAAATGCCGTTGCGGAGAAAAGAAAATGCTGGAGACTCATAGCCGCACGGCTCGACTTTATGACATACAAAATGCCGGAAGACATCATCGTTTTACCGTATCGGGAAAACTTGTCCACAACTGCGGCTACGGCGGCTCGGTCGGAGCAATGAAAGCCATGGGCGGATCGGAAATGTCCGATGCAGAACTGAAGCAAATTGTGACGGACTGGCGAACTGCTTCTCCACACATTGTACAATTGTGGTGGGACGTAGAAAATGCTGCCATCAAAGCTGTGCGGGATAAAACCGAAACAGAGACCCACGGCATTCACTTCTCTTATGAATCTGGTTTTCTGTTTATCAAGCTGCTGTCTGGCAGACGGTTGGCATATGTCAAGCCACGCATCGGTGAAAATCGCTTCGGCGGTGAGTCCGTTACCTATATGGGAATCGGCAATCAGAAGAAGTGGGAACGCTTGGAAACTTACTCCGGCAAGCTGGTCGAAAACATTGTTCAGGCAACCGCACGGGATCTGCTCTTCTATTCCATGCAGACACTATCGCAATACTTCATTGTCGGTCATATTCACGATGAAATGATCATCGAATGCCCGAAAGATATAAAGCTGGATGAGATCTGTCAGCAGATGGCGATAACGCCAGACTGGGCAAAGGGACTGTTGCTTCGGGCAGACGGATATGAATGCAGCTTTTA
>NZ_KI260415.1:15033-15240 GCF_000468015.1 Ruminococcus callidus ATCC 27760 | reverse complement strand
GGGCAGACGGATATGAATGCAGCTTTTACAAGAAGGACTAAGGAGGATTCCATATGTTTTACATCAAAGAAAATCTGAATGACACCACCAGTATCTCCGTGGAGATCAACAACGAAAACGTATACTGTCGCTGCCCGCAGTGCGGTGCAGAAGTACCAGTGGATCTGAGTGTTTTCTGGACAGCAGAAAACTTTGACATTTTCAGCA
>NZ_KI260415.1:10251-14933 GCF_000468015.1 Ruminococcus callidus ATCC 27760 | reverse complement strand
GTGCAGAATTTTTTCTGTACCTTGTCGGTGTTTTTATTCCTGTACAAACTGAAAATGTTTTGTGAACTCTTTTCAAACTACCAAAAAGGCTGGTAGTTTGAATGCTAGAGTAAGTTCGACGATTAGGAAAGGGGGTGTCCATGTGAGTGTGAATGAACGGCGTGCCGAAATCATGAAGATTTTAGTTGCTCGCAGACAAACAACAGTTCCACTTCTTGCACAGGAATTGTGTGTATGTTGTAATACTGTTCGCAACGACATTCATGCACTTGCATTGGACTATCCTCTGGAGACGTGTTCCGGGAATGGCGGCGGTGTTAGAGTAGCAGATTGGTATCATCCATATAAAAATATGCTTACAGAAGAACAATCTGTTGCTTTGGAGCAATTGCTATTGTTTGCAGATATTCGGCAAGCAGAAGTGATTCGCCAAATATTAGCGGAATTTAGTTCTCAGACCTATCGTCAAAAATATGCAAAGGAGTGAAACCGAATGAAAACCCTCATAGATGTCCTTGCAGCACTCAGCGATTTCGTAAAGGTCGCATCAGAGTGGGCAGAAAGTGCTTCTAAAGCGGAAGTGGAGACGTTTACGCAGATTTATCCGCAAAAAGAAGAAACGGTCAAAAAAGCCGTGGAAAAGGCGGTCACACTGGAAGAAGTCCGCAGCGTTCTGGCGAATCTATCCCGCAGCGGACAAAAGGAAACGGTGCTGAAACTGCTGCAAAAGCATGGCGGCAGTCGATTGTCTGAAGTTCCGCCGGGACGGTACGCTGCACTGTTCGCAGATGCACAGGAGGCAGCCCATGCCGAATAAACACGCCGTGCTCTCTGCTTCTTCCAGTGCTCGCTGGCTGGCGTGTCCGCCGTCTGCACAGCTTTGTGCTGCCCTGCCGGATACCGTGACAGACTACGCTCGGGAAGGCACGTGTGCTCACGAGTTGGCAGAATATAAGGTGCAAAAACTGCTCGGGAATCCGGCATCTAATCCCACGGAAAACTTAGATTTCTACGACACGGAAATGGAATACTGCACGGACAGCTACGCCCAGTACATCGCTGAATTGCTGGCAACCCTGCAAGAACCCATGGTTTTAGTGGAACAGCGGTTAGATTTCAGCCGATATGTTCCCAGCGGTTTTGGTACGGGCGACTGTGTGATTGTTGCAGATGATATCCTGACTGTCATTGACTTTAAGTATGGTAAGGGCGTAGCAGTATCTGCTGATCACAACTCGCAGATGATGCTTTATGCTCTGGGGGCGTTGGAATTGTTCGATGCCCTCTATGACATTGCAGAAATCTGGATGGTAATTTTTCAGCCAAGAATCCAGAACCTCAGCGAATGCACCCTGCCGCTGTCGGAACTGCTGCACTGGGCGGAAACCGAACTGAAACCAAAAGCCGCACTTGCTGCCAGAGGCGAGGGCGAATTCTTTGCCGGAGAACACTGCCGTTTCTGCAAGCGAAAAGCCACCTGCCGGAAACGGGCGGAGTACAATCTGCAATTGGCAAAGTATGATTTTGCTATGCCGGACAAGCTGACCGATACCGAAATCGAAACGATTTTAGCAACGGCTGACCAGCTGACCGCTTGGGTGGCGGACGTCAAGGAATACGCTTTGCAGCAGTCCTTACAGGGAAAAGCATGGAAGAATTGGAAGCTGGTTGAAGGCAGAGCCAGACGAGCATATTGCAGTGAAACTGCAGCAGCGGAGGCGGTACAAGCTGCTGGGTTCGACCCATATGAACATAAGGTAATGGGCATTATCGCAATGACCAGAATGCTGGGCAAGAAAAAATTCGAAGAATTGTTGGGAAATTTGCTTGTGAAACCACAGGGAAAGCCAACACTTGTTCCGCTATCAGACAAACGACCTGCGTGGAATACTGCACAGGAAGATTTCAAAGAATAAAGGAGTTTTTATCATGGCAAAGTATATCAATCCTGCAAAAGTAGTAACCGGTGTATGCAGATTCAGCTACGCCAACCTCTGGGAAGCCAAGGCGATGGACGAGAACAGCAAGCCGAAGTACAGCGTTTCCCTCATCATTCCCAAGTCGGACACGAAAACCATCGAAAAGATTCGTGCCGCCATTCAGGCTGCCTACGAGGAAGGACAGGGCAAGCTGAAAGGCAACAGCAAGTCCGTTCCGCCGCTGACTTCCCTCAAGACGCCGCTTCGGGATGGTGACTTGGAGCGACCGGACGATGAAGCCTATGCCAACAGTTATTTCGTCAACGCCAATTCCATCACTGCTCCGGGCATCGTGGATGCAGCCTGCCAGCAGATTTTAGACCACAGCGAGATTTACAGCGGTGTCTACGGCAGAGCCAGCATCACGTTCTATGCGTTCGCTACAAAGACCTCTCGGGGCATTGCCTGCGGCTTGCAGAACATCCAGAAGATTCGGGATGGCGAGCCGCTGGGTGGCCACAGCCGTGCAGAGGACGACTTCGCAACCGTAGAAGACGAGGATTTTCTGAACTAAGATAGCTGGGCGGACAGCTAGGCGTTATGCTTGGGTGGGTGATTGAGATAAACATGATTACAATTGATATCGAAACAAAATCCGATAAGGACATATCAAAATGCGGCATTTATGCTTATACAGATACCCCATATTTTGATATTCTGCTGTTTGCCTATTCCATAGACGGACAGCCTGTTCAGGTAGTGGATACGGCAAACGGTGAAGAAATTCCGGAAAATGTTCTCGCTGCTCTTGCAGATGAAAATGTAGTTAAAAGAGCATTTAACTGTAACTTTGAACGAGTATGTTTATCAAAATATCTTCGTGAAAATTATCCTCAATATTTTCAGAGTTACAGCATTGACGAAGATACTGTCGGAGATTTCTTAAATCCCGAAAGCTGGCATTGTTCTATGATTCATGCAAGAACGCTCGGACTGCCGTCATCACTTGCAGAAGTCGGAAAGGTTTTGGGCATTGAACAGCAGAAAATGACAGATGGCAAGGCTCTCGTCAAATTCTTTTGTGTGCCATACGACACAATTGACGGTGTACCGCAGTTCCATTCCCCCACTGATTATCCCGATAAATGGGAGATTTTCAAAGCGTACAACAAGCGTGATGTAGAAGCTGAACTTGAAATTGACAGAAAGCTGTCCCGTTTTCCTGTTCCCGATTTTATCTGGCAGGAATTTTATCTTGACCAGGAAATCAATGACAGAGGTATTCTCGTAGATATGCAGCTTGCAGATAAGGCAATTAACCTTGATGCAAAGGCAAAAGAAGAACTGACAGCTGAAGTGCAAAAGCTGACAGGCGTAGAAAATCCGAACTCTGTGTATCAGTTGCTGGATTGGCTTGAAACACAGGGTTACAAGTCGGATTCACTCGGAAAAACACAGGTGCTGGAACTCATTAAAACCGCAAAAGAACCTGTGAAATCCGTGCTTCAGATGCGTTTGCAGTTGTCTAAATCTTCAGTGAAAAAGTATACTGCTATGAAGAATACAGCTTGCAGCGATAATCGTGCAAGAGGGATGTTCAGCTTTTATGGGGCATCAAGAACGGGGCGTTGGGCTGGCAGAAATGTGCAATTGCAGAATCTTCCGCAGAATCATTTGCCGGATTTATCAGAAGCAAGAGAACTTGTAAAGTATGGTTCTTTTGAAGATATTCAGATGCTGTATGATGATGTTCCTGATACACTATCACAGCTTATCCGCACCGCCTTTATTCCAAGACAGGGTATGAAGTTTATTGTAGCTGACTTCTCTGCCATTGAAGCAAGAGTGATCGCATGGCTTGCAGGTGAAGAATGGCGAATGCGGGCTTTTGCATACGGTGAAGACATTTACTGTGCATCAGCATCAAAGATGTTCGGTGTGCCAGTTGTAAAGCATGGTGAAAACGGTCATTTAAGGCAGAAAGGAAAGATATCCGAATTGGCTTGTGGTTTCGGCGGATCGGTTGGAGCCATGAAAGCGATGGGAGCAGATTCTCTCGGCTTATCCGATACGGAACTGAAACAGATCGTAACCGACTGGCGTGAGGCTTCACCGCATATTACAGAACTCTGGTGGGCGGTAAATAGAGCTGTAAAAAAGGCAATCAAAGGAAAAACAGCAACGAAAACACACGGACTGCTATTTTCCTATGAGGCAGGGTTTCTGTTCATAAGGCTGCCAAGCGGAAGACGTCTTGCTTATGCTAAACCCTACATCGGTAAGAATAAATTCGGCGGTGAATCTGTTACATATATGGGCATTAATGCTCAGAAAAAATGGGACAGGCTTGAAAGCTATGGGCCGAAATTTGTAGAGAACTGCGTCCAAGGAATTGCAAGAGATCTGCTGATGTATTCCATGCAGACACTATCACAACACTTTATTGTCGGTCATATTCACGATGAAATGATTATCGAATGCCCGAAAGATACAAAACTGGATGAGATCTGTCAGCAGATGGCGAGAACACCAGACTGGGCAAAGGGACTGCTGCTTCGGGCAGACGGATATGAATGCAGCTTTTACAAGAAAGATTAGGAGGATTCCATATGTTTTACATCAAAGAAAACTTGAATGACACCACCAGTATCTCCGTGGAGATCAACAACGAAAACGTATACTGCCACTGCCCGCAGTGCGGTGCAGAAGTGCCGGTTGATCTGAGTATCTTCTGGACAGCAGAAAACTTTGACATTTTCAGCA
>NZ_KI260415.1:5608-10151 GCF_000468015.1 Ruminococcus callidus ATCC 27760 | reverse complement strand
CACAGAAACGGCTGAAAGGAGTATTGCATGAATCTGTATAACGCTGAGGGATACATCGATCTCACTGCTTATGAAGCACTGAGCCATATTGAACGAGAGGAACGCAGGGCGAAAAAGGCTGCCGCTTATCGACCACTGGTATACATCTGTTCTCCCTATTCCCACGGCTGCATCAATGACAATATCGAAAACGCCAGACGATACAGCCGCTTTGCAGTAGATACCCACTATGTCCCTATCGCTCCCCACTTGCTGTTTCCGCAGTTCATGGATGACAGTCTGGGCGAAGATCGTCAGACAGCGATGTTCATGAATTTGGTACTGCTGTCAAAGTGTGCCCAGCTGTGGGTGTTTGGTTCTGTGCGGTCGGAGGGTATGCAGCAGGAAATCAAATGGGCGAAGCGGCGGCATATGACCATTCGGCATTTTACAGAAGAACTGGAGGAAATAGAATGAAATTTACGCTCTATACAGCAAACTGTACCGGCAATGAAAAGAATATCCTTTATCCCAACCAAAAGGTCATTACTTCAGAAGCGGATTTGAAAAAAGCCGTTGTCTACGATCATGTCTGTGCTCAGTATGAGAATTTTGCCCGCAGTGATGCCAATTTTCTGTTGTCTGATGTAGTACCCATGGATTGTGACAACGACCATTCAGATGACCCGAAAGACTGGATCACACAGGAAAAACTGGCAAGTTTCCTCAGTGATGTTGCATTTGCAGTAACCTACAGCCGTCATCATATGCTGGCGAAAGGGAATAAATCCGCAAGACCACGTTTTCATGTATTTT
This sequence comes from Ruminococcus callidus ATCC 27760, assembly GCF_000468015.1. GTDB lineage: Bacteria > Bacillota > Clostridia > Oscillospirales > Ruminococcaceae > Ruminococcus_C > Ruminococcus_C callidus. Next base: position 9,356 of record NZ_KI260415.1, on the reverse strand, counting down.
TTCCGACAGCACCCTGCAACGATGCAAATTCTCATAAGGCGATAAAGCAGAAAATCCATAAGGAACTGCCGTTCTTCGACGGCAATGCACTGGATGCCTCACGTTTTCTTTTTGGCTGTCCGAGTGATGTTGTATGGCATGAAGGCAGTCTTTCCATTGAGGATTGGCTTACACTGATGAAGTCAAATCGTAACATTCCGCAGGGACAGCGAAACAGCACAATGTCTCGCATGGCTGGAAAACTGGTCAAGCGTTTTGGTGTGACTGAGGAAAGTTATCAGAAGTTCCTGGAAAAAGCAGCAGAATGCGAACCGCCGCTACCGGATGAAGAACTGGAAGCAATCTGGCACAGTGCCTGCAAATTCGGAAAAAAAGTAACCTCGCAGGAAGGATATATTTCTCCTGAAGCATACGGCAAACAGTCCTTGATTCCCGATGATTTTTCGGACGTTGGAGAGGCTCGCACATTTGTAGAAGGCTTTTCAGATGAGGTGGCATTTACCATTGCGACCGATTATCTTCGCTACAACGGAAACTATTGGGAGGAGTCAGAACACGCTGTCACCCTTGCTATGATCGAACATACAGACGTACAGCTGGCAGAGGCGGAAAAGCAGGTGGAAGCGTCACTTTTGAAACTGGAAAGCCTCGGTGTTGCAAGAGATGCAGCAATTAATGGCGGTAAAAAGTTTCGGGATAGTCTGGACGAGGAACAGATCGCCGCATACAAGGAGTATCAGTACTATGCCGCTTTCAAGGCGTTTGTCATGAAATATCGCCATGTTCGCAGTATGACCAATGCACTGGATGCCGCAAAGCCGCTTGTGCTCCACAATCCCGAAGCCCTCGACAGCAATCCCATGCTCTTGAATACCCCCGGAGGCACGTATTATCTGCCCGAAGGATTGAATGGCTGGAAGCCCACAGACCCTGCCGACCTCTTAACGAAAGTGACGGCGGTCGTTCCGAGCAATGAAGGCGAAGAACTCTGGAATGATGCGTTGCAGGTGTTCTTCTGCGGTGACCAAAGCCTGATTGACTATGTGCAGATGATTTGCGGACTTTGTATTGTGGGTAAGGTGTATTTGGAGGCGATGATTATTGCCTACGGTGACGGACGAAACGGCAAGAGTACGTTCTGGAATGTCATTTACAAGGTTCTGGGAAGTTACAGCGGTAACATTTCAGCGGACGCACTGACCGTCAATTGCAAGAGAAACGTGAAGCCGGAGATGGCGGAACTGAAAGGAAAACGGATGATTATTGCGGCAGAATTGCAAGAAGGGATGCGGCTGAACACCAGCGTGGTGAAACAGCTGTGCTCGACCGACCCGATTTTTGCCGAGAAGAAATTCAAAGCACCATTCCACTTTGAACCATCTCATACTTTGGTGCTGTATACCAATCATCTTCCAAAGGTCGGTGCATCGGATGATGGCACATGGCGGAGATTGATTGTCATTCCGTTTCACGCAAAAATTCAAGGCTCTAAGGACATCAAAAACTACACGCAGCATCTTGTGGATAACGCAGGCGGTGCAGTGCTTTCCTGGCTGATTGAGGGTGCAAGAAAGGTGATTGCGGCAAACTATCAGATCAACAGACCGCAGTGTGTTTTAGATGCAATCGGAGCCTATCGGGAAGGCAATGACTGGCTTGGAAACTTCATCAATGAATGCTGTATCGTGAATAGAAGCTATCAGGAGAAATCCGGTGAACTTTACAACAACTACAGAGAATACTGCATTGAAAATGGTGAATACATCCGCAGTACCTCTGATTTTTATGCGGCTCTGGAACAGGCAGGATACAAGAGAAAAAAGATGAGGGATGGTAAATACATCATTGGAATTCAATTGACTTATGGCATCCTCGACTAACTTGACCGGCACAAAAATACGAAAAAAGCCCCAAAAATCGGGAGTGTGCCGGTGTAAGCCGGTCATATACAGTCTTTACGCAGGCGAGAAAAAAAGTAAAAATTTCTTCTATATATAAGGCTTGTAAATGACCGGCTACGAGCGGCACAATTCCCATATTGCGTACTTTTTAGGAGGAAACATTATGTGGATCAAGAAAAATAATCTTTTGGTTAACCTTGAAAAATTTGATGCACTCTATCAGGACACATTACATCCTGAAAATCTTGTGATTATGACCGATAGGAAAAAAAGAACTCTTGCCAAAATAGATGATGTCCCAAGGGTTCTTGATGAAATAACTGAAGCTATGAAAAATGGTGAAAGTGTGTATGTACTCCCATGCTAGAAAAAATCATTGAAGAAAAACTCAAAAAGGCAGTAAAGCAAAATGGCGGTGTGTGCTGGAAATTCACGTCTCCCGGAACGGCAGGAGTTCCAGACCGCATTGTATTGATGCCTGGCGGCAGGATCGCTTTTGTGGAAGTGAAAGCACCCGGAGAGAAACCCAGACCGCTTCAACTTTCCCGGCATAAACTTCTGAGGCGATTGGGTTTTCTGGTTTATGTCTTGGATGCTTGTGAGGGCATCGAAAAAATCATCTCGGAGGTGAAAAGCGATGGAACTACATGATTATCAGAAATATGCTGTTCGCTTTATCGAAGAACATCCAATTGCAGCACTTTTTCTGGACATGGGACTTGGTAAGACGATTACAACACTGACCGCAATCCACAATTTGATGTTTGATTTGTTTGTGGTTAGAAAGGTTCTGATTATTGCACCGCTGCGAGTTGCACGGGATACCTGGTCTGCTGAAATCGAAAAGTGGGAGCACTTAAAACCGCTACGATACAGCGTTGCAGTCGGAACGGCAGAAGAACGCATTGCAGCTTTGAAGGCAGATGCCGACATCTACATCATCAATCGTGAAAATGTGGACTGGCTTGTCAGCAATACCGCCTTTGACTATGACATGGTTGTGATTGATGAACTGTCCAGTTTCAAGAACCACCAAAGCAAACGCTTCAAGGCACTGATGAAAGTTCGACCGAACGTGAAAAGAATCGTAGGTTTGACAGGCACTCCTGCCAGTAATGGTTTTATGGATTTATGGGCGGAATTTCGTCTGCTGGATATGGGGCAGCGGCTCGGCAGATTCATCGGGCAGTACCGGAACGCCTACTTCAAGCCCGATAAGCAGAACGGCTATATCGTGTATTCCTACAAATCCCTGCCCGATGCCGAAGAACGGATCTACGAAAAAATATCGGACATCACCGTTTCGATGAAAGCAGTTGACCACCTGCACATGCCGGAATTGCTTTCCAACGAATATCCCGTGCAGCTGTCCGACATGGAGCAAGAAACCTACAAGCGGTTCAAGTCTGAATTGATTCTGGAGATGCAGGATATAGAAATCACTGCTGCCAACGCTGCCGCCCTCAGCAACAAACTTTCCCAACTGGCGAATGGAGCGGTGTATGACGACACCGGAGCAGTGATTCCCATTCACAGCCGAAAGCTGGATGCACTGGAAGACCTAATAGAAGCTGCCAACGGCAAACCCGTTCTGGTGGCATACTGGTTCAAGCATGATTTGGAGCGGATTCAAGAGCGACTGCGAAAGCTGAATGTTTCCTATCAGGAAATCCAGTCCTCTGACAGTATTCGGAACTGGAACGCCGAAAGGCTGCAAGTTGGTCTAATTCACCCAGCATCTGCTGGTCATGGCTTGAATTTGCAGGCAGGCGGTTCTCACCTGATTTGGTTCGGACTGACCTGGAGTCTGGAACTCTACCAGCAGACCAACGCCAGACTGTGGCGGC
>NZ_KI260415.1:671-5508 GCF_000468015.1 Ruminococcus callidus ATCC 27760 | reverse complement strand
CACAGAAACGGCTGAAAGGAGTATTGCATGAATCGGTATAATGCCGAGGGATACATTGATCTCACTGCTTATGAGGCACTGAGCCGTATTGAACGAGAGGAACGCAGGGCGAAAAAAGCTGCCGCTTATCGACCGCTGGTATACATTTGTTCTCCCTATTCCCACGGCTGCATCAATGACAATATCGAAAACGCCAGACGATACAGCCGCTTTGCAGTAGATACCCACTATGTCCCTATCGCTCCCCACTTGCTGTTTCCGCAGTTCATGGATGACAGTCTGGGCGAAGATCGTCAGACAGCGATGTTCATGAATTTGGTACTGCTGTCAAAGTGTGCCCAGCTGTGGGTATTTGGTTCTGTGCGGTCGGAGGGGGTGCAGCAGGAAATCAAATGGGCAAAGCGGCGGCATATGACCATTCGGTATTTTACAGAAGAATTGGAGGAAATAGAGTAATGTATCAATTCCCACAAATACTGCAAAAATTGATGGAGCGTCATCCAACGTACCGCAGAAGAATTACACAAAAAGAACTGGCTGAACATGTTGGAGTTCGACCGCAAACAATCTCTCTGTACTTAAAAGGTGATACAGCTCCCTCACCGAGACTTTTGTTAAAAATGGCGGATTACTTGTGCGTGTCGACAGATTATTTATTAACGGGGCAAGATGGCGAACAGTCTGGAGATGTAATTACTATGGACTCTTTGCGTGATATACAAAAGCAAGTGCGTGGAATTATGAGTCAGACAAATACGCTGATTGCAGAACTGGAGGCAAAGAAATGAAATTTACGCTTTATACTGCTACTTGCCGTGAAAACGCAAAAAATATCAAATATCCGAAGGATGTAGAGGTAATTGACGAGGAAAGTTTGAAGTCTGCGGTGCAATTTGACCACGTTTCTGCAAAATTCACGGATGATAAAAGAAGCAATGCCAGCTTTATAGAGAGCGATTGTCTGATGTTTGATTGCGATAATAGCCACTCTGAAAATCCAGAAGATTGGGTTACACCTTTGGAACTGGCATTGACATTTTCAGACGTAGCATTCGCAGTTGCCTATAGCAGAAACCACATGAAAAACAAGGGAAACAGAATTGCACGTCCTAAGTTTCATGTCTATTTTGAAGCAGAAAAAGGAATGTCCGTAACAGAACGACAGAATTTGAAAAAACAGGTTCTGGAACAGTTTCCCTATTTCGATGAAAAGGCACTGGACGAGGCACATTTCTTTTTTGGTGTGGAGAATCCAAAAGTGGAATGGTATCAAGGCAATCTGACGCTTGCTGAATTTTTTGAAAAAGATGCTTTTGCAGAATGGGATGCTCAGACGGAATTAATCCAAGAAGGCTCCAGAAACAGCACAATGAGTCATATCGCTGGGAAACTGATCAAGCGTTATGGCAATACAGAGGCAGCGTATCAATTGTTTCAAAAGGCAGCAGAAAAGTGCAACCCACCATTGGCGGAATCAGAACTGCACATGATTTGGCAGAGTGCAAAAAATTTCGGAAAGCGAGTATCCAAACAAGACGGATATATTGCTCCGGAGTTATACGGGCAGATGTATAGCCTGCGACCGGAGGATTATTCCGATATTGGGCAAGCAAAAGTTTTTGCAGAACAGGTACAAGGCGAACTTGCCTATACAGATGCAACCGAATACTTATGCTATTTGCAAACACACTGGGTAGAATCGAAACAGACTGCTGTTGGCAGATGCGAAGCATTTCTGGACAAGCAGCTGGAAGAAGCAGAACGAACGCTGGAAATGACACACAAGATGCTGCTGGACAGCGGAGTAGATGCTGAAACAATTTCCAAGGGCGGAAAGGTGCTGGAAAAAGCCGTGGATGACGTCAGCAGAAAAGCGTACATCGAATATCGTTCTGCCCTGACTTACCGAACTTTCGTCATGAAACGCAGAGATATGAAGTACATCTCTTCGGCATTACAAGCAGCAAAACCGATGCTGCTGAAAGATATCGCAGATTTTGACAGTCAGGAGTTCTTGCTAAACACACCGACAGCAACCTATGACTTGCAGAAAGGCGTGAATGGTGGAAGATCGCACAATCCGGAGGATTACCTCACAAAAATGACTGCTGTTTCGCCGGACAACGTGGGAGAAGAAATTTGGAAAGATGCCTTGCATTGCTTTTTCTGCGGCGATCAAAGTTTAACGGATTATGTGCAGCAAATCTGCGGGCTTTGTGCGATTGGAAAAGTGTATCAAGAGGCATTGATTATTGCCTACGGCGAAGGCAGCAACGGCAAGTCCACCTTCTGGAATGCCATTTCACGGGTGCTTGGAAGTTACAGCGGAACAATGTCCGCAGATGCATTGACGGTCGGCTGCAAGCGAAATGTAAAGCCGGAAATGGCAGAACTCAAGGGCAAACGGCTGGTCATTGCAGCAGAACTGGAAGAAGGAATGCGGTTGAATACTGCGGTCATCAAGCAGCTTTGTTCCACGGATGAAATCCAAGCGGAGAAGAAATACAAGGATCCGTTCCGCTATACACCTGCTCATACGCTGGTGTTATACACGAACCACCTGCCGAGGGTTGGAGCCAACGATGATGGAACGTGGCGTAGATTGATTGTGATCCCGTTTCTGGCAAAGCTGGAGGGGAAATCTGACATCAAGAATTTTGCAGATTATCTGGTCGAACACGCTGGCGGAGCAATTCTGTCTTGGGTGATGGAGGGAGCGAAACAAGTCATTGACCGACAATTCAAACTGGAAGTTCCACAGTGCGTCAAAAAAGCAATCCACGCATATCGGGAAAGCAACGACTGGATGTCGGCATTTCTGGAAGACTGCTGTGATGTAGATAAGACCTACCAGCAAAAATCAGGCGAATTGTATCAGGAGTATCGTTCGTATTGTTCCAGAAATGGAGAGTACACAAGGAGTACAACGGACTTTTACACGGGTCTTGAAAATGCAGGGTTTGAACGAAAGAGAACCAAGAAAGGTATCATCGTTTATGGTGTAAAAATCAAGTCGGAATTTTTAGAATGATGGGCAGGGGTGCAGGTCGGAGGAGGTCATTTCGTAAACTCTTCTTATAGGTAATTTTTACCAAATTTTCAGCCTAAAAGGGGTTTTATATATTGACCTTAATCGACCAGCACCCCAAAAAAGAAAAAACTTGAAAAGGTGGCTAAAATGCGTGAAAAAATGATTGAAAGCCGGTTGGTACAAGAGGTGCAGTCCAGAGGAGGTCTTTGTTGGAAGTTTACAAGTCCGGGAACGGATGGAGTGCCGGATCGAATCGTATTGATGCCGGGTGGAAAAATTGCGTTTGTGGAAGTAAAGGCTCCGGGTGAGAAGATGCGGGCGTTACAAATCCGGAGAAAACAACAGCTTGAGCGTGTTGGTTTTTCCGTGTATTGTCTGGATAGTCTGGAACAAATCCGTCCCATTTTGGATGAAGTCGGAGGTGAAACACCGTGAAGTTCATTCCACACGACTATCAGCAATATGCGATTCAGTTTTTGACGGAGCATCCTGTGGCAGCACTTCTTCTGGATATGGGTTTAGGGAAGACTGTCACAACATTGACAGCAATCAATGAGTTGTTGTTTGACCGCTTTGAAATCCGCCGTGTTTTAGTGATTGCACCCCTTCGTGTGGCACGGGATACTTGGTCAGCAGAAATTGAAAAGTGGGAACATTTGAAGCATCTGAAATACAGTGTAGCAGTTGGGACATCCGCAGAACGCAGACAAGCCCTGCATGCAAAGACGGATATTTGCATTTTGAATCGTGAGAATATCAGTTGGCTGGTAGAGGAAAGCGGTATTCCGTTTGATTTCGATATGTTGGTGATTGATGAGTTATCCGGTTTTAAGAACCATCAGACGAAACGATTCAAGGCACTGATGAAAGTTCGACCAAAGGTGAAACGCATTGTCGGCTTAACGGGAACACCGTCCAGTAATGGTTTGATGGATTTATGGGCAGAGTTTCGTTTGCTGGATATGGGACAGCGGCTTGGAAGATTTATTGGACAATATCGAACAGCCTATTTTCAGCCGGATAAACGAAATGGGATGGTGGTTTATTCTTACAAGCCTTTGCCGCAGGCAGAGAAACAAATCTATGATAAAATTTCAGACATCACCATTTCCATGAAAGCGATTGATTATTTGCAAATGCCAGAACTTTTGTTGACAGAAGTTCCAGTTCGTCTTTCTAAGCAAGAAAGAGAACGATACAAGCAATTGAAACAAGAATTGGTGTTAGACTTGCCGGATGGCGAGATTACCGCTGCCAACGCTGCAAGTCTATCCAACAAACTTTCCCAGCTGGCAAATGGTGCAGTGTATGACGACACCGGAGCGGTGATTCCCATTCACGATCGAAAGCTGGATGCACTGGAAGACCTGATAGAGGCAGCCAACGGCAAGCCCGTTCTGGTGGCGTATTGGTTCAAGCATGATTTGGAGCGGATTCAAGAGCGACTGCGAAAGCTGAATGTTTCCTATCAGGAAATCCAGTCCTCTGACAGTATTCGGAACTGGAACGCCGGAAAGCTGCAAGTTGGTCTGCTACATCCTGCCGCTGCTGGTCATGGCTTGAACTTGCAGGCAGGCGGCAATGTGTTGGTGTGGTTTGGACTGACCTGGAGTCTGGAGCTCTACCAGCAGACCAACGCCAGACTGTGGCGGCAGGGGCAGCAATCGGAAACGGTTGTCATTCAGCATCTCATCACCAAGGGTACGATTGACGAACGTATCTTGAAAGCCCTGACTCGAAAGGAACAAACCCAGACCGCTTTGATGCAGGCAGTCAAAGCAGAACTTGGAGGTAGCAGATGAATAT
>NZ_KI260415.1:0-571 GCF_000468015.1 Ruminococcus callidus ATCC 27760 | reverse complement strand
TCTCATCACCAAGGGTACGATTGACGAACGTATCCTGAAAGCCCTGACCCGGAAAGAACAAACCCAGACCGCTTTGATGCAGGCCGTCAAAGCAGAACTTGGAGGTAGCAGATGAATATCATTTGGCAGTACTTAGACAAACGGAGTGCCGCTGTAAACGCACTGAAGGATTACAGCAGCATGGCTTACATCCTTGCACATACAGACGAAGAAATCACACAGGTGCATGAAGACACCACAACCCTTGGCAGTCCGGCATTTACAGATATGCCGGGCGGCAGTCCGAACCCGCAGTCCGGCGAAATGCGAATTATCACTGCCATTGACGAAATCGATGTGCTGCGGGAACGGTATCGTCAGGCAAAGGAATACATGGAATGGTTTCAGCCTGCATGGGACAGTCTGTCGGAGGATGAACGGTATGTGCTGGAACAGTTCTATTGGCAGGAAGATCAAAACATTTATACCATTTGCGAGCACTTCGGTATTGAGCGTTCTTCTGCATACAACAAAAAGAATCGTGCCGTACAACACTTGACGTTGCTTCTCTATGGTAAGGCATGAGTAAAAT
>NZ_KI260414.1:1795-5324 GCF_000468015.1 Ruminococcus callidus ATCC 27760 | reverse complement strand
GAGGGGGACCAGCGAAGCTGGTGGAGGGATTCTTGAATTGCAGATTTTCACAGCAAAATCCTTCAGTCAACAACACGGCGTGCCACGTCCGCATTTCCCAAAGTGGAAAACTTCTCCCACAGCTTTGTGGAAAAGGCACGCCGCGTCAATCCGGCACAGCTTTCAACATTGTGGAAAACCATTTCGGATGACGGCGGAGGTGTTTTCCACAAAGAATCCACCAAAGAGGAAAACTTGTGGAAAACGTTTTTTCGCAAAAAACTCCCGTTTCCGGAGGCCTGCCGGTGCTGATTCCAAAAAACCGCCGGTTTTTGTCGAAAACGCACTGTGTTTCTTGTGGAATACTCTAAAAATGAAGTCTATATTTTGTACAATTCTACTAAAAAATGCGTATCTCTCTTTACATTTTGCGAGTTTTAGAGTATAATTTGAATGAAGGTTTCTGCCTGCCCTGCAGTGCAGGAACATATAAGCAGAAAAGCCGCCAGGATGCGGGAACACCGCCTTGATTTTCCGGTGTCCCCTTGCCCGTATCCGGCAGGTTCTGCCAGCCTGAAACGTGCCATTTTTGTGCGAAACTGCCGGACGCATGGCAAAATGCGAGCCGGCTGGTCTGGCGTATTGGGATATTATACAATTATAGGTTTCCTGATTCGTCGAGTTTACACAAAAACTTTGCGTATCTATTGACTTTTCTGTTGGGATATTCTATAATAAGAATAATTGGAACAGCATGAATCAGAGAAGCGATTCCTGCGGAGATTTCGACCAAGATTTTTTCGACTGCATGCCGCCGGCCTGGAACACCGGCAGGGCGTGCGGACAATCAGAGGAGGATAACACATGAAAGCAAAACACACACTTGCTGGTGCTCTGGCACTTGCAATGCTTGCTTCTACTGCTGTTTCGTTTCAGGTTTCGGCTGCTGACACAGCAGTGACCCTGAAGGGTGCAAAGGTAGAGGCAGAGGCTGGCGGAGAATTTTCTGTAGACGTTTCTCTGGAAGACATTCCGTCTACGAAGGTAAACGTCATGGACTTCGCAGTGACCTATGATCAGACTGTTCTGAACGTAGACAGCGTGAAGATCGGCAAGTCTGCTGATGTTGATGTTTCCGGCGACAGTACCGCCAGCGATGCTCCGGTATTTGCCACCAACATCAAGGACGGCGAGATCACTGTCAGCTGGACGACCGCACTGGACTCCAATTCCTGGATCTCTGAGGACGGTGTGATCCTGACCATTACCGGTACTGTAAAGGACGGCGTGGCAGACGGCACCGTAACTCCGATCGACTTCGCACCGGTTACCCGTGAAACTTATGACGGCTCCGGCAAGAACAATTCCAGCATGGTGATCGGCTATGTATACGGCGGCGATTCCGCTACCTATACGATCAACGCAGAAGCTGGCTCCGTGACCATCGGCAGCAAGCAGACCACCACTGTGACCACTACTGAAGGCGGCAAGGATACCACTGCTACCGAAGCGACTACTACCGCTACTGAGAGCAAAACAGATGTCACAAAGGCAACTACCACGATCTCCGGCAACATTGTTACCGGTACGGTAGCACCGGGCAGCGTGCTGTACGGTGATGTCAACTGTGATGCCCGCGTGGACATTACCGATGCCGTTATGCTGAACAAGGCAGCAGCCGGCGTGGTTACTCTGAACGACACACAGCGGAAGAACGCAGACTGCAACGGTGATGAAGAAGTTGGCTCGCAGGACGCAACCACACTGCTGATGTTCCTCGTAAACATCATTAAGACTCTGCCGTATTCAGACTAATCTGTTTCACGGCAACCACAAATTTTTCGTATATTTAGGAGAAGTGTTCCGAGGGGGAATGCGGCTCCTGATATAGGCAATATTTCATTTACGTATTTGTCGGCAATACCGGCAAGGAAAGGAAAGGAAAACATGAAGAAACGAACAAAGAAGGTTCTGTCCTTCGGCGTTGCAGCTCTGATGGCAGTTTCTGCACTGCCGTTCAGTGCACTGTCGGTTTCGGCTTCGATTCCCACAAAACAGACCGAAAATGGCGGCACACCGTACAATTTCCTCCTCGAGGAGCAGGGAAGCGGCGTACAGACCATCAGCATCTCTAAGGACGAGATCGCTGCTGGCGATGTTACCAAGACTCTGGACGTTTTCATCGATTCTGAAGAATGGCCTGATGACAACTACCTGAGCTCTGTAAAGCTGAACTGGGTTGCAACCAAGGACGCTACCTTCGCAGACGGCGGTGCAATTGCAAACAGTATCTACTATCAGAACGTTTTCAACGCATCTACCAAGGTCAACCAGCATGATGTCACTATGCCGAACGGTCTGGGCACAATCGTAGGCACTCCGTATAGCGGTGCATTCTGCATGTCCCCGATGTTCGAAGAGGATGAAGACCTGCACACCTGGAGCTACAACGACGCTCAGAGTAACGGCGTAGTCAGAGAAATTGCTTGTGACAAGATCTTTGGTGCCAATCTGATCGCCAACGGCGACAACAAGGTCAAGTTCGAATACGACTACTATGCAAATGCAGACGATTATCTGGCAGACAAGAATGCAGATAAGGCTACTCACAAGTCCCATAAGGTACAGGAATGCGATGTCAAGCAGAAGGAAGACGGTACACCGTACATCGAATATTCCTACATCAATCCGGGCGGGGAAGTTGCTGCAAACTATGTTGAAAAGACTGTTACAGTAGATCTGCCGTGCTATTCCACCACTCGTTTCGTAAAGGACTCTGATGGAAATGACTGCGTTCCGGACATCAACAACTACTATTCCTGGGGCTTCATTGCTGCTTCTTCGGATGACCGTACATACTTTGTTGGTGGAAAGTCTACTGACCTGCGTTTCACTTCCTTCGATGTTGTTGTTCCGAAGGATACCGCAGAAGGCACCTATTATGTACAGATCTGCAGCCGCAATGCAAACAAGGATCTGATCCCGATGCCGTCCGCTGCTGATTTCGACAGCGTAAAGGCAGATCAGGAAAACTATCGTGCAACAGTAGGTCCGCTGGAAGATATGTCCACTGCAATTCAGGGTAAGAAGGATGCAGCTACTTACTCTCTGCCGCAGGATCCTTCCAAGGCAATCGTAAAGATCGTAGTTGGCGACGGTACTGTAACAGATACCACCACCACTGCCGCAGAAACCACAACCACTGAAAACAGCACCACTGCTGCAACAACCGCTGCAACTACTGTTACCACCGATGACAAGAGCGATGAATTCGCTTGGAAGATCGGCGAAGTAGCTTGCGAACCGGGCGACAAGAAGGTTAAGCTGGAAGTAACACAGACAAATGGTATCAGCACCACTGGTATCGTTGGTTCTATGATCGTTCCGGAAGCAACCCGCAAGATCCTGTCTGTTCCGAGTTCTTACAAGAAGATCTCCAACTGCTTCAAGATCGGCGATGCATATCCGGCACTGAGCCAGACCATGATGAATACACAGGAATACAGCGAAACTGGCCGTCTGGTATTCTCCATGAGCTCCAACGGCAGCA
>NZ_KI260414.1:0-1695 GCF_000468015.1 Ruminococcus callidus ATCC 27760 | reverse complement strand
TGGAAGACGGCGTAGACATCGGCTACAGCGATGACGGTAAGGGCAACCTGACACCGGTTGAAGTTAAGCGTTTTGACTATCGTGACACCGAAGATAACGATGTTCATACACAGGTGAAGTACATCGACGGCGGCTTCAAGGTTTATGTTGACAAGAGCACTGATCCGGTTGAAAAGACCATCAAGTGGGAAATCGACAAGGTTAACTGCAAGCCGAGCGATTCTAAGGTAAAGCTGAACGTAACACAGACCAACGGTATCGACACTCCGGGTGTTGTTGGTTCTCTGCTCGTTCCGGAAGTAACTCGTCAGATCCTGTCTATCCCGAGTTCTTACAAGAAGATCTCCAACTGCTTCAAGGTTGGTAATGTATATCCGGCACTGAGCCAGACTATGCTGAATACACAGGAATACAGCGAAACTGGTCGTCTGGTATTCTCCATGAGCTCCAACGGCAGCATGGGCATTGTTTCTGGTAACACTCTGGCTGCGTTCACCATGGACGTTGCTGATAAGGACACCGTTACAGCAGCAGCTAAGGAAGCTGGTCTGGAACTGAAGAGCGACAAGAACGGTAAGTACTATCTGTTCCCGGTAACTTGGATGGAAGACGGCGTAGACATCGGCTACAGCGATGATGGTAAGGGCAACCTGACACCGGTTGAGGTTAAGCGTTTTGACTATCGTGATACTGAAAACAACGATATCCACACCAGCGTAGATTACGTAGCAGGTGCATACAAGGTATACGTTGATGCAGAAACCACTACTACCACAACTACAGAAGCTACCACCGCAGCAACCACAGTTGCTACCACCGCTGCAACCACAGCTGCTACAACTGCTGCAACTACAGCTGCTACAACTGCTGCAACCACTACAGAAGCTAGCATCGTTGCAACCACAGCTGCTACAACTGCTGCAACCACAGCTGCAACCACTACCACAACAGAAGAGCCTGTAACCCAGAAGATGGTTTGGGCTCTGGATAAGCTGACAGTAACTCCGGGTCAGGGCTCCACCGATGGTGACAACCTGAGCTATGCAATTACTGTTCAGAACGCTCTGAAGACCGGTGCCCTGCAGGGTACAATTGATCTGCCGGAAGCAACCAAGAAGCTGCTCCAGTGGCCGTATGGTACAACCGACATGCAGGTCAAGGTATTCAACCGTTACTACAAGGATCTGAGAAATACGGTATATGCAACGATGCCGACATTCCAGATCGACCTGATGAACTTCTGGAAGGAAGAAGCAAACACCAAGATCCACTTCGGTCTGATGTGTGATGCAAACACTGATTTCGTAGAACCGGCTTCTGCAAACGGCACACTGTACAGCATGCCGATCGCAATTCCGGACGAAGCAACCGTACAGGCACTGGCTACTGAGTATGGCATCAAATATGATGAAACACTGGGCGGCTATGTATTCCCTGTAAACTGGGCTGAACTGGGCACCGACATCTCTTACTCCAAGGATGGCGACGGCAACGTTGTTCCGGTTTCTATCGATCGTTTCGCTCTGACAAACAGCAGCAACGTGAAGTATGACTTCGCTGAAACTGTTGACCTGCAGGATGGTTACATCTGTGTAAAGGTTCCGAAGGCAACTACTACCACTACTACAGAAGCAACCACCACAACAACTACTGAGGTTACTACCGCAGCAACTACTGCAGCTACAACCGCAGCAA
>NZ_KI260413.1 GCF_000468015.1 Ruminococcus callidus ATCC 27760 | reverse complement strand
CGCCAGACGCTCTTTGTGCGGTATTGCCTTATATAATGATTCCCTCGAAGTGGTCCATTTCATGCTGAATGATCTGTGCTTCAAAATCTCGGAACGTCTGCTTTTTCCGTTTGAATTTTCGATCCAGATATTCCACCACGATCACGCTGTACCGTTTGACCGGACGCTGTCCCGTCAGCGACAGACAGCCTTCTTCGGTTTCGTAACACTGCCTGGAATGATCGACGATTTTCGGGTTCACCATGACGAGATAGTCTTTTCCAGCCTGTGCCACCAGAATGGTCTTTCGTTCCCCGATCATATTCGCCGCCATACCCACACAGCGGTCAGCGTTGGCACGAACCGTATCCAGCAGGTCTTGTATTACAGGCTGATCCTGTCTGGTTGCCGGCTCGGATTTCTGACTGAGAAAAAATGTGTCTTTTACAATTTCACGAATCATTTTGGCATCTCCTCTTGGTTGATCTCATCTCTATTATACCACACTTTTTGCAAATACGCAAAGGCAACACCACACAAGCTTTGTGCGGTGTTGCCTAAACAAAATGCTACCGCACCAGATACAGGCACAGCAGCATTTTTCATATCAGAATCATGTTCACTTCCGCAGATCCACATTCCGCACAGCGTCCCGCACTTTCAGCACGAACGCCGGCGAAACGGAAAGTTCGTCAATGCCCATTCGCAGGAATGTTTCCGTCAGCGTAGTATCCGCTGCCAGTTCACCGCAGATGCCGATCCACGCACCGTTGGCGTGGGCGTTCCTGGCACTCATTTCGATGAGCCGCAGAATCGCCTCGTGGTGGGTGTCGATGAACGGTTCAATGTCCGGATTCTGCCGGTCGCAGGCAAGGGTGTACTGTGTGAGATCGTTGGTCCCCACGCTGAAAAAGTCCACCATAGGTGCCAGACGGTCGCTGATAATGGCAGCCGCCGGCGTTTCGATCATGATGCCCAGTTCCATGGTGTCGGAATAGGTCACGCCCTGCTCCCGCAGTTCCGCCTTGACTTCCTCACAGATGGCAAGGATCTTTTCCAGTTCGGACACGCTGGTGATCATGGGGAACATAACCCCCAGATTGCCGTAAATGGACGCACGATACAGTGCCCGCAGCTGCGTCTTGAAGATCTCCGGTCTGGTCAGGCAAATGCGAATTGCACGGTAGCCCATTGCCGGATTGTCCTCTTTTTTCAGGTGGAAATAGTCCACCTGCTTGTCTGCACCGATGTCCAGCGTGCGGATAATAACTTTCTTCCCCGCCATGCTCTCCAGCACACGCTTGTACGCCAGAAACTGCTGTTCTTCGTTGGGATAGTCATTATTTTCCAGATACAGAAATTCGCTCCGGAACAATCCGATACCGCCGGCATCGTTGAGCAGCACTGCACCAATATTGTCCACACTGCCGATGTTGGCATAGATGTTGACCTTGGTGCCGTCCCTGGTGACGTTTTCCTTGCCCTTCAGTTCCAGCAGCAGACGCTTTTTCTCCTCGTCCGCCTTCTGCTTTTCCAGCAGCCGCCGGCGAGTTTCCTCGTCCGGTTCCACGAAAATCTCACCAGTAAAGCCGTCTACGATCGCCTCTGTGCCGTCCTGTACCTCTTTCAGAAAATCGCTTCCCACGCCGATGACTGCCGGAATGTTCATATTCCGAGCCAGAATCGCCGTGTGAGAGTTGGACGAACCGTGTGCCGTCACAAATGCCAGCACCTTGTCCTTATCCAGAGAAACGGTTTCGCTGGGGGCGAGGTCGTCCGCACAAATGATGTGCTTTTCGCCGGAATCTTCCTGCACAGCAACGTTTCCCGTCAGATTGGCAATGATGCGGTCGGAAATGTCCCGCACGTCAGCCGCACGAGCCTGCATATAGGCATCGTCCATGGCAGAGAACATCTCGGCGAAGTTGTCCGCCGTAATGGAAACCGCATACTCAGCATTGACTTTCTGGGTATCAATGATGTTCTGAATGCTCTCGTTGTAGTCGTCATCTTCCAGCATCATCATGTGGATCTCAAAGATCTGAGCATTGGTTTCACCCACTTCTTTCAGTGCCTTTTCATAGATCGCCTGTAATTGTTCTGCTGCTGCGGCTTTGGCAGCCTCTACTCTGGCTTTTTCCGCTTCGGTGTCTTTCACGGAAGTCCGCTGAATCAAGGTATCCTGCTTCTGAAAAACAGAGATCTTTCCCATAGCGATAGCACCGTACACACCTTTTCCGGTAAACTTTTTCATGATTCCGATTCCTCCTTACGCCTCTGCGGTACCGAACTTTTTCCGGTAATTTTCCATTGCCTTTTCCATGACTGCCACTGCCGCCAGCGGTCCGCCGATGTCCTTGACTTCGGTCTGCTTGCCCCGTTCCAGCTGCTTATACACCGAGAAAAAGTGCATCAGTTCCTCAAAGATATGCTTGGGCAGTTCGCTGACATCGGTATAACTCATATAGGTGGGATCGCCGTAGGGAATGGCAATGATCTTCTCATCGCCCATGCCGCCGTCCTCCATGGTCATGACACCAATGGGATAGCTTCGCACCAGTGTCATGGGCAGGATCGGCTCGGAGCAGAGCAGCAGCACGTCCAGCGGGTCGTGGTCGTCTGCATAGGTTCTGGGAATGAAGCCGTAGTTCATGGGGTAGTGCGTTGCCGTGAACAGCACTCTGTCCAGCGACAGCATGCCGGTTTTCTTGTCCAGTTCATACTTCATATTGCTGCCCATGGAGATTTCCACGACAGCCATAAAATCTGTGGGATAGATGCGTTCTTCATCAATGTCATGCCAAATATTCATGGATTTTCCCTCCTATATGAATGTTTTTCCGAGAACTCAGAGGTTCTGCTGGAAGAATGCCTGCATCTCTGCGAAAGCGGTTTCCTCGTCTGCACCGTCAACAGAAACGGTCACAGTGTCGCCGCACTTCACGCCCATGCCCATGACTGCCATCAGCTTGGTCAGGTTTACGGACTTGCCGCCCTTTTCCAGTGTGATAGTGCTCTGGAATTCCTTTGCCTTCTTTGCCAGCAGTCCTGCCGGTCTTGCGTGGATACCTACTTCGTCCTGAATGGTGTAAGTGAATGTTTTCATGAGTAATTCCTCCTGTAAAATATCGTTTCGGCAACACCGCACAAAGATTATGCGTAAGAAGCGGGGTCGCCTTTATTCAGACAGCAATGCGTGAAACAGTGCTGTTTGTTTACTTTGTGAGCTGAATGGCAGTTTCTCCAACAGAAACTGTTCCCTTGGCAACTGGTGTCAACGCTGCATAGTCGTCTACATTGCAAACCAGCATCGGCGTGGTCAGCTTGTAGCCTGCGGCGGTGATTGCTTCCATGTCAAAGCTGATGAGCAGGTCGCCCTTCTTGACTGCCTGTCCGTCACTGACATGTGCCTCAAAATATTTTCCCTCCAGCTTTACGGTATCGATACCGATATGCATCAGGATCTCCACACCGTCTGCGGAAGTCATATTCACAGCGTGCCTGGTGTCGAATACGGTTTCAATGGTGCCGTCACAGGGAGCGTACAACTTGCCCTCTGCGGGACGAATCGCAATGCCGTCACCGAGAATCTTCTGCGAGAACACCTCGTCCTCCACTTCTTCCAGCGGAATCGCCGTACCGTTCATGTGTGTGCACAGTGTCAGGCATTCTCCGGAACCAGCCGCCTTTTCTGCGGGAGCAGAATTCTGTTCCGGTTCCGGCTTGGTTTCTTCCACAGTAGTTTCTGCTTCGGATTCTGCAAACAGACTGTCCAGATGCTCTGCTTCCGGCGTTTCCATGAAGTTTTCCAGATTGGACTTGATAACAGATACTTTCGGACCATAGATAACCTGTACACCGTTGCCCTTGTGAATAACACCGGAAGCACCGCTGGCTTTCAGCATGGCATCGTCTACCAGTTCTGCATTTTGTACTGTTACCCGCAGGCGTGTTGCACAGCAGTCCAGATCGGACAGGTTTGCCTTGCCGCCCAGACCTTTCAGCACCATTGCACTGACCATGTCTACAGCCGCACTGCCGCCTGCTTTTTTCTCTGCCTTTGCCGCATTAACATCGCTTCTGCGATAGAGTTTCGGCTCTACATCGTCCGGTTCTCTGCCCGGTGTTTTCAGGTTCAGCTTGGTGATCATAAAGTAGAATACGAAGTAGTAAACAACTGCATAGACCAGACCGACAACCACGATCCAGATCCAGTGGGTTTTCGCATTGCCCTGTAAAATACCGAACAGTGTCAGGTCAATGGCACCGCCGGAGAACGTCATGCCGACACCAACATTCAGAATGTGCATCAGCATATAGGACAGACCAGCCAGTACGCAGTGTACGGCATACATCAGCGGAGCCACGAACAGGAATGTGAATTCCAGCGGTTCAGTGATGCCGGTAATCATAGAGGTCAGGGCTGCGGAAAGCAGCAAGCTTCCGACCATCTTTTTCTTTTCCGGACGAGCCGCACGGTACATTGCAAATGCCGCAGCCGGCAGACCGAAGATCATGAACGGGAACTTACCGGACATGAAGCGTGTCGCAGAAACGGAAAATTCTGTTGTAGACTTGGAAGCCAGTTCAGCAAAGAAGATGTTCTGGGCACCGGAAACCATGTTGCCGTCGATCATCATGGAGCCGCCCAGTTCTGTCTGCCAGAACGGCATATAGAATACATGGTGCAGGCCAAACGGAATCAGGGCACGTTCCAGAATGCCGTAGATCCATGTACCGGCGTAACCGGAGCGAAGCACCAGCGTTCCCAGATGAGAGATACCGGACTGTACCACCGGCCACAGGAAGAACATAATGACACCAACGAACAGGTACACCACGGTAGAAATGATCGGCACGAAACGAGTGCCGCCGAAGAAGGAAAGCACCTGCGGCAGTTCAATTTTATAGAACCGGTTGTGCAGAGCCGCTACGCCCAAGCCAACCAGAATACCGCCGAACACGCCCATTTGCAGTGTGGTGATACCCAGCACAGAGGTGGTGGAGTTGGCTGCCATTGCTTCTACGCCGCCCTTGGCAGAGATCAGAGCACTGATCGCGGTGTTCATGACCAGATAGGCGATCGCACCGGAAAGAGCAGCGACTTCCTTTTCTTTTTTCGCCATGCCAATGGAAACCCCCATGGCAAACAACAGTGCCAGATTGTCAAAGACGGCACTTCCCGCCTTGCTCATGATGTCCAGAATGGTGTAGAGCAGTCCGCCCTCATAGATGATGTTTCCCAGATGATAAGTTTCAATTGTAGTGGCATTTGTAAAGGAACTTCCCAAACCCAGCAGAAGCCCCGCCACCGGCAGCAGTGCAATGGGAAGCATGAAGGAGCGTCCCACTCGCTGCAATACGCCGAAAATCTTGTCTTTCATTACAAGAGTCCTCCTAAAAATAATGTTCTGTATCTTCACGCCGGAATCATTACTTGGGCAACACCGCACAAAGATTGTGTGGTATTGCCCTAGGTACCAGTTGTAATGAAATCAAGCGTTTTTAACGGGATTCGCTAACTTTTTTCAGGTGGAACGCCAATGTCATCATTTCGTCCTCTGAAATCGTGCGTGCAAAATTTTTCAGGATATAATCCTGTAGGCACTTGGCACAGCGATAATGTTTTTGGAATTTCTGCCGGACAAAGCTTAAAATCTCCTCGTCCCGACTAAGCACATTGGAGAATTCCTGCGACTGGAACAGCCGCTTCGCCAGATACTTCAGATGTACCAGAAACCGTTCGTAAGAAACGGTGGTCTTGTCCAGCTTTCCCTGATAAAAAGTATCTGCAATTTCTGCACAACCATTCACCAGCTTTGTAATATCCGGAACTTGTCCCATGTTGGTATGCAGCCGTGCGTTGATGATATGCATGGCAATGAAGCCGGCTTCGTCTTTGTGAAGCGATATTCCCAGTTGCCGGCGGATTTCTTCCAGACAATAGTTTCCAAGAGCAAGTTCCTCCGGAAAACAATCGTGAATGGAGTCCATCAGCGGATTGGCAAAATTGATTCCCTGCTTCTGCCGTTCGATCGCAAAACTGATATGGTCGGACAGACTGATCATCAGCGACTCTTTCAACACTTCCTGTGAAAACTGTTCAGAAATATGATCGACCAGATCTGATGTCAGACGGATATGTTCGTAGGGGATTTCCGCCAGACATTCCACCATGCGTTTCCGCAGGGCAGAATCAGCGATCATATAGATTTTCTGGATCTGTGCCGAATCCACTTCGTCGCCGCGTTTTTTGCTGAATCCGATGCCCTTTCCGGATATGATCTGTTCTTTGCCTTTTTTATCCAAAGCACATACTGTGTTGTTATTGATAACTTTGATAATTTTCATAAAACACCTCAAAATGGTATAAAAAAAGCCAACCCCTATACCGCGTCCATTTTGCGTGCATAAAAGTTGGTGATGCCCAATCAGACAAACTTGTCGAAAGGTAACATTCCAATATTTCAATTTTCGGAATCCTGTATCAAATTCACTATAAACAGTTTACCATGTAGAAGGATATTTGTCAAGATGCTACAGTGAATTGCCGCAGGAAATCTCTTTTTTCACCAAAAGTGACACTTTCTATTTGTGCGATAATGACAAAAATTCCGTTTTGTTCCAGTCCGGCAAAGGCGTTTCTCTGTGAAAACGAACATATTCTGAAAAAGAATTCCACGAAAAACTTCTCTCCTGCCTTCCATGATCTTGAAAGTGGATTTACACAAACACTGCTCACGGAAATCAATTTTCAAAAATATGTTGATTTAAATTGTGTCAAATTATGAAGTTTGACAAGTGAGGCTCCCCTGAAAGGGGAGCTGGCAGTGCGTAGCACTGACTGAGGGGTTCCCACTTATGCCGAAAACATCGCAAAAGGATTTTACGAAAAAACCTCTCCACCGCCTAACGGCGGTCCCCCTCCCCTTTCAGGGGAGGCTATCATGAAAATTGATTTCCGTGAACACTGCTCTTACAGCATTGACTTTCAACACAAAATATGCTACAATAATACAAAATTCACCACAAAGGAACTACAACTATGCTTGGAAAAACACACATGATGGTGGGCATTGCCGCAACGCTTGCCATTACGCACCCTGACACACTCTCCGGATTTGTCACCGCGGCAGGGATCGGAGCCATCGGGGCACTGATCAGCGATATTGACGTAGGCACATCTTCCTCCCACCGCGATGCAAACAGGGTCATTTTCCTGACGATTGCCGTCACTGTCATCTTTCTGGCAGTGGACTACTTCGGGAAATTCGGACTGGTGCAGACCATTCTGCAAAACAGCAGCATTGTGCGAATTCTCCTTGGCGTTGCCCTCTTTCTGGTGGTCTGTGCATTCGGAAAGGAAACGCCGCACCGTTCGTTTATGCATTCCTTTACGGCACTGGCAGCACTGGACGCTGCCCTGTGCCTAATTTATCCGTCTATCGCAGTCTACTTTACCATTGGGTTTCTGTCGCACCTTGCGACGGATATTTTCAACAAGAAAAAAGTCCGCCTTTTGTATCCGATGAAAGGCGGCGTATGCCTGAATCTCTTTCACGCCTACGGCACTGCCAATACAGTGTTTTTCATTGCCGGCTGTGCGGTTACGGCTTTGGAAACGATCCTGCTGTTGGTGCGGATCGCCGGAAATTTTACAGCGTGAGGAATAATTTTAAGGCAATACCGCACAAAGAGCGTCTGGTGACTTTGCACGCCATCTGCTTGCAAATTTCCC
>NZ_KI260412.1 GCF_000468015.1 Ruminococcus callidus ATCC 27760 | reverse complement strand
ATCCGGCACTGCTGACCGTTTCTTCCATGGTGTTTTTGTCTCCCCGGTCGACAAACACCACAGAAGAACAACCAGACGGGAAAAATGCACAACTCCCTTATTTATATAAGGGCAGTGTACAAAAATCCCGTTCTTTCTGGCGTTTTGGTCTGTGCGTGACGGCGCATAGCGACGACGGCACGCATGGACGGAATTTTCAGCACCGCCGGTTTTCAAAATAAAACAGACCGAACTATCTGGTAAAAGATAATGCAAGAAGGGAGAAGATAACGTGAAATACGTCATTGCACTCAAACATTTTCAAGCCAATCCTCACGGAGACCATATGCTGAACCTCGCCTATCACTACGGAATCCTATACCAGGAACAACACGGCGATATGCTGTTCTTTTTCCGGGAGGAGCTTGCCGACAAAAGAACCGCACGGTTTTTTGGCGACCTGCTCTGTGCGATTTTTCAAACGCAGTATGCAGACCGAACCTATGCCTATCCCACCCAATTTGAACCACGCTTTCAGATCAGCATTTACGATGTCCTGTTCGCGTTTTTGAGCTATGTAAGAGGCTTGACCGATGCCAAGCACTATAAAGAAGTGCTGCGAAGAGAATTTGCAAAAGAAAAGACAGAGGTCGAAGATACGCTCCCCATCCTCTACCTACTGAAAGACAACACCTATTCCGTCACGCCTCTGGATGCCTGCACCTATGGATACGAGACAAAAATGGTCATGGCGAAATGGAAGCTCCACGGCAAGACCCAAGCCACACAAGGTGTCCGGAACAAGCAGCGAAGAGCGGTCTACCGCAATTTCAGCTGGGAAAACCTCTATGACTGCTGTCCGCTCTACTGGGATTTTACCGAGGGCAGAATCGAAAACACCCAGGACATCTATTTTCTGGCAAGAGGCATGTGCGGTGCAGAAAAGGGAAAGCAAAAGTTTCTGGAGATCATGCATTCGGAAAAGAATGCCGAACAGCACTACCAGAATATCAACTGGAAGGAAATTCTGACAGCAATCATCAAGGACAATCTGCCTGTGCCGTCTTGCGAAAACTGCGATTATTGTGACCGGTGCAGCCATTCCGAAAATATGCTTTCCACGGCGAAACCGACCCGGCGAGAAGTGCGCATTTTAAAAAGAGAGCGCTATGTGGATTTGGAAACGGCTCACCAGGACCTGCAAAACGCCTTTCAAACAGCAATGGCATCTGCGGAAAACAAGCTTTACCTCATCAAGGGGCAGACCGCTTTGGGCAAGACCAGCACCTATCTCAACTACATGAAAGACAGCGTGCGTCCTGTTGTGATCGCTGTACCGACTCATGAACTGAAACGGCAGATATTCTATGATGCGAATTTGCATGGAATCGAAGCGATCTGTGCCACGCCGGATATTACCACATATGGCATCTCAGAGGA
>NZ_KI260411.1 GCF_000468015.1 Ruminococcus callidus ATCC 27760 | reverse complement strand
GAGCTGGCAAGCCGCAGGCTTGACTGAGGGGTTATCTCGCAGCCTTTTTTACTGTTCCGTCAACGCAGACCACTCTGTGATCTCGCCGGTGTAGATCTGCTTGATCTGATCCTTGGTAATCGCGTCGAGAGAATTGTCCTTGTTGACGATGACTGCAATGCCGTCCATTGCCAGAACAGTGCTCTTTACGCCGGTTTCAGTGTCCTTCAGTTCGCGGGAAGCCATGCCGATGTCGCATACGCCCTCCTGTGTGGAAGTCACGCCGGTGGTGGAGTCGCTCTGCTGTACGTCTACGGTCACGTCCGGATTCACGTCCGCGTAAGCCTCTTTCAGCTTAGTCATGACCGGTGTGACAGAAGAAGAACCGGCAACCACCACGCTGCCCTTTGCACCGTTGGAGGTATAGCTTTCTGTGCCCTGTGCCACATAGCCCTCTTTGCTGATGACATCTGCGGCATCGGTGCTCATGATGTAGTTGAAGAAATCCTGTGCCGCATCGCTCAGTTCCTCGCCGTCCTTGGTGACGATGTTGAACGGACGGGAAATGGAATAGCTGCCGTCGGCCACGGTGTCCACGCTGGGTGCTACGCCGTCTACTTCCAGAGCCTTGACGGAATCGTCCAGAGAGCCGACAGAAACATAGCCGATAGAAGCCGCATTGCCGGCAACGGTCGTCAGCATAACTGCGGTGCTGTTCGTGACCTCTGCACTGGAAACTGTGTTGTCCTTGTCGTCCTCCATGATGCCGCACAGTTCGGTGAATGCTCCGCGGGTGCCGGAACCGTCCTCACGGGTAATCACGGAGATTGCTCCGGAAGCACCGCCGCCGCAGCCTGTCAGACTGCTTGCCATCATGCCCAATGCTGCAACTGCTGCCGCGATCTTTGTCATTTTTTTCATAACGCATAACTCCATTTCCGGACACGCTTCGCTGTGTCCCTTGCCGATTCTGCCCAGAATCGTGTTTCGTTTTTTATTCTTGTTCCAATGAACAATGTTATTATAACAAGCCTATGTAAAGTCTGTTATCGCGGCAATGTGAAATCTAGGTTAAATGTTAAGTTTTGCGGCATGTCCTTTGTTAACTCCGAAAAAAACACGGAATTTCGGTATATTTTCAGCCGGCATGCACTGAGAGGACAGATTCCGGCAGTGTGTTCCTTATGTCAGGTTATAGACAAATGACGCATAAGCCTCTGCATTTTCACACCGCGGGGGCTGGGGTTTGTCCGGACAGGACGGCTTTTCGTGGCGTTCCCATGTCCGCAGAGCCGCTTTCCAGTCCCGCATCGGGTGCTTTCCGATGTTCCAGCCGTTGGCTTCGTAGTAGTCGTAAAACTGTTCTGCCGATACCGTGCTGCCCCGATGCATGCAGTAGTTCCGTATCTCCTCCAGTGTCGGCTTGGAAAAAGCAGTCCTTTTTTTCCGGCTGCCGGTTGTGGTGGTTGTTTCTGGAACTGCCGCGGCAGCGGTCTGGCTCTCCGGAAACAACTCTTTCTCTGCATCTGACTCTGTTTCTTTCTCTATCTCTAACTCTTTCTCTATCTCTTTCTCTACGTCACAATGTGCAGCCGGTGTGTCACAATGTGCAGCTTCGGTGTTACAAGCTTCTGCCGGTGCCTGAACCGGTTCCTGCGGCTTGGCATCTGCCGGTTTCTGCCGTGCTTTTCGCATGCGTTCCGCAGAAGCACTTTCCGAACCCGTCACCGCACCTACCTCCGGAAGATAGTAGACCGTTTCCGACTTCTGTTCCAGCCGGTGCACACGCATCAGAAACTCCAGCGTGTCCCTGACCAGTTCTTCGTCCTCGTCCAGTGTCAGTGCCAGTTCCGTGTGAAAATCCGGCTCCAGTCCGTCGAAGTACAACTCGCCGCTGCTGGAAAGGCTTAGCAACAGCATTTTCAGATAGATCATCACGCAGGTATCCCCGTTGGGCATTCGCCGCAGTTTTTTCACTGCCTTGTCCTGAAAGAAATGTTCCTGTAATTTCAGCCAATAAAACCGTTTGCTTTGCATGTGCAGTTCCTCCTGTTCCCGCCCGTCCGGAGCACGCTTCGGGCTGGCATTTCGCAATGTAAAAAAGCCCCTCCATATATAGGCTCTCAGAGGGGAAAAGTTGCACGCCGGCGTGCAACTTTGAACGAGAATTTACACAGTTTCTGATGAAAGTTCGGAATATTGGAAGTTTGCTGGAAGTTTCGGGCAGGTTCTGTTGGGAGAGGCAGTGCTGCCCGGGCAAACAGATCGAACATGACATGCTATACTATTATAATAGTATAGACGTGCAATGGCTCGACTGCACGGCAGCAAAAAAGCCGCACCACCCACCGGAACGCTCCGGCAGTGATGCGGCTGTTTGACATTTTTTGCAAAGTGTGGTATACTAAATTTTGAGGGCATACCTGAAACGGTAGGCGGTCTTTCCACGCTCCCATGATTTTATCAAAATCGATGGGAGGTGATGTGCATGGAGAACTTTGTAACATGGGAGCAGCTGCGTTTTTTCGCATGGCTCATACTTACATTGATTCAGATAGCGATTCTGCGTTCCAATCATCATGATGATAAACGGAAATAACCGCCCTACAGCTGCAACTCAAGGCGGTTATTTTAAGTAACTTATTGGGAGCAGACCGTCTACTGGTATGCTCTTT
>NZ_KI260410.1 GCF_000468015.1 Ruminococcus callidus ATCC 27760 | reverse complement strand
ATATTGTCTAACAAAAGGGGAGCATTTCACTTTTTAGACGTACTTTACAAAAGATACAATTTTTTTGAAAGTAGACTAATCCACAGAGATTTTACGCAGATTTGCCCTTGTTCTTTCCCAAAGGGTGTGCTATAATGAGTTTATTCAGGAAACTGAAAATAGACAAAGGAGAAAAAACAGTGTGGAGGAAAGAAACGTAACGAAGATTCCAGTTCGCCATGAATTACCACGATTATCCAAAGTTGGTGTTTATTGCAGAGTAAGTACAAATCAGCCAGAGCAGCTTCGCAGTATGTCTGCCCAAGCATCTCATCTCACAAGAACAGTTCTGCACAGCAGAGGATGGATACTGATTGATATTTATCTGGATTTTCATACTGGATTAAATGATAACAGACCAGAATTACAGAGATTATTGAAAGATTGCAGGTCCGGAAACGTTGATACCATTCTAACAAAAAGCGTCAGCAGATTTGGACGGAATACTGCTGAAACAATCCGCCTGATTCGAGAACTCAATGCCATTGGAGCCAGAATTATATTTGAGAACGAAGAAATCGACACTTCAAAATGTGAAAGCGAATTTCTTGTCACTTTAATTGAAGCCTACGCACAGGAAGAAAGTTATAACCGCAGTGAGAATATTCGATGGGGAATTGAAAAGCGAATGCAAAATGGAACATCGCTTCTTTACAACAGAAGATGCTTTGGATACAGAAAGAATGAGAACGGCACTTTAGAAATCTGTCCGGAAGAAGCAGAAGTTGTTCGTTTGATTTTTGATTTCTATCTTCGTGGCGGAAGTATTCTTTCTATCATAAAAGAACTGGAGAAACGGCAAATTCAAACGCCATCAGGAAAGAAAAAATGGTGCACACAGACAGTTGTAAAAATTCTAACCAATGAAAAGTATATCGGAAATGTGCTGCTAAAAAAGACCTATTCAGATGGATTCCCAAATCGAAAGCGGAGAAACAACTGTGGAGAAAAAGATCAGTATCTTGCAGAGCAGTTGCACCCTGAGATCATATCGAAAGAAATTTTTGATGCAGTTCAATCCGAACGGCAACGAAGAAGTAATGTAGTAATAGACGAAAATGGAGAAAAGAAACGGGCAGGAAAGCGATACTGCTCGAAAATAATGTCAGAAACAGACATAGAACCATTCGATGGCACGTTAGATCACTCATCATATAGTGAATGATAAGTACACAAAGAAAAAGTGCAGAAATACGCCGATTTAACAAAAAAACGATAGCCCCGACCTATCGTTTTATTTTAGCCTATCGTTTTTTTATTGTTTCAGAAATGCAAACAGCCTGCCAGGAAAACGCTCCACAGCAGGCTGTTTTTGCTTGATAAAACCGAAAAAGTCACGCATTTTCGGCATTTTTCCAAAAAGAAAGCACTGCACAATTGTATCATTTGTGCAGTGCGGTTATGCCTAAGGGCTCTCATTTTGATACAAAATAATCCCAAAAATCCCGCAATTCTGCGAGGTTTTTTGTTTTTCGGCTGAAAATCAAGGAGATTGCTATCGCCTAGAAAAGCGAAAATTGAGAGCCAAATCGCAAACGATAAGCAAAGGTATCGTTTGGTTTTTAGAGGCTGTTTTCAGACATTGTTTGTACATGGATTGAGCTATCGTTTGCGAGGCACTCGATTTTGGGTTATCGTTTGCTATTTGAAAATCGGTTTCAAAAATTAAGTTTAACTGTTTGGCTGATGCTTGAATTAGCATCCTATACTTTAATTTCTAAAGCAGTATTTCAAGCAACCTTGCCACTTGCAACCTCATCCACGAGTTCTAGTGATACATTCAAGTTTTCTGCAATTTCCTCATGCGAGTATTTCTGCTTGTCTAACATCCGTCTGATATCCGCAACCTTCTCTTTTTGCAATGCATCTGCTGCATATTCCTTCGCCCGTTCTTCTACAACTTTACACATTTCGCCCATACCTCCTTCGGTTTCCTTGAAATATCGAAAACGTTCTGATAATTCTTCAGCGTACATATCCTTCGCATTCACACACTGGAAGTCGTGCATCAGTCTGCCAATGCTGTCGTTCGGATTCTGATAAGCTCCGTTTACGTATATGATATGCGAATCGTCTTCCAAATACGCACCGGTTTCACGACAAATTCTATCATAATGATATAGTGGCAAGCCGTGCTTCATAATGTCATGTTCCGTCAGCATAATCACAAAAGTTTCCGCCAAATTGCGGAACGGTTCTTTCTTTTGGAGCAGTTTGGTATCCAACATACTGCTGTGGAATCTAGCACGCTTTGGTGTTGCTCCGGAATCCGCTCTTTGAATTTCTATGTTGTATCTTTTTCCATTGGTATCTTCCGCATAAATATCCAGTGAAATGGAGCGTCCAGACAAGCTGCGATATTCACATTGTGTTTCACTGTGCAGCACCTTCAAGTCTTGCCGCTCCAGCAAAATGTTCAAGATATACTCCACGCCTTCCGGATTATCGTTGAAATAGAGCCGTAAGAAGTCATCATCAATTAGCCGCAATTGCTCCGCCACTCGCCGGTTCTTTTCCTGTTCAGTTGCCATTGGAATCACGTCCTTTCTATCACTTTTAGTATACCATACTTCCACGTGAAATGCAAGGGCGAATTTGTGCAAATCACCGGATTATCTTTGCCTGATATAAAAATACGGAGCAACCGAAGCTGCTCCGCAATTTAGGGGAAGTGCTAGAATCTATTGATAAAATAGTGGCTATTTCATCTTAGTTCTTTTTAAGCCTATATCTGCTAAAATAAAACTGAGCCAGCTGAGG
>NZ_KI260409.1 GCF_000468015.1 Ruminococcus callidus ATCC 27760 | reverse complement strand
TCTGTCGCACAATCTTTGTGCGGTATTGCCCAAGAAAAATGGAGGACAACATCATGGGTGGAATTCTGGAAACGGCAATGCTGATCTGCTTCGGCTGTTCATGGCCGATCAATCTGGTGAAAAATTACAAGTGCCGCAGTGCCAAAGGCATGAGCCTGCCCTTTATTCTCCTGCTGATCGTCGGCTATGTGGCAGGCATCTGTGCCAAGTTCATCATCGGTGTCAACGTACACAACGCCTATGTGTTAGTCGTATACCTGCTGAATCTGGCAATGGTGACAGCGAACCTGTTCGTCTATTTCCGGAACCGCGGACTGGACCGCAAGGCAGAACTCTGCGTGGAACTGGACGCGGACGATCCGGCAATGGAGCTGGTAGCAGCTTCTGTTGCAGACAAGGTACAGCAGCGTTCTAAGAGCCGCGGTGCTGTCCTCCGCCCCAAGGCTGCCGGCAATGCCGGATTTATCGACTATATCCAGTGGGGCAAGACCTTTGAAGAATGACAATTCTCTCCCCTGAACGGCAGTGCTGCCTACCTCTTTCCGGCAGTGCTGTTCACAAAGCATGGATTCTGCAAAACGTGTGTGCTTATCTTCAGGCATCCTTGCAGAAACATGCTCCACATATAATCCCACAGAACAAGGACTGGGCTGTATTTTTTACAGCATGGTCCTTGTTCTGTTTTCCATGGAATCTGTTGTATTCTTTGTACATAAAATTGTATCATTTGTGCATTGACATCGTTATTTCGAACAGCTATAATAAAGGTATGCTGTAAAGGAAGCACCGAGCAAAGCTTGTGGTAAGATGCGTCGTCAGATTTTTCGGCAGATTGCATAGAAATTCCGCAGGCATACTTTCCGTATGGCAAGGGATTTCTGGGCAATATGACGAAAAATCTGCACGCAGATTGCGTGCAAAGCCGTCAGGCGGGCTTTATGCAGTGTTTCCTAAATCCTTTACAGCAGAGAATGTATAAAAAGACCTGCCGAACAGTCGGCAGGCAAATATCACACGAGGTGAATGTTTATGAAGAAACACAAACTCACGGCATGGCTCGCAGCTGCCGCAGCGGGGCTGTCCATGCTGGGCGGCACACTCCCGCAGGCAGCCGTGACTGCATCTGCCGCCGGCAACTGCCAGATGGAATATCTGGACCGCGGCATTTCCGCCATCAACACCGGTTCCGGCATGCTGGTCAGCTGGCGGTTTCTCGCCAACGATTCGGACAGTGCCGTGTTCCAGCTGTACCGGAACAACACGCTGATCTACACCAGCAACGCCAGAGAATCCACCTGTTATCTGGACGGCAGCGGCAAGAGCACCGACCAGTATCGGGTGGACACTGTGGAAAACGGCAAAGTGGTTTCCACTTCCAACTGTACCATGATCTCCAATCAGAATTACTTTCAGATCAATCTGGATCCGCCCACCGGCAGCGGCTGCACCTACTCCCCCAATGACTGTTCCGTCGGCGATGTGGACGGGGACGGCATGTACGAGATTTTCATGAAATGGGACCCGTCCAACTCCAAGGACAATTCCCAGAAAGGCAAGACGGGAAACGTCTTTATTGACTGCTACCGACTGGACGGCACGCGGCTGTGGCGGATTGACCTAGGCAAGAACATTCGTGCCGGTGCTCACTACACGCAGTTTTTCGTGGCAGACTTCGACTGTGACGGCAAGGCAGAAATGACCTGCAAAACTGCTGACGGCACTGTGGACGGCAAGGGCAAGGTCATCGGCGATGCCTCCAAGGATTACCGCAACTCCAACGGCTATGTGCTCTCCGGTCCGGAGTACTACACCCTGTTCGACGGCAGCACCGGTGCAGCACTGGACACCGTGAACTATGAACCGTCCCGCGGCACAGTTTCCAAGTGGGGCGACAGCTACGGCAACCGTGTCGACCGCTTCTGGGGCACTGTGGCATATCTGGACGGCAGCAAGCCCAGTGTTGTCACCGGACGAGGCTATTACACCCGCATGACAGCCACGGCGTATGACGTGGTCAACAAAAAACTGGTGAAACGCTGGGCGTTTGACACCGGAAACGACAAGAGCGTTGCCGGCTACGGCGACGGCAACCACAACAGCATGGCTGCCGATGTGGACGGCGACGGCAAGCAGGAGATCATCACCGGCTCCACCTGTATCGACGACAACGGCAAGGTGCTGTGGTGTCTGAACAAGGGACACGGCGATGCCATGCATCTGGGCGATCTTCTCCCCGACCGCAAGGGGCTGGAACTGTGGATCTGCCACGAAGACAAACCCTACGGCGTTTCGCTGGTAGACGCTTCCAACGGCAAGATCCTCTTCCACAAGGACGGTTCCGGCGACACTGGACGCTGCTGTGCAGACAATGTCTGGACAGGCAACAAGGGAGCAGAATTCTGGGGACTGGGGAACGATGTCTTTGACGGCAGCGGCAACACCCTCAGCTGCCGCAGACCGGCAGTCAACTTTTTGTCCTACTGGGACGGCGATCTGGAACGGGAGATTCTGGACGGCTACACCGACTCCCCTGCCACCATTTCCAAAATGGGAGCAAACGGCAAGCTGACCACCCTGCTCACCACAGACGGCTATTACACCTGCAACACCACCAAGGGAACGCCCTGCCTGTCCGCCGACATCTTCGGCGACTGGCGGGAAGAACTGATCGTCCGCGGAGCAGACAGCAAATCCATTCGCATTTACTGCACGCCCTACGACACGGACTACCGCATCACAACTCTGATGCATGATCCCCAGTATCGGGTACAGGTTTCGGCACAGCAAACTGCCTATAACCAGCCGCCCCATGCCAGCTTCTCCCTCGGCTCCGACCAGCCCCTGCCGGCACGTCCCAGCGTCACTGTGCTGGGACAGACTACTCCAACGCCCACACCTACGCCAAACCCTGAACCGGTAACGCCCACTGCGGCAGTTCTGCCGGAAGGCTCTGTATTCATGCTGAAAAATGTAAACAGCGGACTGTATCTGGAAGTTGCCAACGGCAGTGCAGAAGCCGGTGCCAATCTCCAGCAGTGGGGTGCGGACAGTGCCGCCGCCCACAACACATGGCGGGCGATTTCCGCCGGTGACGGTTACTATTATCTGTACAGTCAGGTAGGCGATCAGATCACCTACCTCATGGACATCTCCGGCGGCAAGGCAGACAACGGCACCAACGCTGCCCTTTGGACCAAGAGCAGCCGCGAACAGGCACAACAGTTCCTGTTCGCTCTGAACGAAGACGGCTCCTACACCATTTACACCAAGGCCTCTAATCTGAAAAGCTGCGTAGAGGTAGAAAATGCCAGCAAATCCAGCGGAGCAAATGTCCAGCAGTACGAGAGCAACGGCAACGCCTGCCAGCACTGGATTCTGGAAGAAACCACCGCTGCCGGTGTGAAGCTGGACACCAGTCAGGTATACCAGTTCCAGAACGCCAACAGTGCACTGTATCTGGAAGTCAAAGATGCCAGTGCAGAAGCCGGTGCCAATGTGCAGCAGTGGAGTGCCAACGGCAACAACTGCCAGAACTGGACACTGAAAGAATTTGGTGACGGCTACTATTATATCCTGTCCCGACTGGGCGACGGAAAGACCTATTATCTGGACGTTGCCGAGGGCAAGGGCGACGACGGCACCAACATTCAGATCTTCACCAACACCAAAACTTCCGCACAGCTGTTCAAGTTTATCCCCAATCCCGACGGCACCTATTATATTGTGACACGTGCTTCCAAGGATAAGGGAGCCTTAGGCGTTGCTGCCGCCTCCAAGGAACAGGGAGCAAACGTGCTCCAGTGGACCAAAAACGGCAGCATGGATCAGATGTGGAATATTACCGCTATCGGAGCCATTCCCACACCGGTGACCACTACGGAACCGCCGGTGGTGACTACCGAAGCACCCACAGAAACCACTACCGC
>NZ_KI260408.1:154032-178162 GCF_000468015.1 Ruminococcus callidus ATCC 27760 | reverse complement strand
CTGTCGCACAATCTTTGTGCGGTATTGCCTTAAGCAACCGGAATGCTCTGTACATCTTCCGGCAGCAATGTCAGCAGTTCTTCGTCCGAAAGCGGCTCCGGCAGTTTTGCCAGCCGGTCTGCCTGATTGGTCAGGGCAAATTCGAAAAAGTTCCGGACATCTCTGGCATTGGCAAATCCTTTTCCTGCTTCTGCACAGCGTTTCCGGAAATATTCCTGTACATAGGCATAGGTGTCTGTCGGCATTTTCAGACAGTAGCTGTCGCATAGGTTAGAGAAGATGAGCATCAGTTCTTCCGGCTTATAGTCATCGAAAAAGATCACCTGCCGGAAGCGGGAACGCAGCCCCGGATTGGTGTCCAGAAACTGTTCCATTTCCTCCGGATAGCCGGCAACGATAACGATCAAATCGTCCCGATGATCTTCCATTTCTTTGAGCAGGGTGTTGACTGCCTCTGTGCCGAAGTCGTTGCTGCCGCCGGAACTGGTCAGCGTGTACGCCTCGTCAATGAACAGCACGCCGCCCATTGCTTTTTCCACGACCTTCTTGGTTTTGATTGCTGTCTGTCCCACATAGCCGCTGACCAGCGTCGCACGATCAGCTTCTATCAGATGCCCTTTTTTCAGGACACCCAGTCGGGCATAGATTTTAGACAGCAGCCGTGCAACTGTGGTTTTGCCGGTTCCGGGATTGCCGGAAAAGACCATGTGCAGGGAAGTCTGCGGCAGGGGCAGCCCTCGCTCCTGCCGGATCGTTCGAATCCTGAGCAGGTGAATCAGACTTTCCAACTCGTCTTTGACGTTTTGCAGCCCTACCAGCTGGTGCAGCTGTGCCAGCAGTTCGTCCAGCGTTTCCGTAGGAGCTTCTGTAATTTCAGCATCATCGACGACCGCTTCTTTTTCAGCCGGAATCGGCGTCTTTTCGGCATTGAAATTCGCCGGAATGACAGCAGCCTTTTCCAGTTCCGGACGACGACAGCCACGCATGGCGGCATCTCGATAACGGGAAAGCTGCTGCATCATGGAGTTCTGCACGATCTGCTGCTGTGGTTCTATTTTTCCGGCAGTATTCAGCGAAAACTGCGTTCCCATTTGTGCAATGGTTTCCAGCCAGAGCAGGGAAATGCTGCCCTTTACGCCGCTGCCCTGCAAATCGACACGCACCAGTGCCGCCAGCAGTGCCAGTAAAGAATCTGCCGCACCGGAAAAGGAAATGGAGAACTGCTGCAAAAAGCGTTCCATTGTCTGTGTCGTGGCAGACTGTTGCAGACAGTTGTTGATAAAATTGGTTTCTGCATCGGTGATGACACGGTCCTGATTTGCCAGAAACAGCAGATATTTCATTGCGGCAAAGTTGGCGTATTGTGTCAGCGGCATGCGGCTGCCGGTGATCGTGATGCCCTGTGCTTCATATGTAGCGTACAGCGTATGCAAGTACGCCAGTGCGTCCTGTAGATGATTGTGTGGCATAATGATTATTCCTTTCCGTATTTGTTGTCTGCGGTTTCATCGGAAAGCTGATGCTTTTGTGCAGCACGCTTGTCCACTTTTCGCTTGATAAAGATTCCTGCTGCCGCCAGCAGAACGATCACGCCTGCCAGCACGATCGTCAGGATATAGTTGCCCTCCCATAAACTTTTTCCCATAAAAACAGTCAGGACTGTTGCTGGTGTCCGTCCCAGTGTTGTCAGGAAAAACAGATACATCGGCTTGATTTTTGGATTGAATGAAACCAGATAGGTAAGGGCGTCTTTCGGCAGCCCCGGCAACAGAAACACCAGAAAGATCAGCAGTTCTGTTCGCTTGCCGTCCAGCAGAAAATCAAATTTTTTGAAATGGCTTTCCGAAACAAAACGGTCTACCAGCGGTCTGCCGATCCACTGCACCAGATAGTACACTAGAACCGTTCCCAGAAAAAATCCGGCAAGGGACAGAAACAGACCGCCCCACTGTCCGAACAGGATTCCACCGATAATAGGCACCGGACCGCCGGGGATCACGGCAATGACCACCTGTAACACTTGCAGCAGCACAAACAGCAGGGGAGCGAAGATGCCGAAACTCTGCATTTTGTCGATGATGACCTGCTGTCCGTGCTCGCTGGACAGCAAATGGATCAGTGGCAGCATGGCAACGCTGACCACAGCAAAGACCACTACCACAGCGATCAGACTAAAAATGGTTTTTCGGGAAATTTTTTTGTCAGATGTTTTTTTGGACGTTTTATTTTTCATGTGAAATACTCCTTTCACAGAAATCCCTATAAAAGCGATATTGCTTTAGAAATAGTATACCGCGATTTTGTAAAAAAATCAAGGGTAATGCTACAGAAAGCTTGTACAGAAGATAGATTATCAGATTTTTCAGCAGATTGCATAGAAATTTCGCCGGTATTTTTGCGTATGGAAAGGCACTCCTGTGCAGTTTGACGAGGAATCTGCAAACAGGTAAATTTTTTTGTGGTATTGCCCAAGATTTTTTGGGAGCCTATTTATGACATTTTTACAAAAGGGCTTGACTTTTTCAAAGAATGCGTGTATAATAAAACGTATCATCTGGTAAGAAGCCGTGCATAGCGGCACGCTGCCGGTGAGTATCACTTCAGGTAGAAAGGAACTTGTTCTATGAAAACAAATCGAGCAAGATGGATTGCCTGTTTGTTGGCTTGTGCGATTGGGGTGTCGCTGACCGCATGCGGCAAGGACAAAAAAGACAGTTCTTCGAAGAATGCAAGCGATTCCGTTGCTGCGGGAGAAGAATCCAGCGAGGGAACCATTGCTTCGGAAGACTTGGCAAAAATGCAGAAACAGGATATGACATTCTCGTATGCCATCGATGCTGATGACGAAAG
Organism: Ruminococcus callidus ATCC 27760; assembly: GCF_000468015.1. GTDB lineage: Bacteria > Bacillota > Clostridia > Oscillospirales > Ruminococcaceae > Ruminococcus_C > Ruminococcus_C callidus. The sequence goes on along the minus strand of NZ_KI260408.1, from coordinate 175,312 downwards.
CTCCGGCAACGCAGATGTTCCTGTCAATAAGGGTGTTACTTCACAGAACGGCGGATCTTCCGGCGAAGATTCCTATGTGGTGGTGACTGACGATTCCGGTCAGGCTGTGAAGGACGACAGCGGAAATGTTGTAACAGAAGTCGTAAAGGGTGGAAACAACTCCGGTTCCGGCAATGAAAGCTCTACAGCTGCCGGTGGCAATTCCAGTAGCTCTAACGGCAATAATGGTAATAGCAACAGTGGTAGCAGCTATCAGGCAGACATGAAGACATTTCAGGCGTACTGGCTGGATATGTCCAACGGGGATAACGTTGTCTGCAACGGCGATTTCCTGGATGTTACCTTCAAGATCAAGGATGATGCTCCGGACGGCAACTATGCTCTGACAGCCGGTGAAAATGACTTTGCAAACTGGGATGCAGAAAGCGTACCGGTAGCATTTGTAGACGGTGACGTTGCAGTTGGTTCCGCAGCTGAACAGTCTGCTGGCTCCGCAGAATCTGGTACATTTACCATTGCAGCCGGAACTGCAAAGGGCAATCCGGGCGACGAAGTAACAGTTCGTTTTGATATGTCCGACAACCCGGGTATCGTTGCATTGATCTTCCGCTTCAAGTATGATGCGAATGCACTGGAGGTTGTCAATGCTTCTGTAGGCAGTGACTGCAAGGATTACATCAAAATGGCAGTGTCGTAATTTAACGAACGCTGTATCTATTATCTGTACAAAAAAAGCAGAAACGTTTTTGGCGTTTCTGCTTTTTCTTTGTTTGTGTGAATCCGAATAGAAAAATTTCCTGCATCTGTTTTGATTTGCGAAACCCGCAGGGAAACTTGCTATTTCAAATTAGAGTGTGAATGAGCCGGAATCTCCGTTGATTACATAATACACCATGTTTTCTTCCGGCTTTACATACAGTTTAATATCCTTTGCGGCAGTCTTTTTCTGTCCGTGCTCTGCGGCCCACGCCACAACTGCACGTTCTGTCAGAACATCTGTTGTCCATTCCATGCCGCCGTACTGCAAGCTGATGCTGACAGTTTTGCGGACACGTGTGGTCTTCGGAGCAGCAGAAGCAGTCTTGGTTGTTTTTGCTTCTGCTGTTGCTGCAGCAGCCGTTGTCTTGGCGGTATCAGTTTTTTTCGATCTAGCCATTGCTCATTCCTCCTGATGTCTTCTTATGCGTTTACAGATTCCTTCAGGTTCTTGCTTGCCTTGAAGACCGGAGCCTTGGAAGCCGGAACCTGAACCGGTTCACCGGTACGGGGATTCTTGCATTCCTTTGCACTGCGTTCCCGCACTTCGAAGGTACCAAACTTAGAAATGGTAACCTTATCGCCTGCAACCATTGCGTCGCGGATTGCATCAAATACAGCGTTCACCAGAGCCTCAGCATCTTTCTTGGTGCAGTAGTTTTCCTCGTACAGCTTTTCAATCAAATCAGTTTTTGTCATGTCAAATGTTCCTCCAAAATCATAATCTACTACGAATTATATACTATTTTTTTTCATTTGTCAAGAACATCACGGAAAAATGACATTTGTACGGAATTTCGCCCTTTTTTCGCACGTTTTTTATGGAAAACCACATAAAATCTCGGTAAAAAATCGGAAATGGAATTGAAACGCTGTTTTTTTGCTTCAGTAGAGAAAAAGCTTGTATCTGCGTGTCGTTTTCTGCTTTTTGCAATTTTCTGCGTGAAAAAAATAGATGCCGGCAGAAAACTGGATTTTGTCAGGCATTTGTGCAATATTACCAAAAGAAATGATGTTTCATATTTTATGTATTGTTCATAAAATATCTATTGCAATTAAACAAAGTTTCCTGTATACTAAACATATGAGGAATCGTTCCGATGAAATGATTCACTTCGAATACGGACAATGGCGTCCCGTACAGTCGGTTGCTGTGCGAGGGCGTTTTTTTATACCCTCTGCAATCGCTTTGAAGGTGGAACAATGGGGTTGCCGCCAGAATTGGCATCGGTTTTTTCCCTTGGTGATGTAACATCTACGAATTGATTGGATATGGAGGACATTTGAATTATGGATTCTGGGAATATCGGCTTTGTTATGATTTGTGCTGCACTTGTATTTTTTATGACTCCTGGTTTGTCGTGTTTTTACGGCGGTCTGGTGCGGCGGAAAAACGCTGTGAACACGATGTTCACCTCGGTTGTCACGATTGCGACGGGAATCGTGATGTGGATGCTGTTCGGCTACTCGCTTTCGTTCGGACCGGATCACGGCGGTGTGATCGGTGATTTCAGCTGGTTTGGTCTGGAGGGTGTTTCCCTGACAGAACCATACATAGAGGGACAGGGCATTCCAAACATGGTATTCTGCCTGTTTCAGATGATGTTTGCAGTCATCACACCGGCACTGATTACCGGTTCTGTAGCGGGCAGAATGAAATTCAAGTCGCTGTTTACGTTCTTGGTGCTGTGGAGTTTCGTGGTATATTATCCCATGGCACATATGGTCTGGGGCGACGGCGGTTTCTTGGCAAAGATCGGTTCTGTAGACTTTGCCGGCGGCAACGTAGTACACATCAGTTCCGGTATCACGGCACTGACACTCTGCATTCTCCTTGGAAAACGGTATGACTATAAACGTGCAAACTATAAGATTCACAACACCCCGATGGTGGCACTGGGAGCATTTATCCTGCTGTTCGGCTGGTTCGGATTCAATGCCGGTTCTGCACTGGCAGCAGATGGTCTGGCTGCACATGCATTTGTAACCACCGCAGTTTCTTCCGCAGCCGCAATGCTGTCGTGGATGTTCTGTGATGTCGTTGTCAATAAAAAGCCGACATTTGTCGGAGCCTGCACTGGTATGGTTGCCGGTCTGGTAGGCATTACACCGGGAGCTGGTTTTGTACCGGTCTGGGCGGCCTTGATTATTGGTCTGACCACTTCGCCGATCTGCTTCTTCATGATCTCTTGGGTCAAGGAAAAGTTCGGCTATGACGATGCACTGGACGCATTTGGCTGCCATGGTGTCGGCGGAATCTGGGGCGGTATCTGTACCGGTCTGTTCTGCAAGGTGTCTATCAACGACATCGGCCAGGGCAACGGTCTGTTCTTCGGGGACATTCATCTGTTCTTGGCACAGCTGGCAAGTATCGGTATTACCATTGTAGTGGCTGTAGCCGGCACACTGATTTGCTATGGTATCACACGTCTGGTAACCGGAAAGATTCGCGTTACCGAACGGGAAGAGCGTGTCGGTCTGGATCGCTCGCAGCACGGCGAATCTGCATATCCGTCGTTTAACGGCTTAGACTAAACAAAGGAGTGACAGCAATGATTATTAAAGTAGAAGCAATGATTCGGGAAGAAAAGCTGGAGGACGTTCTGGACGCTCTGGCAGCATTGGACGTGCACGGCATGACTTGTTATCAGGTCATGGGCTGCGGTACCCAGCGTGGCTTTAAGGAGTATGCCTACGTCCGCGGACACCAGCAGGTAGAGATTCAGATGCTCCCGAAGATCAAGATCGAAGTACTGGTTTCGTCAGAAGAATGGGAGAAGAAAACCATTGATGCCATTCAGAAGGCAGCCTATACCGGCAATATCGGCGACGGCAAGATCTTTAGCTATGATGTGCGGGAGGCAATGCGAATCCGCACCAAGGAAACCGGCTATGATGCGATTCAGCCGGAATAAACGGGCGATATAACCAATAGAGAAGAACAAGCATCTCCTAGCTTTGCTGGGGGATACGATTAAGGGCAACACCGCACAAGTTTTGTGCGGTGTTGCCCTTATCATCTTCCGCCAAATTGGGAAGGCTTTAAAACGGTATTGCCTTTATAAGGATTCCGTCTGAAAATCCGGCGTATACCCTGCTGAAGCAGACGAGCGTTCCTGTCCATAACCGTTCAGTCCCAGCTGCACAGCATGTTTCCGAACGGACTCATATTCAAACGTGGCAATTCGCCGGTTCAGGTGCTTGTCCGACAGCGGCATTTCCGGCGGGGTGTACTGTCCCATCAGACTTAGCAAAAACGCATCTGTAGGCAGAGCCGCCGCCAGCCAGTCCAGCAGCTGCATCGATTCTTTTCGATGTGCCGGCAGAACCAGATGCCGTACCACCAGACCGCGTTCCAGCAAATCGCCGTTCCATACCGGCTTTCCCACCTGTCGGAACATTTCCGGAATCGCCTTTGCTGCAACTGAAAAATAGTCCGGACAGTTGGCATATGCTCCTGCGGTTTCCAGTGTGTAAAATTTTAAATCAGGGAGGTAGATGTCCACCAGTCCCTCCAGCATGTGCAGGATTTCCGGCGATTCATAGCCGCCGCAGTTCCACACCACCGGAATGTGCAGCTTGGGTTTTGCCAGTTCCAGAGCCTGCACGATCCATGGTGTATAATGGCTTCCTGTGACCAGATTGATATTGTGTGCCTGCTGTTCCTGCAATTTCAGAAAACTCTCTGCAAGCTGTGTCACTGTGACTGCTTTTCCAACAGCCTGCCGGCTGATTTTCCGGTTCTGGCAAAATACACAGCCCAGAGCACAGCCGGAAAAGAACACAGTTCCGGAACCATGTCTGCCGGAAATGCAAGGCTCCTCCCATGGGTGCAGGGCTGCTCTGGCGATTCGAATTTTCGTGCCGCAGTGACAAAGCCCCACGCCTTTTTCCCGATCAGCACCGCATCGTCTGGGGCAGAGGGTGCAGTGTGCCGCGTCAAAACTCATGACAGCCGTCCCTCAAAATCGGCATAGCCAAACCGCTTTACCAAATCGATATGTCCATTCTGATAGAGGGCAATATCCGGCAAGGGAACGCCGTTGAATGTGTTGTTTTTCACCATGGAGTAAATTGCCATGTCGCAGAATACCAGCTTTTCGCCTGCTTGCAGCTGATGGTCGAAAGAGTAATCTCCGATCACATCACCGGCAAGGCAGGTGTTTCCGGCAAGGCGGTAGGTATAAGCTTTTTCGCCGGCTGTCCCGCTGTACAGAATGTGCGGGCGATAGGGCATTTCCAGAACGTCCGGCATATGGCAGGCAGCAGAAGCGTCCAGAATGGCAATGTCCATGCCGTTGTGTACCACGTCCAGCACAGTTGCCACCAGATAACCGGCATTCAGAGCAACTGCTTCTCCCGGCTCCAGATATACCTGTACGCCGTAGGTGTCCCGTACCCGTTCAATGCAGCGTACCAGCCGTTCCACGTCATAGTCCGGACGGGTGATGTGGTGTCCGCCGCCGAAGTTTACCCACTTGCATCGTTTCAGCCACTTGTCAAACTGCGGCAGCATGTGGTCGAGGGTACGCTCCAGAACGTCAGAGTTCTGCTCGCACATGGTGTGAAAGTGAATCCCGTCCAAGCCGGCAAAGTCGTCTTCCATTTGTTCCAGCGGTACACCCATGCGGGAACCGGAAATGCAGGGGTTGTATAGATCAGTTTCTACTTCTGCATAGCCGGGATTGATGCGAATGCCGCAGGAAATATTCCGGGTTGCATCTTGCACCTGCTGCCGGTATTTTTTCCATTGTCCAAACGAGTTGAATACAATATGGTCGCAGAGTTCCAGCAGCTGTGTGAAATCTTCCTGCGTGTAGGCAGGGGAGAACACATGCACTTCTTTCCCGAAGTGCTCTCGTCCCAGTTTTGCCTCGAATAATCCGCTGGCAGTCGTTCCGGCGAGATCGTCCCGAATCAGCGGGTAGGCGGAGAACATTGAGAACGCCTTTTGTGCCAGCAGGATCTTACAGCCGGTTCGCTGCTGGATTTGTTTCAGCAACGCGGTGTTCTTTTGCAGCAGCCGTGCATCAGTGAGATAGCAAGGCGTATGCAGATCATCAATGGGAATGTCAAATAAAGATTCAAAGTCCATTTTCAAAATTCCTTTCTTGCAAAAGAAGCGTTCTGCTTGATGCGGAACGCTTCTTCTAATTTGAGGGATTCATAGATTGCGTGCAAAGCCGTCAGGCGGGCTTTGTGCGGTGTTGCCTTAAATCAGGCTTTATGCAGTGTTTCCTTTATTTTGGATCGGGAAAATACCGCAGAGGCAGCATTTCTTCCCGTGTACAGGAATCGCTAAGAAGTTCTACCAATTTCGTTTCGGAAAACTCCGAATGATTCTGAAAGATTCTGGAATACACTTCCTGTACATCACTTTCCACGTCATCAGACTGAAAACAGTCCAGATAGTCTACAACAGTGCAATGTACAGTGTCGCCGTACATATTTCTACGCTTGTTGTCCATTGTTTGCTTTACATAGATTTCCGCCTTTTGATAAGCTTCATCAAAAGAGCCGGCATCTACTTGCAAGATAGATTCCTCGTAGAAAATCTGTTCCTTTACAGTGTATTTCAGAAGTAGTTTTACATGGTACATTGTTGTATCTCCTTAATCTACCAGCACCGGATCAAAATTCTCAGTCCACGGCAGCCCCCACTTGTTCAGTGCGTCCATGAACGGATCCGGATCGAATTCTTCTACATTATAAACGCCCGGTTTTTTCCACTTGCCGGTCATTACCAGCATTGCACCGATCATTGCCGGAACACCTGTGGTGTAGGAAACTGCCTGAGAGCCAACTTCCTTGTAGCATTCCTGATGATCGCAGACGTTGTAAACGTAGTAGTTCACCGGCTTACCGTCCTTGACACCCTGACAAATGCAGCCGATGTTGGTCTTGCCCACGGTGCGGGGACCGAGGGAAGCCGGATCCGGCAGAACTGCCTTGAGGAACTGCAGGGGAACGATTTCCTTACCCTCGAACATGATCGGCTCAATAGAAGTCATGCCTACATTTTCCAGACACTTGAGGTGTGTCAGATAGCTCTGTCCAAATGTCATAAAAAAGCGGATTCTCTTGATGCCCTTGATATTCAGTGCCAGAGATTCCAGTTCTTCGTGGTGCAGCAGGTACATATCCTTTTCGCCAACCTGATCGAAGTTGTATTCCCGTTTGATTTCCATAGGCTCGGTTTCCACCCATTCGCCGTTTTCGATGTAGCTGCCCTTTGCAGAAACTTCCCGAATATTGATTTCCGGATTGAAGTTGGTAGCGAAAGGATAGCCGTGGTCACCGCCGTTGCAGTCCAGAATGTCGATATAATTGATTTCGTCAAAGTAGTGCTTCTGGGCATAAGCACAAAATACGCCAGTTACGCCGGGGTCAAAGCCGCTGCCCAGCAGAGCTGTGATGCCAGCTTTTTCGAAGCGTTCCCGATAAGCCCACTGCCACTTGTACTCAAACTTTGCCGTATCTTCCGGTTCATAGTTTGCGGTGTCCACATAGTCCGTCTTGGTTGCAAGGCAAGCGTCCATAATGGTCAGATCCTGATAGGGAAGTGCCACATTGATGACAATGTCTGGCTTCTCCTGCTCGATCAGAGCGATCAGCTGGTCTACATCATTGGCATCCACCTGTGCAGTGGTGATCTTGGTAGCTGTCTTGTCCTGCAATTCTTCCTTGAACTTGTCACATTTGGACTTGGTACGGCTGGCAATGCAGATCTCTGTAAATACTTCGCTGTTCTGGCAGCATTTGTGAATGACAACGCCTGCCACGCCGCCGGCTCCGATAATTAACGCTTTTCCCATGTTCATATACCTCCAAAAATTCAAAAATAACAATATTGATTAGCAGCAATCCCAGGTATAAAGCACATCACTGAAATCGCAGTTTTTTAACTTTTCCCGATTGATGAAGAAGTTGCCGATGCCGCAATCACCCCATAAAATTTTCCAGTCGGTTCCCATGTCACTGTCCAACTGAAACAGCAATACATCATGCGTGTCTTCACTGCTTCTGGGGTCCCATTGTGCAAAGCCGGGGTAACCGCCGATCTTATGACCGCTGCCCCCGTCGAAAAAGTCATCCATATTTTCTAGCAGGTTTTCAGCCTCCTCTGGATAATCCTGTTGTACCAGTTTTCGAATACAGCTTTCAAACCGATAATCACTGTAAGAAATTGTGTCCACATCTTCCGAGAATGCCAGCCCATAACAGCCTCTCACCGGGAAATAATCCTCCTCCTCATCAGAAGACGAATCCTGCATTTTCTCGCAGACTTCTTTCTCAGTGACCGTCCTGTCCGGTTCCTTGAAATAGAGCACCCGAAACGTATCCTGCAAGGTGTTGTCATCGAAATTCAGTCCGCTGACATCGTCGTTCAGAATCCAGAATTGCAGCAGCCCCTGATGCGGAAAGTCTTCCAGCGTGATCTCTGCACAGTCGATCTGTGCCAGCAGCCGCAGTTGCACACCCTTGCTGTCCTCCGGAATTTTCGCATCGTGGGGAACATATCCAATACCGCCAACCTTGCTGTCAAACAGACTGGGCTTGGTGTCCGTCAGTTTCAGCTTCATGCAGGGGATAGCCGTCTTTTGCAGAATCTCCTCACGGATTTCTTTCACCATATTCGCAGCAGAATCCGTTTTTTCAGATGCTTCGACTTCTTTCGGCACACGATCTTTATCTTTTCGCTTAAATAAGTCCAATAATCCCATGCCTACTACTCCTTATCTTTTGTCACGTTCGGATTCCCTCAGGGCATCGCGAACGTTGTTCGGAATGGCGAAACAACCCCGATGCAGAATCGTATTGTAATATCTGGTTTTGATACCCAGCCCATTCCACCAGTCCGCCTGCAAATCCCGTACAGGGTCATACTTTTTCGAAGCAAATCCAAAGAGCCAGTGTCCGGAGGGATAAGTGGGGATATGAGCCTGATACACCAGTGCAATCGGGAAGAACCCCTTGATGCGGCTGTGTGCCCGCTTCATGGCGTTGGAATAGGACGTGTAGAATGTGCTTTCATGCTGGTTGACCAGTATGCCGTCCTCGGTCAACGCCTTATAGCAGTTGCCGTAGAATTCCTTGGTAAACAGACCTTCACCCACGCCGAACGGATCAGTAGAATCCACAATAATCAGGTCGTATTCGTTTTCCACCTTGCGGACAAACCGCAGGCCGTCCTGATAGTAAATATGTACCCGCGGATCGTCCAGACTGCATGCTGTAAACGGCAGATACTCTTTCGCCAGATGCACCACCAGTTCGTCGATCTCCACCATGTCGATCTGTTCAATGGAGGGGTAGCGGCAGAGTTCCCGCACCGTGCCGCCGTCGCCGGCACCGATCACCAGAACCTTTTTGATGTTCGGGTTGGTCGCCATAGGAATGTGAGTAATCATCTCGTGGTAGATGTACTCATCTTTTTCGGTTACCATCAGCAGACCGTCCAGCGTCATAATACGTCCGAATTCCACAGAATCAAACACGTCGATTCGTTGGAATTCGCTCTGCACACTGGCAAACTGCCTGTCAATGCGAATGGAGAGCCGGACGTTATCCGTGTGATTTTCGGTATACCAGATGTCCATATCAAAACTCCTTTCACTTTGCCTTTTCCATTAGGATTCCTTGACCAGTTTTCCTGTCATATGCTCCGGTGTCAGTGCAAGGCATAGCACATTCGGACGGGAATGCTGCAATTCATGTTCCAGATACGCCTTATCATCAGTAAATTTCTGGCAGAGGTGCGTGCAGATTTCCAGTTCCTTTTCTGTATCTTTCACCGGCTGAATCCTGCCGAACACTACAACACTTTTGATATGCAGCGGCCACTGACCGTCCTCCCGATAGCCCTCGTCATGGACACAGTAGGAAACCTTGTCGCATTGGGAAATGGCATCAATCTTGTGACCTGTTTTCGCTCCGTGGAAATACAGCTTGCCGTCTGCTTCACAGTACCAGTGGTTCATAGGAATGCCATAAGGATATCCGTCGTCGCCCAGTACGGACAAGATACCCCGTGGTTCCTTTTCCAGAATCGCAATGCATTCCGCGTCAGAAAGCTGCTGCTTCCATCTTCGCATCGGTCGAAACATTTTTATGCCTCCTTTTTCATAGAAACGTTTTATTCAACAAGCTGAGATTTCGCAATTTCTAAATTCACCTCAGCAGCAATCACAATAATATAAAACTATAAAACATCACGAAAATCACGGACAGAACGTTGCTTTTCCAATTCGTCAAGTGCTTTTTTCGCAGCATATTTCGCGTATTGCAATGCCTGTTCTTTTGTCATGTTGATTCTCCTTTATAAACTGGAATTTATTATATTCCTAATCTAATGAAATCCTTTATTTGACCTATTGTTATTTTTTCCAGATAGTCGTAGAAATTGTTCGAAAAAAACTTCATAGCAAAATCTACTTTATTTTGCGTTGCATTCTTGTGATAATCAAAATCAAACATCTCCTCATGGTCAATTTTATAAATACCACAATCATTATTATCTGCATCAAATTTAATACAGAATAAACAGCCATTTTCAGTATCCCACGAAAAGGGCAAATAGCCAAAACTTATCATGTATTTGTTATAAGCAGTCCAGATTCCTTCCATTCTATGTTCCGGGGAATTCTGAGAAAAGTTTCTTTGCCAGTCAAACAAATGAAAATAGGAAGTATAGTAGGCTTTTAACGGAATGGGTAATTTCGTACCAATTGTATTTTCAAGTTCCAGTATTTCATTTTCTGTAATATCAGAAGGAATATACTTCCATGTCTTGAATTTCAGTATTGTTCCTTTCCAATTTTCTTCTTCAATCTCGCCTGTAAGGAATTTGTTTGGTATTTCTTCTTCTACAAAAACCTGAATCCATCTTTTGTTATAGACCTTTAGTATCTCATAAAATTTATCTAAAATATCCATTATCTTATTACGATGCTCTGTGATTATATCATTCATCTGTTCACCTCTAAATTCCGATTTACCAAGCACACATACCCAACGCCCCTACTTCTTCACCACATTCAATCTCGCAATCTCCATATCCTGCGGTCCGGTTAGAGAACAGCCCTTTTCCTTGGCGTACTGGATATAATTCACAATATCCGCCGTAATGCGTTCGCCGGGGGCGAGAATCGGGATTCCCGGCAGTGCCTGTTCTTTTGTCATGTTGATTCTCCTTTGCAAACCAGAAGTTGTAAGTGATTTAAAGGAAAATTTGGTTTTAATCAATGCGGTAAACCCGGGATTTATTCTTCAAAACTTTTTGGGTCTAACAGATAAGCTATATCATCTTGGAATTTTAGTGGTATTCTGTTTCTCTTTTCTTCAATAAGTGGAAATGGTGGTAACTCATAGCTCATCAGTAATTCTATTGCATCTTCTATTACATCATCTTCATTTGGTTCAGTAATCACTGTTTGTAACAATAACACTAAATCATCATGAATATCACTTATATCCTGCTGATAATATGGATCCATAAACCAATCTAAACAAAAAAGCATACTGAGTTTTCTTTGGGTATCATCTCCAAGTAATACCTTTGCAATTTCACATATTCCTTTTCTGACAATATCTCTATCTTTGTCTGTATATGTAACAAATCTGCCATTCTCCATAATTTATACTCCCCAATTGAAATTACTGGATTATATTTTTTTAATTATTCAAATTCTTTTTTACTCACTTAAGTCCCAATTTAAACCAGTTCGTCAAATTCCGATTTGTCAAGCAAACAGTAACCCCTACTTCTTCACCACATTCAATTTTGCAATCTCCATATCCTGCGGCCCAGTCAGAGAACAGCCCTTTTCCTTGGCGTACTGGATATAATTCACAATATCCGCCGTAATGCGTTCGCCGGGGGCGAGAATCGGGATTCCCGGCGGATAACACATGACAAACTCACTGCAAATTTCACCCACGCTCTGTTCCAGCGGCACAGCCTTTTTGTCCGCATAAAACGCTTGCTGCGGGGGGAGTGCCACGTCCGGAGCCAGATACTCGCTTTGCAGCATGCCCGTAGGATCGCCGCCGTACAGCCGCTTGATCTCCGACAACGCCGAGATCAGCCGTTCGATCTCCAACGCCCGATCTCCGGCAGTGACAATGGCAAGGATATTGCCGATGTCGCCGAACTCGATCTGAATGCCGTATTCGTCCCGGAGCAAGTCGTACACCTCAATGCCTGCCAGACCGGTGTTTCGGGTGTGAATGGACAATTTTGTCCGGTCAAACGCATAGAACGAATCGCCGTTGCAAAGTTCGTCCCCGTAGACATAATACCCGCCGATGCGGTTGATTTCTTCCCGTGCATAGTCCACATATTGCACCGCTTTCCGGTACATTTCCCGCCCGTTCATCGCCAGATTCCGCCGAGCAATATCCAGCGATACCATGAGCAGATAAGACGCACTTGTGGTCTGTGTCAGGTTGATGACCTGCCGTACATAGTCCGCATTGATGCCCTCCGCACAGAGCAGCATGGCACTCTGTGTCAGACTGCCGCCGGTCTTGTGAATGCTGACCGATGCCATATCTGCACCGGCAGCCATAGCGGAACAGGGGAGATTCTCCCCGAAATAGAAATGTGTGCCATGTGCTTCGTCTGCCAGCAGCAGCATGCCGTGTTCATGGGCAAGCTTGGCGATACGGCGAATATCCGGACAGACACCGTAGTAAGTCGGATTGTTTACCAATACAGCTTTTGCGTCCGGATTGGCAAGAATGGCACGTTCCACCGCTTCTACTGACATGCCCAGCGGAATTCCCAGATCCTTGTTTTCGTCCGGATCCACATAAACAGGAATAGCCCCGTTGACAACCAGTGCGTTGATCGCACTGCGGTGCACATTGCGGGGCATGATCAGCTTTTCACCGGCTTTGCAGACCGACATGATCATAGCCTGCGAAGCACCGGTAGCACCGTTGATGATAAAAAAGGCATTGGCAGCCCCGAACGCTTCCGCAGCAAGCTGCTGTGCATCGCGGAGCACGGAAACCGGATGACAGAGATTGTCCAGATTTTTCATAGAATTCACGTCGATCTGTACGCATCGCTGTCCGAGAAAATCCGCCAGTTCATGGTTGCCCCGTCCGCCCTTGTGTCCGGGAACGTCAAACCGTACCACACGGTTCATCAGATGCTCTTTCAGAGCGTCCATCAGAGGAGCGTCCTGCTGTGTCCAGTTCATATCGCTCTGCCTCCTCAATAGATGTTTCTGCCGCTGAAAATTTCGATCATTTCCCGCCGCAGACGATTGGTAATATCCAGCCGCACCCGCGGGTCCAGTTCATATGCATCGGTTTTGAACAGATAATTTTGCAGTTCCAGTTCCTTGATCAGCATGCGGGTATGAAAAATATTGGATTGATATACGTTTACATCCTGTGCATCATACCGCAGGAGAATTTCTTCGCTGATAAAATCCTGGATCGAAGCCATTTCCTGATCCATAAAGCACTTTTTGCCGGAAACATCTCTGGTAAAGCCGCGGACGCGATAATCAATGGTGATAATATCCGAATCGAAACTCCGGATCAGATAGTCCAGCGTGTTCAGCGGAGAGATTTCCCCACAGGTGGAAACATCAATATCGACCCGAAATGTGGTGACTTCATTGTCCGGATGACTTTCCGGAAAGGTGTGCACTGTGACATGGCTCTTGTCCAGATGTGCGTGAATATCCCGACGTTGGAGAAATCCATCCCCCTGATTGCAGGACGGATCGATGCTTTCCGGTGCTACACTGCCTTCAGCGATCAGTACGTTGACCGAAGCTCCCTGCGGTTCGTAATCCTGTCTGGAAATATTCAGCACCGCCGCACCGATCATTTCGGTGACATCACAGAGAATATTCGTCAGACGTTCGGAATTATACTGTTCATCGATGTAGCGGATATAGTCCTGTTTTTCCCGTTCGGACTTTGCATAACATACATCAAAAATATTAAAGCTCAACGTCTTAGTGAGATTGTTAAATCCATATAAGGTCAGCTTTTTCTCCAACCCTACCATCACAGCCTTTCTGAAAGCATCTGCCCGCAGACAGATGCCCTCTAAAAATCGAAAAGTAGAAGTATGGGAGCAGCAGTCCTGCTCCTGTCTGCGGTAAAAGATTGCAACACCGCAGTTCACGTTCTTACAATCAAAGACCATTGTACCACAGTTTGCAAAAAAATGCAATGGGATTTACAAAACTTTTTTCGAAAACGACGGGGAGAAACAACATTTCCCCGCCGGAGAAGATTCCAATTATAGTTTCTCTTTTTCCAATTTTTGAATTTTCAGGACTTACCACTTGCAAAATATCACGAAGTATAGTATAATAGAACAAATCGAATGAAACAGTGACGAAATGCCGCATGGCAGGGGGAGCAGAAAATAGGAGTTACTGCGATACGTTTCAAGGCAATTCTGTACAAGCTTGTGCAGTACTGCCGCATGGAAAACGCACAGCCAAGCCAATGGATTGTGAGATTTCCGGATTCGCAGAGGCATGGGGAGAACTTGCCGCTGCACGAAATGCTGATGCAGAAAGGAAGACAGAAATCATGACTGAAACCATTGAAAATACAGAAAACTATATGGAAGAAATCACCGCACCAACTGTACAAAAACTGCCGCTGCTTGCAATGCGTGGAATTGTATTGTTTCCGAACATGATCATGCACTTCGATCTGGCTCGGGAACCGTTTGTCAAGGCATTGAGAGCCAGTGCCAAATCGGATCGCCGCGTGTTTCTGGTGACTCAGAAAGACCCCTTGGTGGAAGAACCCAAACAAGACGATCTGTATACAGTGGGTGTGATCGCAGAAGTGCGGCAGGTGCTCCGTTCGCCGGACGGCGTGACACGGGTACTGGTCGAGGGAAAAGAACGGGCAGCCATTACCGCAGCTTTTCTGGAAAACACAGAAAAAGAAAAGGACTTTTACCCGCAGGCAGAAGTGGAACTGCTGCCGGAAGTTTCGGCAGAGGAAGACCGTGAAAAGGAACTGACCGCTTCTGTCCGCTGCATAAAGGACATTTTTCAGGAATATGCAGAACTGATGCCTCGCATGCCGAAAGAATTGATGGCAACTGTGATCTGCGAACAGGACGCTGCCAAGATGTTTAACGAGATTGTGTTCAACATTTCGCTGGACTATGATGCAAAGCAGATGCTTCTGGAGGAAAGCAGCCTGCTGCAGCGGCTGGAAAAGCTGTACCGGATTCTGGCGGACGAAATGGACATTCTCCGGCTGGAGCGAAAACTACAGGAGGAAACACAAGAAAATCTGGATCGCTCGCAGCGGGAATACTACCTGCGGGAACAGATGCACCTGATTGCTGAACAGCTGGGAGAATCCGAAGATCCGGCTGCGGAAATGGAACAGTATACCGACATCATCGACACGCTTCCGCTGGACGAAGCCAGCCGCAAAAAGCTGGAAAAGGAAGCAGAACGTCTGTCCCGTCTGCCGGCAGCTTCACAGGAAGCCTTTGTCATTCGCAGCTATCTGGACACAGTTCTGGCACTGCCGTGGAATAAATCCAGCCATACCAAGCCCAATCTGAAGCGGGCACAGTCTGTACTGGAAAAGGATCATTATGGTTTGAAAAAGGTGAAAGAACGAATTCTGGAAAGCATTGCCGTTCGGACACTGCTGCCGGAAGCCTCCGGACAAATTCTGTGTTTTGTCGGACCTCCCGGCGTGGGCAAAACTTCTATCGGCAGATCGATTGCCAAGGCACTGGGACGGCACTATGAACGTGTTTCTCTCGGCGGTGTGCGGGACGAATCGGACATTCGCGGACACCGGAAAACTTACGTAGGGGCAATGCCCGGACGCATCATGGATGCCATGACCCGTGCCGGCACCAACAACCCCATGATCCTGCTGGACGAAGTGGACAAGATGAGCAACGACTTTCGGGGCGATCCCTCTGCGGCACTGCTGGAAGTACTGGACAGCGAACAGAACAAGGCGTTCCGTGATCACTATATTGAAGTGCCTTTTGACTTGAGCAAGGTGCTTTTTGTGGCAACAGCAAACTCTCTGGATCCGATTCCGGCACCTCTGCTGGATCGTATGGAAATTATCGAACTGGGCAGCTATACCCGTGAGGAAAAATTCCACATTGCCAAGGAGCATCTGCTGAAAAAGCAGCTGAAAAAACACGGACTGAAAGGCACCCAGTGCCGGATTCCGGACGAGGTGCTGTATGCAATCATTGATGGCTATACCAGAGAAGCCGGCGTGCGGGAACTGGAACGCACGATCGGTACGCTTTGCCGAAAGGCTGCCAAAGAAATTGTGGAAGGCATCTGCAAAAAGGTTTCCTTTACAGAAGTCAACCTGAAAGAATATCTGGGAATCCCAAAATTCCGACCGGACGAACAGAGCCATGAAGATACTGTCGGTGTAGTCAACGGTCTGGCATGGACTTCTGTCGGCGGCGTGCTGATGCCCATGGAAGTGCTGGTGATGTCCGGCAAGGGAACAGTTGAGTACACTGGTTCACTGGGCAACGTAATGCAGGAAAGTGCCAAAATTGCGGTCAGCTATGCTCGCAGCGTGGCAAAGCAGTACGGCATTCCGGAAGATTTCCACACCAAGTGTGACCTGCATATTCATGCACCGGAGGGAGCTGTTCCCAAGGACGGTCCCTCGGCAGGTGTTACCATGGCAACCGCGATTATTTCCGCTCTTTCCGGCAGACCGGTGCGGGGGGACATCGCGATGACGGGGGAGATTACCCTGCACGGCAAGGTGCTGCCCATCGGCGGACTGCGGGAAAAATCCATGGCAGCTTATAAAGCCGGCATTCACACGGTGATTATTCCGGAAGAAAACCTGCCGGATCTGGAGGAAGTAGACGAAACCGTGCGGGAACATGTCACATTTGTGCCGGCAAAAACGCTGGACACTGTGCTGAATACGGCACTGGTACCGGCAGAACCAGCCGCAGAAGCACAGACAGCCACTGCGGAACTGTGCCATGTATAAAAAGGAGAAGAATCCATGCAGTTTCAAAAAGCAGAATTCGTAGCGTCCTACGGGACATTCTCACAGATACCGCCCTGCAATTCCATGGAGATTGCCTTTGCAGGACGGTCGAACGTGGGAAAATCTACGTTGATCAATAAAATTTTTCAGCGGAAATCGCTGGCGAGAGTCAGTGCTGTTCCGGGGAAAACAGCGACAATCAACTTTTACCGTCTGGATCCTTTGACGATCGTTGACCTTCCCGGCTATGGCTATGCTAAGGTTGCCAAGTCGGAAAAGGAACGGTGGTCCGGACTGATCTCGGGCTATCTCGGTGCAGATCGGGACTTGCGTCTGATCCTGTTACTGATCGATATGCGTCACGCACCCTCTAAAGACGATTTGCAGATGATCGATTTCTTGGTAGAATCGGAACTGCCGTTTTTGATTGTGCTGACCAAAGCAGACAAACTGAACAAGACAGAACGTACCAAACGCATGCAGGCATTTGAAACAGAAATTCCGTACTTCTCACAGATTCATGTGATCCCTTTTTCCGCAGTGACGCGGGAGGGCGTTGCAGAAGTACAGGGCGTTCTGGAAGAAATCGCCTCCGAAACCGAAGAATGATCTGCGGGGTGAACGGGAGTATTTTCACCGCGATACCGCGTTCATAAAAGCAATGCAGAAAGGAAGTATAAACATGTTTGTATCTGATAATCTGGGGGTAAATGCGTCCGGAAATCTGACCATTGGCGGCGTAGACACCGTTGTACTGGCAAAGAAGTATGGTACACCGCTGTATGTCATGGACGAGGACATGATTCGTCGGGACTGCAAAACATTCCAGAAAAGCATCGACACATACTATGACGGACAGGGTCTGGTCTGCTATGCCAGCAAGGCATTTTCCTGCAAGGAGATCTATCGCGTGATGCAGTCCGAAAATATGGGCATCGATGTGGTTTCCGGCGGGGAACTGTACACCGCAGTGCAGGCAGGCTTCGACGTGACAAAGGCTTGCTTCCACGGAAACAACAAGACCACAGAAGAACTGAACATGGCACTGGATTACGGCGTTGGCAGAATTGTTGTGGACAACATCTATGAAATGGAGCACCTGAACCAGCTGGCAGCAGAAAAGCATCTGACTGCCCCGATCCTGCTCCGCATCAAGCCGGGCGTAGATGCACACACCCATAACTTTATCCGTACCGGACAGATTGACAGCAAGTTCGGCTTTGCACTGGAAACCGGCGAAGCATATGAAGCAGTCAAGAAAGCGATTTCTTACCCGAATCTGAAGCTTCGCGGTCTGCACTGTCATATCGGCTCGCAGATTCTGGATACACAGGGCTTTACGGCAGCAGCAGAAGTCATGATGGAATTCATTGAAAAGCTGAAGAAAGAACTGGGCTACGAAGCAGAAGATCTGAATCTGGGCGGCGGTTTCGGTATCCGCTATACTGAAGCAGACGACCCGCTGCCGTATGATGCATATATGGAAGCGGTAGCAAAGGTCATCAACGGTTTCTGTGCATCGCACGATGTAAAGCGTCCGTTTATCCTGATCGAACCCGGCCGTTCCATTGCGGCTCCGGCAGGCATTACCCTGTACACCGTAGGCGGCATCAAAGAGATTCCGAATATCCGTACTTATGTTTCTGTCGATGGCGGCATGTGCGACAACCCGCGTTATATCCTGTATCAATCTGCATATGATGCACTGGTTGCCAATAAGGCAGGACAGCCGAAAACTGAAAAGGTAACTATTGCCGGAAAGTGCTGCGAAAGCGGCGACCTGATCGGCGAAAATATGGAGATTCAGCCTTGCGAAGTAGGCGATATTATTGCGGTTTGTGCAACTGGTGC
Source organism: Ruminococcus callidus ATCC 27760 (assembly GCF_000468015.1). Lineage (GTDB taxonomy): Bacteria > Bacillota > Clostridia > Oscillospirales > Ruminococcaceae > Ruminococcus_C > Ruminococcus_C callidus. The sequence goes on along the minus strand of NZ_KI260408.1, from coordinate 156,700 downwards.
CTATAATTATTCCATGGCATCGAACTATAACCGCCTCCAGAAGCCGGCAGTCGTTTTTGTAAAGGGCGGCGAAGACAGACTGGCAGTGAAGCGGGAATCTCTGGACGACATTCTGCGGAACGACATCTAAGACAATCAAACGTTAACATAAGGCAATACCACACAAATAGCGTCTGGCGACTTTGCACGGTATTGCCATAAAATAACAGCAAACAAAACAGCGGCGATCCGAAGAAAACGGATTGCCGCTGTTTTGCAATTTGGTTACACTATAAAGAGCACTTTTCAGAATGGGAAATAGCTTATCGGCAAGCTTTTGCAGCTTCTACCATGTTTTCCAAGCTGGGTACTGTTTCAGCAATACCTCTGGTTTTTAGACCGCAGTCCGGATTGACCCAAAGCTTTTCTTTCGGAATACGGGAGAGCATTTTGGAAATTGCCGTTTTGATTTCCGCAGTGGTAGGGATTCTGGGGGAGTGAATGTCATACACGCCGGGGCCAACTTCGGTGCGGAAGTGGTTCTCCTGCAATACGTCCAGAATCGTCAGATCAGAACGGCTGGCTTCGAACGTAATGACATCTGCGTCCATATCATCGATGTCCTGAATGATGTCAGCGAATTCGCTGTAGCACATATGGGTATGCACCTGTGTTTCCGGTTTTACACCGCTGTGCACCAGTCGGAATGCCGGAATTGTCCAGTTCAGGTATTCTGTTTTCCAGTCAGATTTTCGCAAAGGCAGCTTTTCCCGCAGAGCAGCTTCGTCTACCTGAATAATGCGGATACCGTTTTTCTCCAGATCCAGTACTTCTTCCCGAATGGCAAGTCCGATCTGATACGCACAATCCTGCAAGGAAATGTCCTCCCGCGGGAATGACCAGTTCAGAATAGTGACCGGTCCGGTTAGCATGCCCTTCATCGGCTTTTTTGTCAGGCTCTGGGCATAGACAGACCATTTTACAGTCATCGGCTTTGCACGGCTGACATCACCCCAGACGATTGGCGGCTTTACACAGCGTGTGCCGTAGGACTGTACCCAAGCCTTTTCAGTGAACAGGTAGCCTTCCAGACACTCTCCGAAATATTCTACCATGTCGTTTCGTTCGAATTCCCCGTGTACCAGCACGTCCAGACCGATTTTTTCCTGCAATGCCACGCAGTCTGCGATCTGCTTCTTGTTGAAATCTACATATTGTTCCTCGGAGATCTCGCCCTTTCGGAATGCAGCACGATTGGCACGGACTTCCTTTGTCTGCGGGAATGAACCGATAGTTGTGGTAGGCAGTGGCGGCAGCTGAAATGTTTCCTGCTGAATCTTTTCCCGTTCTGCAAAAGCCGGCTTTCGAACGAAATCAGCTTCTGTCAAGGCTGCAACTTTTCGTTGTACTTCTGCATTGCTGCAATGTCTGTCCTCGCAGAACAACTGCTGATTTTTCTGATATGCCTCTGTCGCCTGCGGCTGTGCAGAAGCACAGATCTGTGATAGTTCTGCCAGTTCTTCCAGCTTTTCTTCTGCAAAAGCGAAGTGCTTCTGATAGCTCTCCGCCAGCTTGGTTTCGTTTCGCAGCGTGTACGGAACGTGCAGCAGAGAGCAAGAGGTGTTCAGTACGATCTCACCGCAAACCGGACGCAGCTGTTCCAGAATTTTCAGGGTTTTCTCATAGGAATTCCGCCAGATATTTTTTCCGTTTACTACACCGGCAAACAGAATTTTTTCCTTGGGGAATCCATTTTTCTGTACCAGTGCCATCGTCTGTTTTCCCTCTGTGAAGTCCAGACCAATACCGTCAAAGTCCAGTGCTGTGATCTCAGAATAGCAGTCCCGCACATCGCCGAAGTATGTTTGCAGCAACACCTTGACATTGCCCTTTGCCGCCAAGACAGTCTTGTAAATCTGGGTAAACAGAGCAATATCCTCTGCGGACAGATCTTTTACCAGATACGGTTCGTCCAGTTCAGCCCATGCAACACCCAGTTCATTCAGCTTTGCCAGATAATCGCAGTATGCCTTGACTGTATCTTCTACAAAGTCAGAGAGTGTCTTTTCACCGGTGAATCGTGCCAGCTTCAGGAATGTAAACGGTCCGATCAGCACCAGCTTTGCCGGAACGCCCAGTGCCTTTGCTTCTGCATATTCTGCAAAAGGCTTTTCGCCGGCAAGGCGAATTTCTGTGGTGTCCTCAATTTCCGGCACCATATAGTGGTAGTTGGTGTTGAACCACTTTTTCATTGCGAATGCTTTTACGTCACCGTGTTCGCCCTGATAGCCACGTGCCATTGCAAAATAGGTGTCCAGCGGCGACAGAGAAAGAGCACGATAGCGTTCCGGAACCGCATTCAGCAGAACGGCGGTGTCCAGCATGTTGTCATAGAAAGAAAAGTCGTTGACAGGAATCAGAGAGATTCCATTTTCCTGTTGTAGCTGCCAATGGGTGCTCCGCAATTCTTTTGCGGTGTTCTGCAATTCTTCTGCGGAAATCTCTCCGCGAAAATACTTTTCGCTGGCAAATTTCAGTTCCCGCAGACTGCCCACTCTGGGGAATCCGATAATAGTTGTTTTCATAAGATAACTCCGTTTCTGGGGAAACACATGCTTGGGCAACCATGTAAACTGAGGCAATACCGCACAAAGAGCATCTGACGAAAAATTTGACGACGCATCTGTCG